>NZ_CP113913.1:321520-643041 GCF_029395355.1 Bifidobacterium sp. ESL0800
TGACGACCCCCGAGGTGCCGGCCGTGGATTGCTCCAAGACTCCGGCGATGTCTTTAAAGGACCTACCCGAGGCGGGCAGCGTCGACGATATGGTCGCGCAGTGCAACAAGCTCTACCCGCGTGAGGACGGCCGCGACTGGGCCGCCACCGATATGCTGAAGAACGTGGTCATCGCGGTCAAGCATCCGGGCGAGCCCGATGACGAGAACGAGGACCACCGCAAGCCGTGGCGCGAAGTCGTTGTCGTGGCGCTGCCGGGCGATCGCCAGGTCGATATGAAGAGGCTTGAGGCGCAGTTCGCCCCTGCCGAGATCGAAGAGGCCAACGAGGCCGATCTCAAGGCCCATCCGGAACTGGTCAAGGGCTATATTGGGCCGAATGTGCTCGGCCCGCAGGCGCGCGTGGAGGGTTCCACTATCAAGGATCCGGTGCGTTATCTGGTCGACGCGCATATCGCTGAGGGCTCGGCTTGGGTCACCGGCGGCGACAAGTCCGGCGTCGACGCCTTTGACATGGTCTACGGCCGCGATTTCAAGGCCGACGGCACCGTGGAGGCGACTGAGGTGCGTGACGGCGACATGAGCCCGGACGGCTCCGGCCCGCTGAGCTTCGAGCGCGGCGTGGAGATCGGTCAGGTCTTCCAGCTCGGTCTCAAGTATTCCGAGGCGCTGGGTCTCAAGGTTTTGAACCAGAACGGCAAGGCGGTTCCGGTGTGGATGGGCAGCTACGGCATCGGCGTCTCTCGCGTCATGGCCTGCATCGCCGAGACCCATCACGACGAGAAAGGCCTGGCCTGGCCGGTCAACATCGCGCCCGCCGCGGTGCACGTGGTGGCCACCGGCAAGAAGGACGAGGCGTTCGGCGGAGCCGAGAAGCTGGTCGAGGAGCTTGAGGCCAAGGGTCTCGAGGTCATCTACGATGACCGCAAGAAGGTTTCGCCCGGCGTCAAGTTCAAGGATGCCGAGCTGCTGGGCGTGCCGCTGGTCGCCGTGGTCGGCCGCGACTTCTTGAACGACGGCACCATTGAGGTGCGCGACCGCAACGGGGAGAACGCGGTGAAGGTTCCTGCAACCGAGGCCGCCGATACGTTGGCGCAGCGTTACGCCGCAATGCTCTGAATCATAGAGCGTTACCAAAAGCCAATGTGGCCGTCTTCTTATTACGAAGACGGCCACATGTCGTTTTGGTGACACCGAAATCCGGGAATGCGACGAACCATATCGGAATCGTCTCATTGCTATCTGCATGATGAGTATAATGTGATGTAGGCCACATTTTTGTGAACATTGAGTAGGTAGGGTTTGGAGCGTCACCGTAGGTCAGATGCCGCTCCGGCGTACGCAGGCCGTTGCGGATCGGTGGTGTGGCAAGCGCGGCGGCAATAACGAAAGAAGAACAATCAATGCAGAATCTTACGGTTTTGGGCACTGGCGTCTTGGGCTCGCAGATCATTTTTCAGTCGGCGTATAAGGGCAAGGACGTGGTCGCCTACGATATCAGCGACGAGATTTTGGCCAAGCTCCCACAGCGTTGGGAGTATCTGAAGAAGCAGTACAAGCGCGACATTGCCGACGCCACCGATGAGAAGCTTGATGCCGCCGTCTCGCGCATCCGCGCCACCGCCGACCTGAAGGACGCGGTCAAGGATGCCGACATCATCATCGAGGCCATTCCCGAGCGTCTCGACATCAAGCAGAGCACGTGGGAGAAGGTCAGCGAATATGCGCCGGCCAAGACCATCTTCTGCACCAACTCCTCGACGTTGCTACCGAGCAAGATCGCGCCGTTTACCGATCGGCCGCAGAAGTTCATGAGCCTGCACTTTGCCAACGAGATCTGGAAATTCAACACCGGCGAGGTCATGGCTCAGCCGAAGACCGATCCCGCCGTCTTCGAGCAGGTCGCCAAGTTCGCCGAGGAGATCGGCATGGTGCCGATCCGCGTGATGAAGGAACAGCCGGGCTATCTGCTCAACTCGCTGCTGGTGCCGCTGCTCAATGCGGCCGCCGACCTGTGGGTGCGTGGTGTGGCTTCGGCCGAGGATATCGACAAGACCTGGCGCATCGCCACCGGCGCGCCTTCCGGCCCGTTCCAGATCTACGACACCGTCGGCATGATGACGCCCTACAACCTCTCGAAGGACAGCAAGGATCCGGTGCAGCGCGAGTTCGCGGAACGCATCAAGAAGGATTATATCGACAAGGGCAAGCTGGGCAAGTCCACCGGTCACGGTTTCTATGACTATGAGTGAGTGATTCCGGCGCTTTCACTATGCGTTTGCTTGGCAGTGCCAAGCGTGTGGCACCTCTCTGCGCTTGTGGCGCTGAAAGACACTAAATAGCGCGGATGGAAAGTGATCGGTGCTCTTTGCAATAGGGTGGGCGGCGCTGTGTACTGATTGGTATGCAGTGCCGCCCACCCGTTTTTGTGTGGTCGGCCGTATTCGCTGTAGTGATTTGTATCAGGGAGAGGAGGGCTTTGCGACTCTATTATCGGTAATATTCTGCTATTTTCAGTTCGTTATTCGGCATTATTGATATTCCTGTTTCCTGATCCTATCGTTATCTCGTTTTCCCGGCGATGGGTTTGCGGCTGCTTTTGTTATGCACATTTCGGTTTTTGCGGTGGATAGCGGCTTGTTCGTCCACATTGCATCCACAACACGCCGGGACCCTGATCATTCGACCACAGTGCCCGTTTCGGCTTGAAAATCCTTGGTTCCAGACCGCATACTGGAAGAACCGCGGGGTTCGTCGATGGCCATTTCAGCGCTGGGGCTCAATCGCGAATGTATGTGAATCTCATGGGTCATCTGGCGGGCTCCGCAGTCCACAATCAAGCAGACGTTTTTCAAAGGAGCAGAGTCGATGGCACAGCAAGGTACGGTGACGATTTCAGGATTTATGGGTGCGAACCCTCAAAGTTTCGGTAAGGAGGGAGGGCCGGCCGCCGCGTCGTTCAGAATCGGCTGTACGACACGATATTTCAATCCTGCGGTCAATGAATGGCGGGACAGACCTACGACATGGATCAGCGTCAAGGTGTTCCGCCAGCTGGCAGAGAATGTGCTTTCCAGTCTCAAGAAAGGTGATCCGGTCATCGCCACAGGCAATTTGGCGACCGAGGAATGGACCCGAGACGGCACGAAACATAGCAGGATGGTGATGGAAGCGACCAGCGTAGGCCATGACCTCAGTTTTGGCATCTCCGTTTTCCAACGCGTCAAACCGGGAGCAAAAGAGCGGGGCAATGGGCATGACCCGTTCAATGCGGAGCAGGAACGAGCTGAGGGTGCGGCGGCTGAAGGTGGCGAATTGCAGGCCCAAGTGTCCGCAGGAGACCAGAATCGTGCTTCTGGTGAGGATGAGAACACGCAAACAGTCAGTGGGCCGGCGGCCAATCATGCTCAGCACGATGGTCAGTCCTCAGACGATGAAACCGAGGACGAATCGTGGGATGCCAGTGAGGTGTTCGAAGGGCACGAGACCGCCGACCGGTTGGTGGCGTCGGTGGGATAAAACCCGAGGCCGAATGCAGAAGTGGCCGAAACGTCGTCAATACGTTCCGGCCACTGGCTTTTAGTCGATCCGTCCGTTCAATCGCTACATACGTAATCTTCTTGCGCTGATCCGTCCAAAGTGATCGAACGAAGGTTTCCTACCAGATGGATACTCGCTGTTCGGGTGCTAGCCACAACTTGTTTTCGGGTTTGACTTCGAAGGCCTGATAGTAGAGGTCGACGTTGCGCACGATGCCGTTGGTGCGGAATTCTGCGGGGGAGTGAGGGTCGATCTGCAGATACTGCTCGGTCAGCTCCTCGCGTTGCGCAGTGCGCCAGATCGAGGCATAGCTTAGGAAGAAACGCTGCAGGCCGGTGTATCCGTCGATTTCCGGAGCACTTGCCAGCGACGCGGCTACTGCCTGCGGCGAACCGTCGACCGAACGCCCGGCGGCCTTGTCCAACGCGAAGGCATAGGCCTTGAGACTGATGTTGACACCGCTCAGGTCCCCGATGTTCTCGCCGATGGTCAACGCGCCGTTGACATGTGGGGCTTGGCTCAAGTCATCCCCATACTTCTCCTCAAGCTGGGAGGGGATGAACCCGTTGTATTGGTCGATCAGCGCGGTGGTGAGTTTCTGGAAGTTCGCCTTGTCTTCCGCGCTCCACCAGTCGTTGAGCTTGCCGTCGCCGTCGTACTGGCTGCCCTGGTCGTCGAATCCGTGCCCGATCTCGTGGCCGATGACCGCGCCGATGCCTCCGTAGTTTGCGGCGTCGTCGGCATCCGGGTTGAAGAACGGCGGTTGCAGGATGGCTGCCGGGAAGACGATGACATTCATGGACGGCTCGTAGTAGGCGTTGACCGTCTGCGGGTTCATCAGCCATTCGCCGCGGTCCACGACCTGACCGATCTTGGAGAACTGGAAGCCTGTTTCATAGGCGACCGCCGCGTTGAGATCCTCCATCAGGCTCATTTCGGGTTTGATGTCAAGGGCGGTGTAGTCGCGCCAATGGTTGGTGTATCCGATCATCGGGGTGAACTTCGAAAGCTTTTCAAGGGCCTTGGTCTTGGTTGCCTCGCCAAGCCAGTTGCTTGTAGAAATGGAGACGCGATAGCCTTCGATGATGTTGGAGACCAGTTGTTCCATTCGTGTTTTCGAACTTTCGGGGAAGTGGAGGCGGACGTATTCGCGTCCGACCTCCTCTCCGCAGATGCCGTTGACCAGAGAAACGCCGCGCTTCCAACGGTCACGCTGCTGCTTGGCTCCTGAAAGCACACGGCCGTAGAAATCGAACTGGGTCTTGTCGAAGTCGCTGCTCAGTGTGCTGGCGGAGCCGCTGACCATCGTCACACGTGCCCAAAGCTTCAGGTCCTCGAGTTCGCTGCCGTCCCAGAACTTGTCGAGGCCGGAAAGGAAGCTCGGCTCATGCACGATGGTGCGTCTGAACGCGGCTTTGAGGTCCAGCGGCTGTGCCTTCGAGGCTGGCAACGCATTGTAGGCTGCCTGCCAGGCTTCAAGCCACGAAGCGATGTCGAAGTGGGAGAGCGTCGAGTTGAGGTCTGCAAAATCGGTGGGATTATAGGTCTTCTGGGAGTCCCTGGTCGCTACATTGTCCCAATGGTTCGAGGCGATTCGAGTTTCGATCTCAAGGAAGTGTTTGGCGTCGGCTTCGCACTTTGCACTGTCGCCGTAATCGGCGAGCATCAGCAGCTTGGTGACCATGTGTATGTACTGTTCACGAATCGGTGCGTAGTGGTCTTCACGATAGTAGGCTTCGTCGGGCAGCCCGATACCACCCTGCTCGATGTGCAGGATGTTGTGTTCGGGGTCGCCGGGGTCGCCGTAGACGCCGCAATCGAAGAGGTCAGGGCCTCCGAGCGTGCTTAGTGTTCCCAAGACCTTGGTGAGTTCAGCCTTGTCGGCAGCGTTGTCGATACGGTTGAGCGCGTCTTTGATGGGGCTGATGCCGGCGGCTTCGATGGCATCGGTGTTGAGGAAGGCGCGGTAGAGGCTTTGGGACTTGTGCGCCGGGCAGTTCTCGTCTTCGAGGATGTCGCGAATCTGGCTTTCGGAATCTTCGGCGAGCTTGTCGAAAGCGCCGTAACGCGAACGGTCGTCAGGTAGCTCATAGGTGTCGATCCACGGGCCGTTGACGAAACGGAACAGGTCGTCGCCCGGGTTGATGGTGCTGGAGAATGAGGTCGTATCAAGGCCTGAAATCAAAGGTGTAGACATGGCTCTACTGTATCGGCGTTCGCTGACAAGAAGTTGTGCGTAATAAAGGGGAAAACGGGTGTAATCAGGCTGGTTTAATCCGGACTTGGGGTTATCTTAAGAAGGTTAAATTCAATTATGAAGGAATAGCTTCCGGCTTTATTCTGTTGAATGGTTGAGCGGTCGAAGTGAACGCCGTTATACGTTTTGATGGCGACGGAAACCATGGAAGGGGA
Source organism: Bifidobacterium sp. ESL0800 (assembly GCF_029395355.1). Lineage (NCBI taxonomy): Bacteria > Bacillati > Actinomycetota > Actinomycetes > Bifidobacteriales > Bifidobacteriaceae > Bifidobacterium > Bifidobacterium sp. ESL0800. Next base: position 327,472 of record NZ_CP113913.1, read on the forward strand.
ATCCACATGTCAGACGACAATACGAATGATAATGGTTCGAATGTGAATGACAGCAACGACAACAATCAGGAGAATCCCAACGGCCAGCCGAAAGGCCAGCCAGAATATGGGGCTTATGCTTCTGGCGCCAATGCCATGAGCGGTAACCAGAACCAGTACGACAGCGCCGAGCAGTCTTCGCGCAATACTGGAAATACCGGGCAAGGCTCTCAGCACTACGGCCAGTATGCCGGGAATCAAGGTGGTGCTCCACAAGGAGGCCCCAACGCCAACCCGTACGTGTATAACGGCCAGGGCGGGAATCCGAATCAGCCTCCGTACAACGGCTATGGTCCCAACGGCTATGGCCCGTATGCCGCAGATCCCAACCAATACAATCGGCAATACCAAAACGGCAATCCTTACGTCAATGGCAATCCCTACACAAACCCCTATGCCAATCAGAACGGTCAAGGCCAATACGGACCGAACGGTCAGCAGCCCAACAATGGCGGGCCAACGGCAGGTGGCAACCGTTTCAATGCTCACTCGGCTCAACCCGGCAGCAACGAATGGTGGCGTCTGAACCCCTTCAAGCTCGCCGAGAATTGGCTGCCGAACCAAGCGAAGAGGACCATCCGCATCGTCTACGGCGTCGTCGGTGTCGTCGCCCTTTTGCTTGGCTTGGCGTTGTTGATCTGGCCTGGCAAAACGTTGGTGGCGGTGGCCATTGCGTTGGGCGTCTATTTCGTCGTTTCCGGTGTCATCCGTGTCATCGGTGCGATTGTCGAGAACGGGCTGCCGGGCGGCTGGCGTGTGCTTGATATCATCGTCGGCATCATCCTGGTGATCGGCGGCGTGGTCATGCTCAAAAACACTGTTCTTTCGACGGCCATGCTGACGATTCTGGTCACCCTTACCGTCGGCATCGGCTGGATCATGGAAGGCGTTATGGCACTTGTCGAAACGTGGCGCCTGCCCAAGTCGGGCTGGGCCATCTTCTACGCCATCATCTCCATCCTTGCCGGCATCGTCGTGCTCTTCTCGCCGTTCGCGTCGGTGATCATACTGGTCATTTTCGCAGGCGTGGCCATGGTCGTCATGGGCATTCTGGCCATCATCCGCGCCTTCCGTTTCGGCAAGAACTGATACCGGCATCGGCAGATAATCGTGTCACGAAACCTTCGTGACACTTATTGGTGGCAAGGTTTTTGCTTCGATTACGTCCCGATAGTGCGAGCAAATGCTCGGTCGTCGGGACGTTTTCATATGTGGCATTCAACGATATTGCCGGCTGAGGGAAAATCCAAGCTGCGAATCGAAAGAAAGCCCCAATATTGTTGGCCTGACGAAGTAGGGTGAAGGCATGATCGAATTGAAAACGCCAAAGGAAATCGCTTCGATGAAGGTGGCCGGCCGTTTCGTCGGCAGCATCTTGAAGGAGCTGCAGGAAACCACCAAGGTCGGCACCAACCTCCTGGAGATCGACGACCTTGTGCGCCGTCGCATCGAAAGCCGCAAGGGCGCCGAATCCTGCTACGTGGATTACGCCCCTGATTTTGGCACAGGGCCCTTCAAACATTACATCTGTGTCTCTGTCAATGATGCCGTGCTGCATGGCGTGCCTTATGACTACAACCTCAAGGACGGCGACTTGGTGAGCCTTGACCTGGCCATCAGCGTCGACGGATGGTGCGGCGACTCCGCGGTCAGCTTCGTGGTCGGCAAGGACCCGGATCCGGAGGATATCGCGCTGATCAAGTGCACGGAAGAGGCGCTCGCGGCCGGTATCGCCGCGGCGCAGCCCGGCAATCGTCTGGGCGATGTTTCCGCAGCAGTCGGCGACGTGGCGCACGAGCACGGCTATACCGTCAACATGGAATTCGGCGGTCACGGCATCGGCCACGTGATGCATGGCGACCCGTTCGTCCCGAACGACGGCAAGGCCGGCCACGGCTACAAGCTTCGCCCGGGCCTGACGATCGCCATCGAGCCGTGGTTCATGAAGACCACCGACGAGATCTATCAGGACGCCAAGGACGGATGGACCCTGCGCAGTTCCGACGGTTCCAACGGGGCACACAGCGAGCACACCATCGCCATCACCGACAACGGTCCGGAGATCCTGACCGTCCGCGAGTAATCGCTCGTAGGACTCAGGTGTCATCGACCTGATTCGATACCACCGTTGAGGCGGCATCCGCAATTCGAATGCGGGTGCCGCTTTTTGTCGTTACGCTGGACCGGATTCATAGCCGCGAATCGTCGGAAATGTACGGAACGTGGACATCGGCCGCTGCAGTTTACATTCATGAAATAAGGTGTGTTCAATCCCTGATGGGTTGCGGTGGTGCTTTCGGATTTGTCTGATTCATGCCTCAGTGCCGCTGACAACCTCAACCGGGCCGCAGAGGAAGGTGGAAGCCATGGTAGAGGCAAAACTCAATGTCGATGCGAGCAAGTTCGATTTGCCCGTGGTCAAAGCCACGGAAGGGGCGGACGGCATCGTGGTCTCCAGCCTTAAGAACGACGGGTTCGTCACTCTCGACCCCGGCTTTCTGACAACAGCCCAATGCGAGTCGAAAATCACCTTTATCGATGGGCAGAAGTCCATTTTGCGTTATCGCGGCTACCCGATCGAGCAGCTGTGCGAACAGTCCGATTTCCTTGAAGTGGCCTGGCTTCTGCAACATGGCGAGTTGCCGACAAAAGTGCAATACGATCAATTCTGCCTGGACCTGAACCACCGCACGATGGTGGGCGAGGATTTCCGTAGTTTCATGGCCTCGTTCCCGCGCTCGGCCCAGCCGATGAGCGTGCTTGCCTCGGCCATCAACGCGCTCGCGGCCTTCTATCCCGATACCACCGATATCAGCGACCCCGAGCAGCTGGACGAATCGGCGCGCATCATCATGGCCAAGGCCCGCACCATCGTCAGCTATATCTACCGCCGCCGTCGCGACGAGCCGATGCTCTACCCGGACGTGGCGCGCGGCTATGTCGACGATTTCCTGCGCATGTGTTTCGCCGTGCCCTACGAACCTTATGAATCGGACGATCTGTCCATCCACGCGCTGGGCCGTCTGCTCATCATCCACGCCGACCACGAGCAGAACTGCTCGACCTCGGTGGTGCGTATCGCGGGCAGCGCCCATGCCAATCTCTACTCGGCGGTGGCGGCTGGAGTCAATGCGCTTTCAGGTCCGCTGCACGGCGGCGCCAACGAGGCGGTCTTGAAACAGCTTGAGGTGATCCGTGACTCCGGCGAGTCCGTCGGCCAATTCGTCGAACATGCGAAAGACAACGGCGCCCGCATTTCAGGCTTCGGCCATCGCGTCTACAAATGCCATGATCCGCGTGCCGTGGTCGCCAAACACTATTTGGAGCAGCTGATGGCGCGAGGCGACGTCGACAGGCGTCTTCCAGCAGACGAGCGCGCGCTGTTCGATATCGCCACAGAACTTGAGGACATCGCCACACACGACGATTATTTCGTCTCTCGCCACCTCTATCCGAACGTCGATTTCTACACCGGCCTGCTCTATCGTGTCATCGGCTTCGATGCTCCGATGTTCACCCCGCTTTTCGCGCTTGGACGCATTCCCGGCTGGATCGCGCAATACCGCGAGATGCTGGCCGATCCGCAGACCAAGATCGGTCGGCCGCGTCAGGTCTATACCGGGCAGGTCGAACGGGACTATGTGCCGATGGACCAGCGCTAGGTAGCACAAAGGTCGGCCGGTAGACGCTGGACAGTGTTGATATTCCGCCACTGTCACAATGCTACCGGTCGACCTTTGTGTTGGGGATTCAGTTCTTGTGCAGCTTCTCGTTCAGCGCGATGCCGACCTTGCGGTAGCGGGCCTCAATGGCTCCACTCACCGAATTGCGAATGAAGAGGATGTTGTCTTTGCCGGAAAGATCCGAGCCTTTGACGACCTCGAGCGGTTGCCCCGCGGCGATCTTCGCCTTGTCGTGGATGGTGATTTTCGTGCCGGCGGTGACGTAGAGGCCCGCCTCCACCACGCAGTTGTCGCCGAGCGAAATGCCGATGCCGGCGTTCGCTCCCAAGAGGCTGTGCTCGCCGATGGAGTTGCGGAGCTTGCCGCCGCCGGAAAGCGTGCCCATGATCGACGAGCCGCCGCCGACGTCCGAACCGTTGCCGACCACGACGCCCTGCGAGACCCTTCCCTCGATCATGCAGGTGCCGAGCGTGCCGGCGTTGAAGTTGACGAAGCCGGCGTGCATCACGGTGGTGCCGGCGGCCAGATGTGCGCCGAGACGTACGCGGTCCGCGTCGCCGATGCGCACGCCGGAGGGGACCACGTAGTCGACCATGCGCGGGAACTTGTCGACGCCGAGCACGTTGACATCGACGTGGGGAGCAGGCGTGCCGCCTGCCACGCTGCCGGACTTTGCGATCGTGTTCATCACATCCAACTTGCGCAGCGCGAAGTTTTCGGCGGAGAACGGCCCGTAGTTGGTCCACACGACGTTGGCGAGTACCGCGAAGATGCCGTCGAGGTTGATGGTGTTCGGCTCGGCCATGCACATGCTCAGCAGGTGCAGACGCAGATAGGCGTCGGCGGCGTCGACGATGGGGGAGTCGAGCGATGAGACGGTGAACACCGGTTCACGGCGTACCCCGCGTGCGTCGGCGGTGGTACTTACAAGCGCGCCGAAACCGTGGCGGGGGCGATCGGCCTCGCTCGGCGCCGTGCCCATTTCCAGTTTCGGATACCACACATCCAGTGTGTTGCCCGCCTCGTCGATCGAAGCCAGCCCCCAGCCCCAAGCCGTCCGTTCGTCGCTCATACTTGCTCCTTTTCGTCGCATCGTCGTAAATAAATATGTCTCTAATCTAGCGCACGCTGTCTTGTTTGTCTTTTTGTGGTTCAGAAGTCAAGGTTTCAAGACACTAAATCCCGCAGGACCGATACAATGAAGGATTGTGAGTGATTACAGGAAAGAACGCGAACGCCGCGAGAGCCGTCGCCGCAACATCGTGCGGGCGATCTGCATCGTGGTGGCTGCGGCCATGCTGCTCGCGCTGGTGATTCCTGCGATCTATGCGGGTCTTTGACGGCCTTATCTATGTGGTAACGGCAAGGTCGCGTCGGTCAAGGTGATTGGTTTTTCGTCTGGCAATGTGTCGAAGGCAATGACAGGCATCCCGACAATCAGGCAGGTCGAAACAACCGCGGGAATCGGTATCGGGTTTCCGGCGACGACCTTGCGGTGAGAACGACGGTCAGAAAATTTTCAGTGAGTGAAGTTAAGGTGGAGTGCAATGGCAGAATTTGATTTTTCCCAGTCGTTGGGCGAGGCGCGTAGCAAATACGAGACGATTGAAAAGGCGCTGGACGTCGAGCGTCTGAAGTCCGAGATCGCCGAACTCGAGAAAGAGGCATCGGCGCCGAATCTTTGGGACGACGTGGAGAACGCGCAGAAGGTCACCAGTCGGCTTTCCAACAAGCAGGGGCTGATCAAGAAGCTCGATTCGCTTTCGAGCAGGCTTGACGACATCGAGACGTTGTACGAATTGGGGCAGGAGGAAGACGATCCCGATTCGATGAAGGAGGCGCAGAAAGGCGTCGACGAGCTGCAGAAGGACCTCGACGAGATGGAGATCCAGACCCTGCTCGACGGCGAATACGACGAGCGCAGCGCCGTGGTGACCATCCGAAGCGGAGCCGGCGGCGTGGACGCGGCCGATTTCGCGCAGATGCTGTTGCGTATGTACCTGCGTTGGGCCGAGCGCAACGGCTACAAGGCCAAGGTCATGGACACCTCCTACGCCGAGGAGGCCGGCATCAAATCGGCCACGTTCGAGGTAGACGCGCCTTACGCCTACGGCAGGCTTTCGGTCGAGGGCGGCACCCATCGTCTGGTCCGCATTTCCCCGTTCGACAACCAGGGCCGCCGCCAGACCAGCTTTGCCGCCGTTGAGGTGGTGCCGCTGGTTGAGGAAACCGATCATATCGACATCCCCGATTCCGACATCCGCGTGGACACCTACTGCTCTTCGGGCCCCGGCGGCCAGGGCGTCAACACCACCTATTCCGCGGTGCGCATCACCCATTTGCCCACCGGTATCGTCGTGACGATGCAGGACGAGCGCAGCCAGATCCAGAACCGCGCCGCCGCCATGGCCGTGCTGCAGTCCCGACTGCTGGTACTTCGCCATGAGGCTGAAGCCAAGAAGAAGAAGGAACTGGCTGGCGACATCAAGGCCAGCTGGGGCGACCAGATGCGCTCGTATGTATTGCATCCTTATCAGATGGTCAAGGATTTGCGCACCGGCTATGAGACCAGCCAGACGCAGGCCGTCTTCGACGGTGACATCAACGGGTTCATCGACGCCGGCATCCGTTGGCGCCATGAGCAGCGCCGTCAGGCCGCGCTTGAGGCGGAGCAGAGCGAGGCCGACAGCAAAGAGCACGATAAAAAGTAAAGACTTTCAACCATTTCGGCGCAATCGGGACAATCTGCGATACTGATGTTCCTAGACTTATAACTTGAGCGGCAAACAGTAAGGAAACGGCATCATGGCGTTGATCACATTGGACAAGGTCTCCAAGATCTATCCCAAGGGCACCAGGCCCGCACTCGACCATATCAACCTCGACATCGAACGTGGAGATTTCGTCTTTTTGGTGGGCGCTTCCGGTTCCGGCAAAACGACGTTGTTGAGCCTGCTGCTGCGCGAGGAAGAGGCCACGGACGGCGAAATCCGCGTGGCCGGTAACGACCTGCGCCGATTGACCGCCCGTCAGATTCCTCAATATCGTCGTTCGATCGGATTCATTTTTCAGGATTACAAGCTGCTGAACAACAAAACGGTCTGGCAGAACGTCGCCTTTGCGCTCGAAGTGATCGGCACCCGCCGTTCGACCATCAAGTCCCTGGTGCCCAAAGTCCTTGAGACCGTAGGACTCACCGGCAAGGAGAAGAACTACCCCCACGAGCTCTCCGGCGGCGAGGCCCAGCGCGTGGCCATCGCCCGGGCCTACGTCAACCATCCGCAGATCCTTCTGGCCGACGAGCCGACCGGCAACCTCGACCCGACCACCTCGCTGGGCATCATGGAGGTGCTCGATGCCATCAACCGCACCGGCACCACCATCGTGATGGCCACCCACAACGAGGAGATCGTCAATTCCATGCGTAAGCGCGTCGTGGAGCTGCACGCCGGAATAATCGTGCGTGACGAAGCCAAGGGTAGCTATGATTCGGCCCGATACTTCCCGGATGCCGAGGTCGAGTCGAAGGCGAAACAGGTCATCGATCCCGCCGCCAGCAAATTCAAGCGCCCGCAGACCGTCAAGGCGATTGGCAGCGTCTCTGCGTCGGGCAAGTCCACCGATGCGCCAGTCAGCGACCGGTCCATCGTCGCTACCCAGGCCATGGACGCCGTCGCCGACGCCGTAGCGAACGGCACCGGCGAGAACGAAGGCATCGCCCGCCTTGCCAATGCCATGCATTCCGGCAGAACGGGACGGTACGGCGAGGCATTCCAGTCGGCCGAAACCACGATGACATGGGGCAAAGGACTCACGCCCGAGGAAATGACCAACGCACGCAAGCCGGTATCGGATTCCGGACAAACCCGGCAGGCCGGAAACACGGAGAAGACTGCAAAATCCGCCAAGACGAAGGCCAAGGCGCCGTCTCTGCCGGCACCCCCGGTTCCGCCGTCACAAGCCAATTCGAAACGCGAGCCGATGGCCAAAGGCAGCGGGCAAACCAAACAGGTTCAGGACGCACAAGACCGTAACAATGCAAAGAACGCGGGGGAGCGGAAATGAGAGCACGGTTTATCCTTTCTGAAACATGGACGAGTCTGCGGCAGAACGTCTCGATGATTCTTTCCGTGCTTCTGGTCACGTTCATTTCCTTCCTCTTCATCGGTGCCTCCGGCCTGATGCAGGCGCAGATCACCCGCGCCAAAGGGGACTGGTACAAAGAGGTGGAGGTCGTGGTCTGGCTCTGCCCCGACGGCACCAGCCAGGCAGCCAATTGCTCGGCGGGCAAAGCCCCGACCCAGAAGGAAATCATCGCGCTGCAGAACAAGATCCATAGCGAACTCGGCAATGTGGTCTCGAAGATTTCATATGAAAGTCGCGAGGATTTTTACAAGAACACCTTCCTCAAGCAGTATCCCAACGGCATCTATCAGGGCCGTACCCTGACGGCTGCGGATATGCAGGATTCATTGAGGCTTAAGCTCAAAGACCCCACCAAATACCAGGAGGTCTCGGAGACGCTTTCGGGCAGCCAAGGCGTTGAGGAGGTGCTCGACCAACGCCAGATCTTCGATCCGGTTTTCGCTGTGCTCAACAAAGGCACGGTGGTCACCTTGGTTCTGGCGGCGGTGATGGTCGTCGTGGCCGTTTTGCTTACGGCAATCACCATACGTATGAGTGCGGCCAGCAGAAAAAACGAAACCGAGATCATGCGTCTGGTCGGAGCCTCGAATTGGACGATTCGATTGCCGTTCGTGCTCGAGGGGGTTTTGGCCTCGCTTCTGGGTTCGTTGCTCTCGTGTGCGGCGTTGAGCGCCATCGTCAAATTGTTCATCACCGATTGGCTCGCGAAGACGGTGCAGTGGATGCCGTTCGTCAACCAGACCACGGTGTGGCTGATGGCCCCGGCGCTGGTTGTCGGCGCGATGCTGCTTTCCGCGATCGTCTCGACGGTATCCCTACGGCGATATCTCCAGGTCTAGAATTCAGAACCTATTATCATGCTGTAGCAGGCTTGCTTCTTGTTTTGATGGCAGGTGTTTGTTACAATGCTAATATTGCATTACTTAAGGAAGGTGTTGTCGTGCTGAAAGTCACTCGACGTTTACGTGCGTTTGCGGGGATGGTGCTTGCCGTCGCCACGCTTCTGACTTGCGCCGCTGCGGTGTTCACCGTCGATCCGAAACAAGCCGAGGCCGCCACATGGGGGGAATATCAGCAGAAGCAACAGGAAACCAGCAATCTGCGTAGCCAGCTCGCCGGTGTCAACTCGGATTTGGCGAACAAGATCATTGAGCTCAACGACTTGACGGACAACCAGATTCCTGCGGCTCAGCAGGCTGCGGATGCCGCGCAGGGCAACGCCACGCAGGCCCAGACCGCAGCGCAGTCCACCACGGATCGTCTCAACGCCGCCATCAAAGACAAGGACAACCTCGAAGCCAAGATCAAGCAGACAGGCATCGATTACGATGATGCGAAGGCGGGCGTAGCTGAAGTGGCACGAGACAGTTTCCACGCCACCCAGGCCACGCAGGTCATGGATGTGGTCACCAAGTCGTCCACTACACAGGATTTCGTGGACAAGATGCAGTCCCAGGCGGCTGTCAAGCGCAGCGAGGCCAATGCCGCGGATGAAGATGCCAACACGTTGAATTCCTCCATGAACCGCAAGCAGCGTCTCGAAGCGATTGAGGACCAGATTTCCAAACTTAAGGTCCAAGCCGACAGCGATGCAGCTGCCGCCCAGCAGGCTGCACAGACCGCACAGGCCAAGCAGAGCAGTCTGCAGGCTCTGCTTCAGCAGGGTATGAACCAGCGCAATTACTTGCAGAGCCAGCAGAGCCAGCTCACCACGGATTCCGCAAGGGCGGCAGCGCAGATGGTCTCATTGAAGGCTCAGATCGATGCGCAATCCCAAGCCCAGGCGGCTGCCTATAACAACAACTACAATGCGCATTCCAGCGGGCAGACGTGGAACGGTGGCTCGTCGGGCGGCGGCAGCAGCTACACGCCTCCCGCATCGGGAAGCACCAACGTCCCCATCTCCACCAATACCGGTGGGTATGCGCCGTACCCGCCCCGTCAGTGCACGTTGTGGGCGTGGATGCGCCGCAACCAGCTGGGCAAGCCGGTCACCGGAACCATGGGCAATGGCGGAGACTGGGCCAATTCCGCGCGTGCCTTGGGCTGGTCGGTCGGCCGCACCCCGGCCGTCGGTGCGGTCGTCGTCTTCGCCCGCGGACAGAGCGTCGGCGGACACTGGATCTCCGACCCCACGTACGGTCATGTCGCGGTGGTCGAGTCGATCAACGGCGGCATGATGATGATCTCAGAAGGCGGGACCGGATTTGCCACGTTCCCGGCCTACGAGACCATCGGCGCTTCAAGTGCTTACGAATACATTTACTGACGGCCGCAGGCCGGCGTCGAGCCGACGTCGCCGATAGCCCGGAACCGTGAACGCGTCGCCCTTGCCGGGTGGCGCGTTTGTGCTATGGTCGGCATATCGAAACGAGCGAATGGCAGTGGCAACAGACAAAGGGGAGAGGCATGGCGAAGGAACAAGGTACGAAACTCATCGCGCAGAACCGCAAGGCGCGGCACAACTATACCATCGAGGACCATTACGAGGCGGGGCTGGTGCTCACCGGCACCGAAGTCAAGTCACTGCGTGAAGGCCGCGCGTCCCTTGCCGAATCGTTCGTCTCCATCGACCGCAATGGCGAGATGTGGCTGGAAGGCGCGAACATTCCCGAATATCTCAACGGTACGTGGAACAACCATGCCCCCAAGCGCAAGCGCAAGTTGCTCCTGCATGCCTCGCAGATCGCCAAGCTCAGCCGCCAGACCGAGGCCAAAGGCTATACGATCGTGCCGCTGAGCCTCTACTTCAAAGACGGACGGGTCAAAGCCGAAATCGCCTTGGCTCGCGGCAAGAAGGAATACGACAAGCGTCAGGCGCTGCGTGAGGCCGAGGACAAGCGTGAAGCGCTGCGTGCGATGCGCTACAAGAACAAGTTGGTGCGCTAATACCCTCCTGTCTTGGTTGCCTGGACTCGCGTAGCCGAGATGGTTTTGGTTTCTCCCGGCTGCCCTCTAGTCGCTGATGCACGGGCTTTGTATGCGTCGTTTCCTGCAGTTCCCACACATTTATGCTGGTAACGACTTATTTTGATCTCATATTTGCGTTGTTTCCAGCACAAAACTGTGGGGAGTGCTGGAAACGTCTTATGTTGCCGACTCCCGTCACCGCGAACATTGAACAGAATCGTCTTATGTCCATTTATTGAGACGGCTTATTTGCATAAATGCAAGGGTTAGTATATTATACATTTATAAGCACAAGGCGGAACGCACGGGTCCGCCCCGAAGAGAGGATTCAAGATGACGTTCCACATTTCCAAGACGGTCAAGGGCATTCTGGCAGGCGTTTGCGCCACGGCGATGCTGGCCAGTGTGGTCGCTTGCGGTACGACCGACGAAAGCGACCAGAGCGCGACTCCGAAGAGCAGCGCCTCCAACACCAGCTCGGTGAAGAAGGACGACAAGATCACCGCCATGCTGCCGGATTCGATCAAGAAGGACGGCAAGTTCACCATCGGTGTCTCACCGGATTATGCTCCCGCCGAATTCCTCGACAAGGACGGCAAGACGCCGATCGGTTACGAGATGGATCTGGCCAAGTCGATTTCGGCCATTTTCGGTTTGAAGTTCGAGGCGACCACCGCCGAGTTCGATTCCATCCTGCCTGGCATCGGTTCGAAATACGATGCCGGCATCTCAGGTTTTACCGTCACTCCGGATCGTAAGGGTGCCGGCGAATTCGTCTCGTTCCTCAACGTGGGCTCCTCCTTCGTCGTTCAGAAGGGCAACCCGAAGAAGCTGACGACCGACAACCTGTGCGGCAGCAGCGTAGCGGTGCTGACCGGCACCGTCCAGGAGACCACTGTCAAGAAACTCAATGCCCAGTGCACCGCCTCCGGCAAGAAGGCCATCGACGTCCAGTCGATGAAGGACCAGACGATCGTGGCCACCAACGTCGCCACCGGCAAGGCCGACGCCTTCTGCGCCGATTCGCCGGTCTCAGGCTATGCGGTCAAGCAGAACGGTGAAAAACTCGAGCTGATGGGCAAAACCTTCGACACGACTCCCGAGGCCGTGGTGCTCAAAGCGGGCGATACCCAGACCGCAAAGGCAGTGCAGGCAGCCATTCAGAAGCTTATGGACGATGGCACCTATATGAAGATCCTCAAGTCCTGGGGCAATGAGAGTGGTGCCATCAAGGAATCCAAGATCAACGATTTCGCGGCGTGAACCGATATCGGATTTAAGCTGAAGGGGTCCGATCGATGCTGTTTATATGGGTGTCGGTCGGACCGTTGTTTTCGATTTTTGGTTCTGTATATGAAATAAAATGGCAATTATGCATAGCTTCGTATAATATACAAGCAGGTTGTATGTGGTCGAATCTCAATAAGATAGGCGCCGGGTGCCATTGAATGTGCCAGGTGTTAAAGGAAGGTGTGTTATGACGCGTAACCATGAATCGGATGGGCTTGACATCCCCAATCGGATCCACGCAAGGCCGGTGCATCGTCCCGGTTCGCTGATTGCGGGTATCATCGTCGCGTTCCTCGCGGTGATGCTGGTGCACGGCATGGTCACCAATCGCAACTTCGAATGGCCGACCGTCTGGAAATACCTGTTCAACGAGCACGTCTTGAACGGCATCGGCTGGACGCTCATCCTCACCGTCACCTCGATGCTCATCGCCATCGTGCTGGCCGTGCTGCTCGCGGTGATGCGCAAGTCCGTCAACCCGGTGCTGCGCGGGGTCAGCTGGTTCTGGATCTGGTTCTTCCGCGGCACTCCTATCTACACACAGCTGGTGTTCTGGGGCTTGTTTGCGGTCTTGATCCCGACGCTTTCACTCGGCATTCCCTTCACCAAAATCAATTTCTGGCAGATGAAAACCGAACAGCTCAACAACCTCATCGCCCCCGGATTCCTCGCGGCGATGTTGGGATTGGCTTTGAACGAATCCGCGTATCTGGCCGAAATCGTGCGTGCCGGGCTCGAAGCCGTGGATCCCGGTCAGAGCGAGGCCGCGGAAGCGCTCGGCATGCCGCGCACCATGATCATGCGCCGTGTGATTCTGCCGCAGGCCATGCGCATCATCGTGCCGCCCACCGGCAACGAGGTCATCAGCATGCTCAAAACCACTTCGCTGGTCTCCGCGGTGCCGTTCAGCCTCGAACTCCAGTTCGCTTCCGACGCCATCGCCCACCGCATTTACAAGCCGATTCCGCTGTTGATGGTGGCCTGCTTCTGGTACCTGGTCATCACCTCCATCCTGATGGTGGTGCAGGCGCGGATCGAACGGTACTTCGGCAAGGGGTTCAACGAACGTTCCAATGGCAACGTCACCGACGGCGGCGATACCAAAGGCGAAAAGCCGGCAGCCAAAGTGGCCGAAGGCCACGAAGGCGCGACGACCTTCCTTGGATTGAACGCTTGAGGCACTTCACGGAGATGAACGATATGACGACGAACGAAATGAAAACGCAGACACAGACCACGGCGAGCCAGCAGGAGTCCGACAGTGCCGTGAAAGCCGCGGCTGGCAGCGCCACGGTTCCTGCCGTCAAGGCGACGCAGGTGCACAAGGCCTTTGGTGGCCTGCACGTGCTCAAAGGCATCGATATGACGGTGATGCCCGGCACGGTGACCGTGATCCTCGGACCTTCCGGTTCCGGCAAATCCACGTTCCTCAGGCTCATCAACCAGCTTGAGACCCTGACCGGCGGCAGCATCGAGGTCGACGGCGAGCTCATCGGCTACAAGCACGTCAACCACGGCGGCAAAGACGAACTGCAGACCCTGAACGACAAGGAGATCGCCAAGCAGCGCGAGAAACTGGGGATGGTCTTCCAGCGTTTCAACCTCTTCCCGCACCGCACCGTCTTGGAGAACGTGATGGAGGCGCCCGTACACGTCGCCAAGGTGCCCAAGGCCAAGGCGAAGCAGGAGGCCATGGCCGAGCTCGAACGCGTCGGCTTGGCCGACCGTGCCGATTATTACCCGATGCAGCTTTCCGGCGGGCAGCAGCAGCGTGTGGCCATCGCCCGCGCTTTGGCGATGCACCCGGATATCATGCTTTTCGACGAGCCGACCTCGGCGCTCGACCCTGAGCTCGTGGGGGAGGTGCTCGGCGTGATGCGCTCGCTGGCCGACGCCGGCATGACCATGATCGTGGTGACCCACGAGATCGGATTCGCACGCGAAGTGGCCGACCAGGTCGTCTTCATGGACGGCGGCGTGGTCGTCGAACACGGCGGCCCCGACATCATCGACCATCCCCAGGAGCCCCGCTTCAAGGATTTCCTGAGCCACGTGCTCTGATTTGTTTTCCTTCTAAGTGTTTGTAGGTAGCTTACTGACGTGGTGGGGTGGAGATATACGATGTCCGACACGCTCCGGGCCGCTCAGGCCAAGTCTTTACGGTCTGACATCGCATATCCCCACCCCACCACTCAACCGAACTTATATTTCATAGTTTTTTTAATTGTTGAGTCTTGGGGTCTGGGATATGCGATGTTCGGGCGTAAGACACGGCCTGTGCAAAATCGGAGATTTTGCCTTCGCGCTCGATAGATCGCGCTCACTGAGCCTACAGGAAGTCCACTGGACTTCCTGCTTGACGGCTCAGCCCGGAGAGTCCCGAACATTGTATATTCCAACCCCCAAGCACGTCAGTTGATACTTTAAATAAATGCAGAAGCCGAACTACAAGGGTGAGGGATGGTGAAACTTTCGCGGGGGTGGTGTTGCGTTTCGGGGTTGTCACGTAGACTGGGTTGCTATGTGTGGAATCGTTGGATTTGCTGGAAACAAAACAGCTTGCGGAAAACCGCTGGAAGTGTGCATGCAGGGGCTTCAGCGCCTCGAATACCGTGGCTATGACTCCGCGGGCGTCGCTTTGGCGGCCCCGGGGATGAATACCGTCGCCGTACGCAAGAAGTCCGGTCGTCTGAGCAATCTGGCCGGCGACCTTGAGCGTAGCCCCATGCCGGACGCGACCGTAGGCATCGGCCACACCCGTTGGGCCACCAACGGCGAGCCGAGCGATGTCAACGCCCACCCGCACTTGAGCCAGGACGGCAAGATCGCCATCATCCACAATGGCATCATCGAAAACGCCGAAAAACTGAGAATGGACCTGCAGACCGAAGGCTACACCTTCCTTTCCGCCACCGACACCGAAGTGGCTGCGAAACTGTTGGGCAAGATCGCCAACACCATCATCGAGGAGACCGGCAAGCCCGACCTGTTCGAGGCGTTGCGACGCATGGCCCGCATGCTTTCCGGGGCGTTCACCATTCTGGCCGTCGACGTCCGCCAGCCTGATATCGTCGTCGGTGCCCGTCACGACTCCCCGTTGGTGGTAGGTCTTGGCGAGGGCGAGGACTTCCTGGGCTCCGATGTGGCCGCATTCGTCGCCTATACCAAAGAGGCCATGGAGCTTGACCAGGATCAGGCGGTCTGCATTTCCGGCGATACCGTCACCGTCACCGATTTCGACGGCAATCCGGTCACCGATTCCAAGCGTTTCACTGTAGACTGGGATGCCAGCGCGTCCGAAAAGGGCGGCTGGGATTCCTTCATGGACAAGGAGATCCACGAGGAACCCGCAGCGGTACGTAATACATTAATTGGCCGTTTCAACGAAAACGGAGAAATCAAACTTGATGAGCTTCATATCGATCCGGAAGCCTTCAAACAGATCGACAAGATCATCGTCGTGGCCTGTGGCACCGCCAGCTATGCCGGAATGGTGGCCAAATACGCCATCGAGCACTGGGTGCGCATCCCCGTCGAGGTCGAGCTGGCGCACGAATTCCGCTATCGCGACCCGATTCTCACCCCGCGCACGCTGGTGGTCGCCATCTCGCAGTCCGGCGAGACCATGGACACGCTGATGGCTCTGCGCCACGCCCGCGAGCAGGGTTCGAAGGTCTTGGCGATCTGCAATACGCAGGGTTCCACAATTCCCCGCGAATCCGATGCGGTGCTCTATACCCACGCCGGTCCGGAAATCGCGGTGGCCTCGACCAAGGCGTTCGTCGCCCAGATCGTGGCCGCCTATCTGTTGGGGCTGTATTTCGCACAGGTCAAGAACACGCTATACCGCGACGAAATTCATCAGATCCTGGACCAGCTCAAAGCCATGCCCGCAAAGATCCAATGGGTGCTCGACAATGAGGCCGCCTCCGTTTCCGATGCCGCGAAAAAGCTTTTGAATGCCAAATCGTTCCTCTTCCTCGGCCGTCACGTGGGGTATCCGGTGGCCCTGGAAGGTGCGCTCAAACTCAAGGAAATCGCCTATACCTTTACCGAGGGCTTCGCCGCGGGAGAGCTCAAGCACGGCCCAATCGCGCTGGTGGAGCCGGGCGAGCCGGTCGTTGTCATCGTCCCGTCTTCGCGTGGGCGCAATGTGCTGCACCAGAAGGTCATCTCCTCAATCGAAGAAGTCAAAGCGCGTGGTGCCTTCACCATCGCTGTGGCCGAGGTAGGGGATCCCGATGCGGAGAAATACGCGGATATCGTGTTCTGGCGTCCCGAATGCGCGACCCTTTTGAGCCCGTTGGTTGATGTGATTCCGCTCCAGCTGTTCGCTCTTGACGTGGCCACACTCAAGGGTTACGACGTCGACAAGCCGCGCAATCTCGCCAAGTCCGTCACCGTCGAGTAGAGGGATTTTGCAGTCCAAGCATCGTTTCGTGCTCGATGAACCGGAAGTGCCGTTCGAGCTGACGGTTCTTTATGAGGATACCAACATCATCGTGGTCGACAAGCCGCATTTTCTGGCGACCACGCCGCGGGGAATGTGGTACCGGCAGACCGCGCTCGTTCGGTTGCGCGAGCGGCTTGGTGAGCCTCAGATCACGCCGGCACATCGGCTTGACCGCCTGACCGCCGGAGTGGTGCTCTTCGTACGCGAACCCAAGCTGCGAGGCGCCTACCAGATGCTCTTCCAGAACCATCAGGTCAAGAAAACCTACGAATGCCTCGCTCCCGCAAAGTCGATCGTCCGGCCGCAAACCGGGACGATCGAACGCTTGGATTCGCCGTCGGTTTTTCCGCTGAGACGTCGTTCGCATATCGTCAAACGTCGTGGCCGGCTCCAAGCCTATGAGGTCCCCGGAGCGGTGAACGCGGAAACCGTCATTGAGTTGGGGGAGACTGACGGACCAATCGTGTCTCGAGGCTACCGCCGTTATATCCTTCATCCGAAAACCGGCAAGACGCATCAGTTGCGTGTCCATATGAATGCACTTGGCCTGCCGATCAAAGGCGACGATCTGTACCCGGAAATCACACAACCGGATTACACTGATTTTTCCAATCCGCTGCAACTGGTGGCCCGTTCGATGAGTTTCATCGATCCGGTCAGCCACGATCCGCGCACGTTCCTCTCGCAGGTTCCGCTTGGCTGATCCGAGCGAGCCCAAACCAAACGCAGAATGTAATATGTACGTCAGTCGATGTCAATTCGAAATCGGCAGAGGAAGCCTTTAGCCGATCGAACGTACGGATTTGCGTTCGATGAGTTGAGTTGGAATGACGGTTTTCACACCAGCGGGCACGTGTTGGCCGTTGCATTGCCATTTGACCATGTCGAAAGCGGTGCGTCCGATCTGATCGAACGGCATTCTCATCGTCGTCAGATTGAGACGGGGTACAAGGCCGACCAATGAATCGTCGACGCCAACGATGCTGACGTCCCCTGGCACTTTCTTGCCCTTACGTTCGTAGGCTTGGATGACGCCATAGGCCATCTGGTCGTTCGCCGCATAAATGGCTGTGCATTGCGGATTGTTTGCCAAGGCCAATCCTGCCTGATAACCGCTGTCTGCGTTCCAATCGCCGATAAAGGTCTGCGGTATCGGGGCTCCGACTTGTTCAAGGGCATCCCTCCAACCCCGTTCACGACTCTGTGCCGCCCGCGAGGAAGTCGGGCCGGCGATGTGATAGACGGTGGAATGACCGTTGCTGAGCAGATAGTCGACGATGGCGATCGAGCATCCGTATTGGTCTGCGTCAACGGTGGGGCAGTGGTCTGAAGGCTCCTCGCTGATGAGGACGACAGGCAGATCAGGCAATGGCACATACGAATTGACATCCGGAAGATTCTTTTCAAGGATGACGATCACTCCGTCAACCGGCAGTTGTTTCATACGATTGATCGCTGCCTGAAGGGTGTGGATGCTGTCGTACCTGATTTGGTGGAGAGTCACGGCATAATCATTGTCCAGGGCAGCGTTGGTGATGCCGTTGAGAATGCGGGCATTGCCGTACGAGGTCATATTGAAGAGGACAACGCCGATATTGTTGAAATGTCCGTGTTTTAACGCGCGTGCCGCGTAATTCGGTCGATAACCGAGTTTTTGCATGGCTTCTTCGACGCGTATGCGTGTAGCGGGCTTCACCGCACTGCTGTGATTGGCCACCCGTGAGACCGTCTGTGGAGAGACTCCTGCCTCTTGGGCGACATCCTGCATTGACACTACCCGGTTGGTTGACATGGATTTACCTCTTCGTGTATCTATGTTTACGTTACCATTCTATGCCATATTGTATAAATTTTTTTCTTCCTGCCGTCGTGTGGCTTGTAAACGTCGCTAAAGGCCCGTGTCGGGAAAGGCAAAATCTCGCTTCTTCCGACACGGGCCTTATCATATTGACGTCATTAGGAAATACCGATTGAAACCAATATGCTAGACGTCAAAACGGGAATCTACTTGACGGTAAATCCTTGTTCCTTGGCATATTTGACAAGAACATCCTGCCACGCGGCGATGCCCTTCGTCAGTGGAATCTTCTTACGATAGGCATCGCCCACAGAGTCACCGAAAGTTTTGCGGGAATAGATTTCGAAAGGCAGGAAGGTCCACTTTGAAGTGACATCTTTGGCTGCTTGTTCGAAGACGCGATTATATTCCTGGCCGCCGAAATACTGCATTGGCTTGCCGTCAGAACCATTCAGGTTGGTCGCCGACAGGAACTTTTCGCTTTGCAGAATCTTCTTGGTGGCTGGGAATGAACCGCCGTCGACACGGGTTTGGATGGCTTTGCTGTCGGTTGCGGCATACTTGATGAATTGCCATGCTGCATCTTGTTTTTCCTTGGGGCAGGTCTTCAGCAGTGCCAGTGAAGATCCACCCCATTCGGAGTTGGACTCTCCGGAATATCCCCACTTTGGCATTGTGGCAACGCGCCATTTGCCAGAAGCCTGAGGTGCTCCCTGGGCGAACTTCAAAGCCATCCATGCGCCATTCGGCAATGAGGCGATTGAACCATCGCCAAGAGCGCGGTTCCATTCGTCGGTCCACATGGTGCTGTTCGTATCGATGAGATCTTCGTCGATGAGTTTCTGCCAGAGCTTGATGAAGCGCTGTGAACCGGTGTCATCAGTCAAGTCGATTGACACTTTGTCTCCATTGACTTTATAGGGATGGCCGCCGGCTTGCCAGACCATGCTGTTGTAAAAAGCTCCGTCGCCTGAATCGGCGGTGATATAGGATCCTGTGGCACGTATCTTTTTCGCGTCCTGATAGAATTCGTCCCAGGTTTTCGGTGGCTCCGGAATGCCGGCCTTGTCGAAGACCTCTTTATTGTAGAACAATGCCATAGGGCCGGAATCTATCGGCATACCGTAGATTTGATTATTGAAATTGACTGAATTCCAAGTGCCTGGCGTGAACAGGTCTTTGTATTTGTCGGCACCTTTGCCCTTGAGGTCGACGAAAGCGTTCATGTGCGAATATTGTGGAAGCACCATGTATTCCGCAAGTGTGATGTCGGGTGCGCCTTTACCTGCCTGGATGGCATTGTTCAGAGCCACATATTGTTTCACCGCATCGGAAGCCGGGTTGACGTACTTGACATGAATTTTTTTCTGAGAGGTGTTGAATTGCTTGGTCATCGCTTCTACGGTCTGGTCCCATGACCATAAAGTCAGTTCCGTCACCCCGTTTGATGATGTGGAGTTGGACCCGCAGGCGCCCAGAGGCACGATGCAAGCAGTAGCTACAGCGAATGAAAGCATTTGTTTGGTGATTCTTTTCATTGCTGTCCCCTTTCTTTAAATCTCATCTTTGAGAAGGCAGAAAAATGAACGTTCACTTTTTAAGGAGCTGCCTTTCATGTCTGATTATGAACGTTCATCTTGAAGATGTCAAATCAACTTTTGGAATTGGTCACCTTCAGGCAGTATGGTTAAAGACGATTCAATGTATGACTTACAGCTGTTAGGGGAAATCATGGCTCTTAGAAAAGGCAAGCGTCCGGCGTCCATAGTCGATGTTGCCAAAATCGCCGGTGTCTCTCACCAAACGGTCTCGAGAGTCCTCAATAATCCTTCCTCCGTACGCGAAACGACTTTGCAATCTGTTCGTGATGCGATTCGTATCACCGGCTACCAGCGTAATGAGAACGCAAGAATGCTTCGTAGCTCGAAACCCGACACCATAGGCATTCTGGTTCCTTCTTCCAGTAAGACAGGTCCGATCCAAGTCCTGTGGTCGCTTGAAAGGGCCGCTTCGATCAACGATTATTCCATCAAAGTCGCGATGCAGGAAAACAGCATGAAGGAATCCAGCGTAAGGGCAATCAACAAGTTGCTCAGTTTCGACGTTGCCGCCATTATCGTCGTGGCTGAACAAAGCTGGCAGGAACCGATGGTGCGTACGATCTCGGATTTGCCCATTATCAGTGCGGGTGGTTCTTTCACCAATCTTCCGGATGTGTCGTACGTTGACATGGATCAGCGTCAGGGGGTTTCTTTGCTGATGTCGCATCTTGTCGATCAAGGCTGCAGGAGCATAGATTTTGTCAATGGCCCTGAAGGATGGTATTCGACGGTCAAGCGTTTTGAGGGATGGTCGACATTCCGCCATGATGGTCAGGCTGTGACAGGCCACCTGTATCAAGGAGATTGGAGTGCTCAATCCGGGTACCAGGCCGGTATCTCAATTGCGCGTAATCTTCCCGATGGCGTTATCGCAGCCAACGATGAAATGGCTTACGGTGTGATTCGTGCTTTTCGAGATCGGGGGATTCGCGTGCCTGATGATGTTAAGGTCTGCGGCTATGACGATCTTCCTGTGGATTCATTCGTCACGCCCAGTCTCACTTCAATTCAGCAAGGGTTTGACGAGATGGCTGCCTTGTCGCTGGACGTCGCTATCAAGAAAATCAAGGATCCCGACATGGACCCCGTTCGTCGCGGCATCGCTCCCAAGCTCTGTATCCGCGAATCCTCGACGTCGCTTGGACATCGATAATTACGTGAAGTGAACGTGCTCAAAAAAATGTGATATACTTGGTTTAAAATTTTTCGACGGGTTTTTAAACGTTAAAAAAGTGAACGTTCACCATCAAGGGAGAGGGACAATGTCGAGTAAAAAAATCCTGTTCGGTGCGGCGTATTATCCGGAGTATCAGCGTTCCTCGCATTTGGATGAAGACATAAGGCTTATGCGTGGGGCGGATGTCAACATTATCCGCGTTGGGGAGGGCAGCTGGTCGCATTGGGAGCCGGAAGACGGTGTTTTTGATCTCGATTGGCTTGAGCCGACTCTTGACAAAGCGTACGAGAACGGGATATCGGCCATTATCGGTATGCCCACTTTTGCCATCCCGCAGTGGATGGCCCGTAAGCATCCCGAAATCGCTTTGCGGAATCCGGACGGCTCGCCGATGCCCTATGGCTGGAGGGAAGAACATAACTATTCTCAGTCCTCGTATGTCTTTTATGAGCACCGTATCATTGAACAGATAGTTCGGCGTTATGCTTCGCATCCGGCAGTCATTGGTTGGCAGCTGCATAACGAGCCGGGATTGCGCATCGATTACTCGGTTTCGAGTTTTGAGGGATTCAAAGATTATCTGCGTCATAAGTATCGGAGCGTGGAAAATCTCAATGAGCAGTGGGGATTGGTGTTCTGGTCGCATGAGTTGAGCACCTGGGACGATTTGTGGAAGCCCGCCGGCAATTGTCAACCGCAATATGACATTGAATGGCGCCGGTATCAGGCTCTGCTTACCGATGAGATGCTGGGCAGGCAGCGTGCAATCGTCGAACGCTATCGTCGTCCCGATCAAGTCATCACCGTCAATGCTGCTTTGGGGCGTGATACCTTCGACGAAGGCCTTTCGGCGCAAAGGCTTGATGTAGCCGGAAGTGATATTTACTATCAGATGCAGAATTCCATGAGTCTCAAGGATCCGGAACCGATTGATATTGATTGGGTGCCTGCCGGTGCGTGGCAGACTGCTTTGCTTTCGGATCGTACGTATGCGATGAAACAGGAGCCTTTTTACGTGATGGAAACTGATGGCGGGGCCATCGGCGGCTCGGCCGATAAATTCCCGTCGTTTCCCGGCCAGCAGCGTTTGGGCGCTTGGCAGATGGTAGCCAGAGGTTCCAGGATGATTGAGTACTGGCATTGGCGGCAGACCCACTTCGGTACCGAAATGTATTGGGGGGCCATCCTTCCCCATGACGGCAAACCGGGAAGGGTATATAAAGAGACCGCGGCGTTGGGGCATGAGCTCAGGGCGGCATCCGCCGATCTCGAGGGACTGGTTCCTGACGCCGACGTGGCCATGCTTTATTCTGTGGATTCCAGGTGGGCGCTGTCATATGAACCACCCATTGCCAACGATTATTCCCGGGCTGCTCATCGTACGCGAAATCCAAAGGTGTATGACGAAATTAGTGAGGCCTTTTATAAGGGAGTATTCCTGACGGGCCATCAGGCACGTATCGTCTTTGACAAACAGCTCACGGGTGAACTGTCGACGCCTCAAGATTTTGCCACTGGCCCCGCCGCATTCGCAAAACGCTATCCCGTTCTTATTGCTGTAGCCCAATATGTGTCCGACGACGCTTTGCTGCAATGGCTTCGCCAATATGTTTTGGCCGGCGGTCACCTCATCCTTGGCCCTCGTTCAACGTATGCCGACGATTTGGCGCGTGCAAGGGAAGAGACGATGCCGGCCATGCTTGGCGATTTGGCTAAGGCAAGCTATCAGGAGTTTTCGGCATTGCCTCACGATCTTAAGGTGAAAGCCGAGAACGGGGCTTCGATACGGCAGGGTTCGTGTGCCACCAAGTGGCTGGATTATCTGTGCGGTTCAGGATCGACGGTTCTGGCTCGAGTCAGACAATCCGCTGCATTGGATGTGCCTGTGGTTACTACTGCGGCTGCGGGAGCTGGCAGGGTCACCATGGTGGGGACGGTGCCTAATGCGGACCTTGCCGCTTCCATCCTTGATTTTGCCTTGCCGGCTTCTCCATGGCTGCCCGAGCATGATTTCGTAACCCATAATTCTGCGGTCAATGCCAAGGGGGAGCGACTTCACTGGCTTTTCAACTTCAGTGATATGCAAGTTCATGAGCAGCTTGCCGTTCCTTGTACTGCGTTGGACGGACAGCGGGTTGTCGTCGACTTTTTGCGCGGCATCACGCTGAGGCCTTGGGATGTCGCTGTTCTCAAGGAGGTGGCTATCTGAACTCGAATTTTAGAAGATGATGCCCTTTCGGGAACAGTTGAAGGACATTAAAAAGCAATAAAAGCTATCATGGAAAGTGAATACGATGAAGTATTTGAAGAAAATATCCGCTGTTGTTTTGGCCGCCGCGACTTCGATCTCACTGGCGGCTTGTGGCAATGGTTCCAAACAGGCTCAGGATGAGAGTGACAATGGGGTTGTCACGATTAACGTTTGGACTTGGGAACCCACAATAACGAATGTCAAGAAGAAATTCGAGAAGGAAAACCCGAAAATCAAGGTGAAGATCACCAATGCGGGAACCGGTGTCGAACAATACAAGGCGCTCAACAACTCAATTTCGGCAGGGAAAGGTGCTCCTGATGTTGCTCAGGTCGAATATTATGCGATTAACCAATATGTCATGGGCAAGTCGCTGAAGAATCTTTCTGATCTGGGTGCAGGCAAGTATTCGCACTTCTATACGCCTGGCCCGTGGAAATCGGTGAATATCAACGGTGGCGTCTACGGTTTGCCGATTGATTCAGGGCCTGTCGCTTTGTTCTATAACAAGGCGGTTTTCGATCGTGCGGGCGTCACGCAGGTTCCGCAAACCATGGATGAGTATTATGAGGCAGCCAAAAAGATCCATGCTCTTGGGCCGGACTATTTCATCACTGCCGACGCTGCCGACCCGGCCATTGCTGAAATGATGCTGTGGTCTGCCGGCGGGCACCCGTTTAAAACGAAGGGGAACCATGTCAGCATCGATTTGTTGAATGATTCCGGATATAAGAAGTATAAGGCCATCTGGCAGAAAATGATTCAGGAAGGTCTGATCGATACCAAAAGCGTGGTGTGGTCGGACGATTGGGCCCATGCTTTGAATGATGGGAAGCTTGCGTCGTTGACGCGAGGCGCATGGATGGTCTCCATGCTTGATGATTATGCGGCCAAACAGGCCGGCAATTGGAGAGTCGCAAAGAATCCTGCTTTTACAGCCGGGGTGAAGTCGAATGCCGAGGATGGTGGGTCGACGTTGGCGATCCTTGCCAGCTCGAAAAAGACCAAAGCCGCATGGAAATTCATTGATTTTGCGTCCCACAACGCTGAGGGCATAAAAACCCGTATAGATCTGGGTCAGTTCCCCTCGGATAGGGCAACTCTCAATTCCCAAGCGTTCAAGGAACGGACGGATCCCTATTTCGGCGATCAAAAATTCAACGAGGTTCTTTCTCAATCCGCAGCTGAGGTCAACACCAAATGGCAGTTCCTGCCTTATGATGTCTACGCTCGTTCCATTTACGGAGATACCGCCGGTCAGACAGTCACTGGCAAGGTCTCGTTCGATCAGGGCTTCAAAGGCTGGCAAAAGCAGCTCATCGACTATGGCAAACAGCAAGGGTACGAGATGGACTGATTCGATGATGGGCTATGGCGTTCCCCGCTAGCAAGATGACACGCTTGAAAAGAAAAATAGATCTCTTGCTGGCGGGAATGCTATAATGGTAACGTAACCATTTTTGGTTGGCGAGCGGTAAGGCTTGCCGCCGAACCTTCTTCGAAGGAGAAGATGCAAAATGAGTGCAGTAGAGGTTTCTGCCGGGCAAAGTCGAGACGCCGACTCGGTGCCGGTGAATGGTCATCGTGTGGATTGGCGTGGCTGGAAGTTTTTGTGGCCGTTTGTGGTGGTGTTTTTGTTCGTGTTCATCGTGCCGATCGTGTATGCGGTGTATCTGTCGTTCTTCCAGACGAGGATGATCGGGGGGACGGTGTTCGTGGGGTTCGCGAACTATCTGCGTCTGTTCCGTGACGGGCAGTTCTGGGGTTCGGTGTGGCGGGTGACGCTGTTCACCCTGGTGCAGGTGCCGATCATGCTGGCCTTGTCGGCTTTGCTGGCGCTGGCGTTGGATTCGATGCGGCTGCACGGCACGCGTTTCTTCCGTATCTCGACGTTCCTGCCGTATGCGGTGCCGGCGGTGGTCTCCACGCTGATCTGGGGGTTCATGTACGGGGCGAAGTACGGTCTGGTGGGTTCGCTGAACGGCTGGCTGGGCACGCATCTGGACGTGTTGCAGCCGTCGGTGCTGCTGGCGTCGATCGGCAACATCGTGACGTGGGAGTTCACGGGCTACAACATGCTGATCTTCTATTCGTCGTTGTCGACGATCCCGCATTCCTTGTACGAGGCGGCGTCGATCGACGGGGCCTCGGAGTGGCAGATCGTGCGGCGGATCAAGATGCCGGAGCTGAAGGGGAGCCTGGCGATCACGGTGATCTTCAGCATCATCGGCAGCTTCCAGCTGTTCAACGAGCCGTCGATCATGCAGAACATGGTGCCGGGCAACGCGATCACGACGTATTACACGCCGAACATGTACGCGTACAACCTGAGCTTCACGGGCGGGCAGTCGAACTATGCGGCGGCTTTGGCGATCGTGATGGCGATCATCACCATGGCGGTGGCGTACGCGGTGCAGCTCAACAGCATGAAGGAGCAGATGAGATGAGCGGGGTTACGGGCATGCAGACCGAATCGGGTGTCGGCCGTCTGTCGGCCGCGGAGCTGAGGGCGCAGGAGCGTGCCGCCAGGAGGGCGGAGCGGGTGCGCCGGCGCCGGGTGGCGCGTGACGAGGCGGCCGAGCGGAAGAGGAGCGCGCGCAGCGGGTTCAGCAACCCGGACAACCCGCGCCGCAGCTGGCCGCTGACGGTCGTGGTGGCGGTGTTCGCGGTGTACTGCCTGTTCCCGTTCGTCTACCTGCTGGTCAACGCCACGAAGACGCAGGCCGATTTCACCTCGACGTTCGGCCTCGGTTTCGGCCATACGTTCGCGTTGTGGGACAACCTGCGGGAGGTGTTCGCCTATCAGGACGGGATCTTCGGCCGGTGGCTTTTGAACACGCTGCTCTACGTGGTGGTCGGCGCCGGCGGGGCCACATTGCTGGCGATCATGGGCGGCTACGCGCTGGCGAAGTTCCGCTTCCCGGGCCGCAAGGCCGTGTTCGCGGTGGTGATCGGCGCGATATCGGTGCCGGGCATCGCGCTGGCGGTCCCGCAGTTCCTCCTGTTCGCCAAGCTGGGGCTGACGAACACGCCGTGGGCGATGATCCTGCCCAGCCTGATCAGCCCGTTCGGCCTGTACCTGATGTGGATCTTCTCGGAGCAGGCCGTGCCGACCGAGCTGCTGGAGGCGGCGCGCGTGGACGGGGCGGGCGAGATGCGCACGTTCTTCACGATCGCCCTGCCGCTCCTGGCGCCGGGCATCGTCACGACGGCCCTGTTCACGATCGTGGCGACGTGGAACAACTACTTCCTGCCGCTGATCATGCTCAAGGACGCGGACTGGTACCCGCTCACGATCGGCCTGAACCAGTGGAAGGACCAGGCCTCCACCGCGGGCGGGCAGGCCATCCAGAACCTGGTCATCACCGGAAGCCTGGTCACCATCGTCCCGCTCGTGATCGCGTTCCTGCTCCTGCAGAAGTACTGGCAGTCCGGCCTCGCCGCAGGCGCCGTCAAAGAATAGCGTCCGATGAGACAACATAAGGGATACACAGCATGAGTGCACGGAGAACGTATCGTTGGCCACAACCGCTTGACGGGCAAAACCAAAGACTCTGGTACGGCGGCGACTATAACCCCGAGCAGTGGCCTGAGGAGATCTGGGACGACGATATCCGGCTGATGAACAAGGCCAGGGTCAATCTGGTCTCGCTTGGCATCTTTTCCTGGGCCAAGATCGAGACCAGCGACGGGGTCTATGACTTCGGCTGGCTCGACCGCATCGTCGACAAGCTCGGGCGTGCCGGCATTGCGGTGGATATGGCCTCCGCCACGGCCTCGCCGCCGATGTGGCTGACGCAGGCGCATCCCGAGGTGCTCTGGCGTGATGAGCGCGGGAACATCTGTTGGCCGGGCGCCCGCCAGCATTGGCGAGCGACCTCACCGATCTTCCGGAAATACGCCCTGAGGCTTTGCCGCAAGATGGCCGAGCATTATAAGGACAATCCCTACGTGGTCTCCTGGCATGTCGGCAACGAATATGGTTGCCACAACCGTTTTGACTACTCCGATGATGCCATGCGCGCCTTCCAGAAATGGTGCAAGGCTCGCTACGGCACCATCGAGGCGGTCAACGACGCCTGGGGCACCACGTTCTGGGCGCAGAGGATGAATGATTTCAGCGAGATCATCCCGCCGCGTTATATCGGCGAGGGCAACTTCATGAACCCCGGGAAACTGCTTGATTTCAAGCGTTTCAGTTCCGACGCCCTGAAGGATTTCTTCATGGCGGAACGGGATGCCTTGGCGCAGATCACGCCCGGCAAGCCGCTGACCACGAATTTCATGGTGAGCGCCGTCGGGTCGGCGCTTGACTATGACGACTGGAGTGACGAAGTCGATTTCGTCTCCAACGACCATTACTTCACCCCGGGCGAGCAGCATCTGGACGAGTTGGCCTATTCGGCTTCGCTGGTCGATGGCCTGTCGCGAAAGCGTCCGTGGTTCCTGATGGAGAATTCGACGGCCGCCGTCAACTGGCGTTCGATCAACTATCGCAAGGAACCCGGGCAGACCGTGCGAGACGCACTGGCACATGTGGCCATGGGTGCCGATGCCATCTGCTATTTCCAGTGGCGGCAGTCACGTGCCGGAGCTGAGAAATTCCACAGCGCCATGGTGCCGCACGCCAGTGAAAACAGCCAGATATTCCGTGATGTCTGCGAACTCGGCGAGGATCTGCAGCGACTTTCGGACGCCGGTCTCGAGGGGACCGAGCTGAAGAAATCCTCTGTTGCCGTCGTCTTCGATTACCAGAGCGAATGGGCCACGGAACACAGCGCGAATCCGACGCAGAACGTTCGCCATCTCACCGAGCCCCTGGACTGGTTCCGTGCGTTCGCCGATTTGGGCATCACCGCTGACATGGTGCCGATGAGAGGCGATTGGGACAGCTATGAAGCCGCGGTGCTTCCGTGTGTGTATCTGCTGAGCCAGACCGATTCGCAACGTGTCCGTGATTACGTGTCGAATGGCGGAAAGCTTTTCGTCACCTACTATACGGGGATTTCGGACGAACGCGACCATATCTGGCTGGGCGGCTATCCCGGTTCGATTCAGGATGTCGTGGGGGTGCGAAGTGAGGAGTTCACGCCGATGGGCGATGATTTCCCCGGCGCCCTCGACCATCTGGACCTGAGCAATGGGGCAGTGGCCCACGATCTGGCCGATTGGATCACCTCGACCGCTCCCGATGCGAAAGTATTGGAGACCTATCAGGCGGATCCGCGCACCGGCATGAATGGCGTGCCGGCTATTGTGGTCAATCCATTCGGTTCGGGCCAGTGTGCCTATGTCGGCGGCAAATTGGGCCGCGATGGTCTGCGGATTTCCCTGCCGAAAGTGCTTGATGATATGGGTATCAGGCATTCTTCCGCTGCGGATGTCGGTCAAGTCCTTCGCGTAGAGCGAAGCGGCGAAGATGGCCAGCATGATTTCGTATTCTATTTCAACCGTGGCAGTGGTGACGTAACGGTCAGGTTTGACGGAAAAGTCGTGGTATCTTCGCTGGCGCAATATGCCGAGACGGGGGATACGGCCTGTATTTCGCCGAATGGTTTGATCATAGTGAAAGGATGACGAAAAATCTACAAATAAAACAACGTTCTTGCGGGCTTTGACAGGGGCTGGTCATCTATCAGGCTTTGTAGAGGAAGCTCGTGGGAAGAAAAAGAAAAACGCTCGTATATAGCTTTGCAAACTGCATATGTGTGAAGTATAATTAAAAATGTTATCGCAATCATTTGAACAATCGATTGTCGAATATCCGGTTTCGGCCTTTATCGGTTTGAAGGGATATCGAGATGAGTGAAGATTGGTTACGTTAAACAGGATTTCCATTTGCCTAACGCATTTGGGGAAGGAGAAAGAACGATGAAGTTCACTAAGCAAGTGATCGCAATGGTCGGAGCGGCTGCCATGTTGGTACCGCTGGCCGCGTGCGGCGGTTCCGGCAATTCCTCTGCAGATTCTTCGAAGGGGGGTAAGACCTCGATTCTGGTGTGGTCTTGGGATTCCACATTGCCTCGTACCGTCAAAGGGTTCGAGAAAGCCAATCCCGATATCACCGTCAAGGTGACCAACGCGGGAACGAACAAGAAGGAATACACCGCGCTCAACAACGCCATGTCCGCAGGCAAGGGCGCTCCTGACGCCGCGCAGATCGAATATTACGCATTGCCTGAGTACGTCATTCGTGGCAATGTGACCAACCTTTCGGATATGGGTGCCTCAGGCTATAAGAGCTTCTACACTCCGGGCACGTGGAATTCGGTCAACGTCAACGGCGGCGTCTATGCACTGCCGATGGATTCGGGCCCCATGGCCTTCTTCTACAACAAGGAGGTCTTCGACAAGGCCGGCGTCACCGAGGTCCCGACGACCTGGGACGAGTTCTACGAGGCCGCCAAGAAGATTCGCGCCACCGGAAACTACATCACCTCCGATTCCGGCGATGCGGGCTTCTTTGATTCGATGACCTGGCAAGCAGGCGCGACGCCGTTTGAGACCAGCAAGGACGGCAAGACCGTCACCATCAATCTGGCCGGCAACGACAAGGTCAAGAAGTGGACCGATTTCGAGCAGAAGCTCATCGATGAAGACCTGATCGACACCAAGACCGCCGGCTGGTCCGACGATTGGAACAAAGGCTTGGGCGATGGCTCCATCGCCTCGCTGCTCACCGGCGCATGGATGCCCTACAACCTGCTTTCCGGCGCTCCTCAGGCTTCCGGCAAGTGGCGCGTGGCGCAGATGCCGACCTGGGAGAAGGGCGGTACCGAGAACTCCGAAAACGGCGGTTCCTCGCTCGCTCTGATCAAGACCAAGGACAGCGCCAAGGCCAAGGCCGCTTACAAGTTCATGGAATATGCCTGCCACAACAAGGAAGGCATCAAGACCCGCGTCGATGGCGGCGCTTTCCCGGCCGACAACGATACGCTTTCTTCCAGCGACTTCCTGAACATGACCTCGATGACCGACGACAAGGGCAAGCCCAACGAGTACTTCGGTGGACAGAAGTTCAACGAGGAGCTCGCCAAGGCCGCCAAGAACGTGATTCCCGGCTACAAGTTCCTGCCGTTCGAGGTCTATGCCCGTGGCGTGTTCGCCGATGACGCCGGCGGTGCCTTCACCGACAAGAAGATCACCCTCAACAAGGGTATCGAAGCCTGGCAGAAGAACATGGTCAACTATGCCAAGCAGCAGGGCTACACCGTCAAGGAGAAGTAACTGCCGCCGATGATCGGCCAAAACGATAGATGATGTTCCGCGGACCCGAATGATTGTTCAATTGGGTCCGCGGAACATTTTTTATGTCGCGCTTCCGACGGTTCCCAAGGTGACGGTAGACTTGTCGTTGAATGAACGACGGATTGACGACAGGGGCACAATGAGCAGGGTTCGGCGGCATCTGAGGCTGCTTGCGGCGATGTGCGCTTCGCTGATGCTTGCGGCGACGGCAGCCTGCGGGACTCAGGACAACCGCACCGTGATCACGGTCTGGTCGTGGGAACCGAGCATGCAGGCCGAGGCCAGGGATTTCGAAAAAGCCAACCCCGATATCCGTGTCGACATCAAGTCCACGAGTGGTTACGACAACCTCAATTCCGCCATCCAGGACGGCTACAATATGCCGGACGTGGTGCAGCTCGAGTATTTCGCCCTGCCGCAGTACGCCGTGAGCGGCCAGCTGCGTGACATCACCGAGGCGACCCAAGGTTACGGCGACAATTACACGCCCGGCACATGGTCGAGCGTTCACGTCAACGGACAGGTTTACGGGGTGCCGATGGATTCGGGGCCGATGGCGTTCTTCTACAATGACGACGTTTTCCGCCAGGCCGGTGTCGACGCCTCGCAGATCCACACATGGAACGACTATTACGAGGCGGCCAAAAAGCTCAAGGCGATAGGCGTCTATATTGCCGCCGATTCCGGTGACGCAAGCTTTTACAATGCGATGATCTGGCTTAACGGCGGACGGCCGTTTCACACCACCGGTGACGGCAAAACCGTCACCGTGAATCTCGCCGACGACAAAGGCACCCAGGATTTCACGACGTTCTGGCAGAAGATGATCGACGAAGGGCTTGTCGACACCCAGCTCAACACGTGGTCGGAAGGCTGGAAGAACGCGCTTGCGACGGGCAGCGTCGCCTCCGTGTTCACCGGGGCGTGGATGCCTTCGCTGCTGCTCTCCGACGTGCCGGGCAGCGCGGGGCTCTGGCGTGTCGGGCAAATGCCGACGGCCGATGGCTCGCGTGCCAATTCGGAGAATGGCGGTTCGGCGCTCGCGGTGCTGCATCTGACCCGTAAGCCCGAGGCGGCGATGCGCTTCATCCGTTACGTCTGCCTCGACCGTTCCGGCATCGCCAAACGTGTCGACGGCGGAGCATTTCCCGCGGACAAAGCGACATTGAACAGCCGCGCGTTTCTGACGAAGACCACGGTTCGGGACTCGCGTGGCATCGACATACCGTATTTTGGCGGGCAGCAGTTCAACCGTGTGCTTTCGCGCGCCGCCGAGAACGTGTCGGTCGGCTATCAGTATCTTCCCTTCGAAGTCTACGCGCGAGGCGATTTCAAGGGGACGGTCGGTCAGTCCTATAAGTGGGCGAACGCCGCACGTTCGGTGCAGAAGGTACAGGACCGGATCGACGCCGGGCAGACCAATCCTGACGGCAGTCCGCTGACCTTGCCGCAGGATCCCGGTCCCAAGATCACCCTGATGCAGGGAATCGGGCTATGGCAGAAGGACATCAAGGAATACGGCACGAATCAGGGCTTCAGCCTGCAATAAGGATGCGTGCTATGCACCTTATCTATACGTCCTATTCGTCTCATCCGTGCTAGGCGTTGAGATGATAGATGACGGACATGCCTTTGAAGATGAGGTCGGGGTCGTAGACGTCGATGGCTTCGGTGTCGTCTTTGAACACCGAGCCGAGGCCACCGGTGGCGACCACCTTGAAATCCTCGTCTATTTCGCGGTGGAACTGGCTGATCGTGCGTTCGATGCCGCCGAGGAAATTGTAATATAGGCCTGCCTGCATCGCTGTTTTGGTGCCTTTGGCAAGAATCGAGGCCGGCCGTGTGATCTCGACTTCGGGCAGCTGGGCCGTACCGGATACCAAGGAGCTGATGGAGGTCTGCAGTCCCGGGCTGATCAGCCCGGCGGTGATGGATTTGTTGCCGTCCACATAATTGAAGGTGGTAGCCGTGCCGAAATCAGCTACCAGCACCGGGCCGCCGTATATCGCGTATGCGCCGACGCAATCGGCCAGGCAGTCCGCACCCAAAGATTTCGGGTCGTCCATGCGGATGGACAGTCCTGATTTGACGCCGGGGCCGACGATGATCGGATCGATATCGAGGAACTTGACGATCGAGGAACGGAAGGAATGCATGATCTGAGGGACGACGGAAGCGATGATGACATCCTCGACGTCATCGGGGGCGTATCCGCCTGAATCGAGGAATTGAAGCAGCAGCAAGCCGTATTCGTCGCTGGTACGGAACGTTTTGGTGGTGATGCGCCATGTATCGGTGATGGCAGTGTCGGGGGAACTGTCGCAAGCCACGCCGATTTCGATGTTCGTGTTGCCGATGTCAATCGCGAGTAGCATTTTCGTCCGTTTCCCTTGGAGTTTACCGGCGTATGTTGCGGCGCTTGGTTCGTGCGCCGTATCGCCTTTCGTCTTGGGTTCCATCATACGCTGCCGGCGGCGTAAATCTATCGGTATTCGTATGATGTTCAATTGCAGTCGACCTGTGAAGGCGGCTAGCGAATTCAATGATTTCTATCAAAGAGGAATGTATGCCTACCAATCCAGGTGCGTACGGCGAAAACGACGCAACCGACAAGAACGTAACAGGCAACGACACCAACAGGACGGCGGCGAACGCTCTGGATGGTTCGGTTCATGCTGTTGGCGACAGCGTGAATGTTGCAGGCGGTTCTGCTCACGCTGGGGGCTCCGGCGTGAACGCAGAAGCGTGCGATAACTCGAGTGTCAAGGTCAATGCGAACAACGCGGCCAGCACCGATGAGACGCTCAACGCACATGTCAAGGGGGCCGCTGGTGGCATCGGAGGAAATAGCAGCGGCGGAAACGGCAGGGGAAAAGGTTGGATCTGGGCGATTGTCGCGGCGGTCATCGTGGTGGCATTGATCGTCGCCTTTGCGGTGATCAGGAATCGGAAAGCTGACACCGGAGTGGCAGAGATACACAAAGCCGAAACCGTCACTATCGGGCTGAAGCTTGCGCCGACGAACCTCGACATCCGCAACCAGTCCGGCTCCGCGCTCGATCAGGTGCTGGTCGGCAACGTCTACGAAGGGCTCGTCGCGCGCGATTCGAAGAACAAGGTCATCCCCGGACTGGCCAAAAGCTGGGAGAAGAACGCTGACGGCACCAGTTATACCTTCCACTTGAACAAGGGCATGGCCTTTTCCAACGGCGACAAGCTTGACGCCGATGACGTGGCGTGGTCCATCAACGAACTGGTCGCCAAGCACTATCACGATTCCGAATCGCTGATGAACTTCAAATCCGTGACCGCCGTGGACGCCGATACCGTCAGGCTCGACCTGAGTGCGCCCAACGCCGAGCTGTTGTGGGAGCTGGCCTGCCGGCCGGGACTCGTGTTCGATCGCGACGCCCACTATGACATGAAGACGCAGGCCGTGGGCTCCGGGCCGTATACCGTCGCCAAGTTCGTGCCGAACGATTCCATCACCTTGAAGGCCAATCCGAAATACTGGGGCAGCCACAAGGCCAAGACCCCGAGCGTCGTGCTGCGCTATCTCAACGATGACAACGCGGCCGTCAACGCGCTGAAAAGCGGGGATGTCGATGTGCTGGCGCCTGTGACCGAAAACCTCGCCGAGCCGTTCGAAAAGGACGCTGCGCATTATTCCGTGGCCGCGGGCGACGACACCGACAAATACGTGCTCGCCATGAATTCCAAAGGCGAGAAGACCTCGGACGTGCGCGTGCGTCAGGCCATCCGCTACGCCATCGATCACCAGCAGCTCATCGCCTCGCGCGGCGGGGCCGACAAGCCGCTGGGCGGGCCGATTCCTTCGCTCGACCCGGGCTATGAGGACCTGACCGGCCTCTACCCGCACAACGTCGGGAAAGCCAAGGCGCTGATGAAACAAGCCGGCTACTCGCCCGACCATCCGCTGACGCTGCGGCTGACCTACGCCAACACCTACGGCACCGAGCTCGGTGACCAGCTGCGCAGCCAGTTGAAACCCATCGGCATCGATCTGAAGGTCAACGTGGTCGAGTTCTCGACCTGGCTGCAGGACGTGCTGAAGAACAAGGACTACGACCTCTCCCTGGTCGACCACAACGAAAGCCACGATTTCGCGCAGTGGGTCAACGACGCGTACTACTACAACTACAGTAACCAGAAGGTCAAGGACTACTACAACCAGGCGATGGCGGCTTCCAGTGATTCGCAGCGTGATGCGTTGCTGGCTCGTGCCGCACGGGTCGTGAGCGTCGACGCGCCGGCGGATTGGCTGTTCAACTACCGCATCACCACCGCGATGAAAAAAGGCGTGCACGGTTTCCCGCTCAACCTGAACCAGACGCTGCTGCCGCTCTACGGGGTGACGTACACGGCGGAGGGCAAGTAGCGGGCTGTATAGGGTGTGCGACAAGTGGTTCATGATTCACGATGAGAATGGGACGAAAATTAGGGCATAGAGAGCGGAATCGTGATTTTCTCTGCAAAATGAGTGTTCATGCAGCGATAATCACAGAATATGCCGCAAAAATGTGATTATCGCTGTATCTGCGATGTATATGCAGAGTTAATCACGGAATGTGACTTGTAAACGTGATTATCGCTGTATAGGAAAGATATGTGCAAAGTTAATCACAGGATCCGAGAAAAGATTGCAGATGTTTGTTTCGAAATGTGATCCGGGAAGGAACAGGTGAGTAGATGCGATTCGTCATTCGGCGCTTTCTGCTGTTTGTGGCGGCGCTGCTCGCTATTTCGGTGGTCATCTTCGCGGCGCTGCGCATTCTGCCGGGCGATGTGGCCAGCGTGATGGCCGGGCTGAACGCGCCGCCGGAGCGTGTGGCACAGTTGCGCTCGCAGATGGGACTCGACCGGCCGCTGACGGTGCAGTATTTCAGCTGGATGGGCGGTTTGCTGCGCGGCGACTTCGGCACGTCACTGCTCACCGGCCGTTCGATCAGTTCGATGGTCGCCATGCGCGCCGCCGTCACCTTCCCGTTGATCGTGCTGGGGCTCATCGTGGCGCTCGCCATCGGTCTGACGCTTGGGGTGGTGGCCACGCTGGCCACGCGACCGGCGTTGCGTTCGGTCTTTCATTTCGTCGCTATCGTCGGCGGTGCCATTCCGGCGTTGTGGGGCGGTCTGCTGCTGATTCTGCTCTTCGGGCGCGGCACCGGATTGCTGGGTATCTTGCCGTCGCAAGGATTTCCGGAGACGGGTTGGGGCAGTTTCGGAACGGCACTGGTCTCGCTGGTGCTGCCGGCGTTGACGGTCGGCATCATCGACGGCGCAAGCCTGATGCGCTATACGCGTTCGGCGCTGGGCGACGTGATGCAAAGCGGGTATATCGACCAGGCGATGGCCTGCGGCTATACGCGACGTCAGGCCGCGCTCAAAGTCGGGCTGCGACTGGCGACGCCGCAGCTGGTGAGTGTGGTCGGGCTGATGTTCGCCGGCATGATCACCGGCGTCATGGTCATCGAGAACCTCTTCGCGCTGCCCGGCATCGGTGCTGGCTTGGTCACCGACCTCGGCAACCGCGACCTGATCGCGGTGCAGAGCGAGCTTTTCATGCTGGCCGCGTTCTTCCTCTTCGTCGGCTTCCTGGTCGACCTGCTGCATCGTCTGCTCGACCCGCGCTTGAAGCACGCCACGCAGAGAGGTGCGCAATGACAGGAAACGACGAATACGACGCGCACGATACGAATCGAATCAGCGAGGAACCGATGGATACGCAACAAGACCGTACTGATTCCGGCGAAACAATGGCGATCCGGTATTCGCAGAACGTATCGACCGATTCGGAAACGCACCATTCCAGCAAAGCCGGTATTGTATTGCGTTCTATGTGGCGACGCGGCGAAGGCAGGTTCGCGCTGGTCGTGTTGGCGTTGTGGGTGGCGGTTTCGCTGGTCTCTCTGATCTGGACCCCGCAATCGCTGTGGGCGACGGACGGCTACCATGTTTGGGCCAAGCCGTCGTCGGTTCACTGGCTCGGCACGGACGGCACCGGGGCAGACGTGTTCAGCTGGCTGATGGCCGGGGCTCGCACAAACTTGTTCATCGCTGTCCTTGCGGTGGTTGTTGCCGGAGCGCTCGGCACCGTGCTGCTCGGAGCGATGGTTTCGCGCAGCACGGCGCTCTCTAACATCTCGGTGGTTGCGGTGGATGCGCTGATTTCCATTCCGACCGTGCTGATCGCCCTGATTCTCGCGGTTCCGATGGGGGCTTCGGTGGCGGTTATCGTCATCGCCTGCGGCATCGGCTACGGTCTCAATCTGGCGCGTATAGCACGGCCGCAGGCGTTGCTGGCGGCCAATTCCGACTATGTAGGTTCCGCGCTTTCGTATGGTGCTTCGGGCTTTTCTGTGATGGTGCACCATATCCTGCCCAACGCGATGCCGACCATTATGGTCCAGCTTTCGCTCTCTGCCGGCACCGCGGTGCTTGCCGAAAGCGGGCTGACCTACCTCGGCGTCGGCGTGCCGAGCGGTGTGCCGAGCTGGGGCCATTCGCTGGCCACGTCGGTCAAGTTCATCAACGTCTATCCGCTGACCGTGCTCTGGCCGGGCCTCATCGTCACGCTCGTGGTGGTGGCGCTGAACGTCTTCGGCGACGTGCTGCGCGACGCCCTCGATCCCGTTGCGAATCCGGAATTGAGGAGGTCCTGAAATGGCGGTTTCCCAAACAGAAGCAACGGTGTCATCTCGTTTTGTTGCTGGCAGATCTGCAGATTACGTCAGGAACGGTGCCGAATTTCCCGACGGAAAGGCGAACCATGAGCGTTGAAGTCAGGAACCTTGGCGTTGCCATCGGTGGTAAGCCGATTGTGCGCGGTGTAGATCTCGATATCGGCGACAGCGAGCGGGTGGGCCTGATCGGCTCGTCCGGTTCCGGAAAATCGATGATTTCCAAGGCGATGCTCGGTCTGTTGCCGGCGAATGCAACCGCGAAAGGTTCCGTTACGCTCGACGGCACGCAGGTTGTCGGGTCGCCTGAAACCGTACTCGCCGATTTGCGCGGGCGCTATGTCGGCGTGGTATTCCAGAATCCTGCGACGTCCCTGAATCCGGTCCTGACCGTCGGCAAACAGATCGAACTGCCGCTGAAACTCCATTACGATCTGCACAAGTCCGATCGGCAGGAACGCGTGGCCGCGATGCTCGGCAAGGTCGGGCTCGATGAGGCGACAGCGAGGAAATATCCCAGCGAACTTTCCGGCGGCCAACAGCAGCGCGTCGGCATCGCCACGGCACTGATCACCTCGCCGCGTCTGATCATCGCAGACGAACCCACGACGGCGCTCGATTCCATCACCCAGCGTCAGATCGTCGACCTGCTGGTAACGCTCGTCGACAAGGCCGGGGCCTCGATGCTCTTCATCACCCACGATTTCTCGGTGCTCGCCCGCGCCACCACGCGTTGCTATGTGCTCGACGGAGGTGGAATCATCGAATCGGGGAAGACCGCCGAACTGTTGGAAAATCCACAAGCCGGGCAGACGGAAAAACTGGTCGGCGCGGCACGAGAGCTGACATTGCAGCGAAAGCAGGATCGCGATGACTGAACGGGAGATATTGCTGAACGGCCGCGCCATAAGCCGTACTTTCGGAAAAGGCAAGGACCGGCAGATTGCGTTGGACGGTGTTGACGTCGAGGTGCGTTCGGGGGAGTGTCTCGCGCTGATTGGCGGATCGGGTTCGGGCAAGTCTACGCTGACCCGGATCTTGCTCGGGCTTGACAGGCCGACTTCGGGAACGGTGAGCTTTGAAGGCAAGCCGGTCGAAGGCCTAAAATCCGCGGGATACCAGGCTTTGCGACGCGAATCGAGCCTGATATTCCAAAGTCCGTTCTCCTCGCTCGACCCGCGTTGGAACGTGGCCAAGTCCGTGGCCGAGCCGTTGAAAATACAGGGCAAGATACGGACGAACAGTGCGAATAGCGCCAACAACGATGAAGAGAATATCGATGTAAAAGTGCGCGAGTCCTTGACGCTGGTCGGTCTCGATCCCGACGAATTCCTGAATCGATACCCCGTCGACCTCTCAGGCGGGCAAGCTCAGCGCGTCGCCATCGCCCGTGCGCTGGTCACCGATCCCAAGCTCATCGTCGCCGACGAGCCGATGAGCGCAATCGATGTGGCGGCCCGTCTGCAGATTCTCGAGGCGTTTGCGGCCATCCGCAAGTCGCGTCCGGAAACGGCCATCGTCATGATCTCGCATGATCTGGGCGTGGTGCAGCACATCGCCGACCACATCGTCGTGCTCCATAACGGCAAGGTGGTGGAAAGCGGTGCCACCGATGACGTGCTCAACTGCCCGAAAGCCGACTACACCCGCGAGCTGGTTGCTGCTGCGTCGCTGTAAGTCGGTATCTACTCCACCACGTTGAAGCGCTCGCCGTTGCAGAAGGCGAGGATGGAACGAGCCATCTGGCGCGAGAGGTCGCGGTAGGCGTCGTCGGCACGCCAGGCGACGTGCGGGGTGAGGATGGTGTGGGGCGTCGAGCGCAGCGGGTCGTCGGCCGGCAGCGGTTCCTTGTCGTAGACGTCGATGGCGGCCTTGATGTCGCCGCGGTCGAGTCGGGCTGCCAGCGCGCCGGGTTCGATGACTTCGGCTCTGGCGGTGTTGATGAAGTAGCTGTCGGATTTCAGCTGGTCCAAGTCGTCGGCGGTGATGACCGCCTGCGTCTCGTCGTTCAGGGGCAGATGGACGCTGATGATGTCCGAATGCGCCATGAGCTCGCCGATGCTTTCGATTCTGGTTGCACCCAACGAGCGCGCGGTGGCGGCGTTGACGTGCGAATTCCAGACCAGGGTGTGCATGCCGAAGCCGTAGGCGATGCGGGCGACCGTCTGGCCGATGCCGCCGAAACCGATGAGGCCGATGGTCTTGTCCTTCAGCGACGTGCCTTCCAGCCCGCTCCAGTTGCCTTCCCGGATGCCGCGATCCATGGCGCCGACGGAGCGTGCCAGTTCGAAAATCAGCGCGAACGTATATTCCGCAACGGTTTCGTCGCCGTAGTGGACGGTGTTGCACACGCGAATACCCAGTTCCCGCGTACGTTTCAGGTCGATGAAATTGGCGACGCCGGTGCCTCCGAAGACGAAACAGCGCACGTGGCTGCCCAACTGCTCGAGCAGGTCGCCGGTGACGTGGAAGCCGATGACCACGACGATATCGGCGTCTTTGCAGCGTTCGAGGATGGTTTCTGGCTCGATGTCGAAATCGTGGTAGGTGCGTACGCGGGCGACGTTGCGCAGGATACGCATGCCGGTGGCGAGCGGCTGGGCCATGGCCGCGAACATCGAGGGGATGACGACCAGAGGCAGATCGGTACGTTCGGGTTGGGTTTCGCGGTAATTCATATTAACAAGGATAATTCCGCCTCTGACCTATGGAAATGGACACTATCGATACCAAGATGATGCTGAAGGTTTGTTATCGTCGCGTGTTGCGTCCGTGCTCTTT
The DNA here is from genome assembly GCF_029395355.1 of Bifidobacterium sp. ESL0800. Taxonomy (NCBI): domain Bacteria; kingdom Bacillati; phylum Actinomycetota; class Actinomycetes; order Bifidobacteriales; family Bifidobacteriaceae; genus Bifidobacterium; species Bifidobacterium sp. ESL0800. The sequence goes on from NZ_CP113913.1 coordinate 367,547, forward strand.
GGCGTGTTTCATTCGTCGAAAGAGAATAGTTTTTCAACAGTGGTATCGAAGACGTGGGCGATGTCAAGTGCCAGCTTCAGCGATGGGTTATATGCGCCGGCTTCAAGCCGGATGATGGTCTCGCGCCGTACACCGACCAACACGGCAAGTTCTGATTGTGTCATGCCGGCGTTCTGCCGTACCTGTTTGAGTGTGGTATTAAGCCTTGGCATCGGCGGCCTTCAGGTCTCGGTGTTCGAGATAGAGATAACAGCCTAGCTGCAACGTCGCCATCAATGAGACAAGGAAAAGCAGAAGATAAACGTTGAAACGCAGCCAGTTGTTCAGCACAAACTGGTTGATCATGGCGATGCAGATGAGCACTAGGAACAGAATGAAAATGGATATGGTATTCGCCTGATTCTCATGGAGCAGCGCGCTCTCGTCTTTCAGTCTGTTTTCCGCAGAGTCGTTCAATCCCAAGGTGAACACACCGTTCGGTCCACGTGAAATGAGCTTGTTGAGGGCGACATCGATTCCTGTCAGAATGATGAATCCGAGCATGCAGAGACAATGCCGCCAAAGCCAAGTGTCGGGGAAAAATATTGCGGGAAGCGAGACAAGGGTGGCAAGCAACATACCGGCGAATTGCGCTCGGCGAATCTGGTTGAGCGACCAACTGTTGGGGTTGCAACGATGTGACGATGTTGGCATCTTCGGTTCCTTTCCGGCGGTTACGGACCGTTCTTGGCTGCACGTGAAGTGATGTATTTATCACTATGTTGCAAATATATCACATTTGTGATTCGGTGTTGGTGACGGTTCGCGGTTCGGTTGCTGATTTCGACTGTTGATGTGTTGCCTGTGCAAGGTCAACTTGGCTCGTTTGACATATTTGTATATCGCGTATAGCGTATGACTTTTATCGGATGAAATTCAATGAAAACCGGTCTGGATGATGCCTTCTTTATTGATTTGACATTTATAATGCTATACATATAATATATTATATAGCTGTGAGGATTGGTTGTCCGGGGTAAAGGGAGTTGCCATGACGATGGTGCAGATGAACATTCGTATCGATGCCGATTTGAAAGACGAAGTTGACGAGATACTGAAGCGTATCGGCAAGACTCCGAGTTCTGTGATCCGCGAGTTGTGGGACTTCATCCAGGATTCTGGAGAGATTCCCGATTTGGACACGGCTGCTGAGAAAAAAGATCGGGAGCTCGAAAAACGCAAGAAACTTCAGAAGATCGACAATATGAGCGGAGTGGTTCCACGAACGTTGCAAGATATGGGGCTTATCGGGCGTGGTGACGATCCATTCAAGTCGATGTCCGCCAAAGAGCTGCATGATTATGCGGACGAACAGCGATATGAGGATTATATCCGAGAAAGCGTGGCAGAAAGCGTGGCAGTATGATAAAAGGGACCAAACACAATATTGTATTTGATACCAATATTCTTATCGATATCGTCATGCATCGTTCGTTGCGGGAGTCTGCAGCGTTGAAGCTCATGGACGCTTGCGCCGATTTGAATTTGAATCCTATGTGCGTGTCATTGTCGCTCAAAGATGTCGATTACATTGTGAAAGTCAACACCAAACGGGAGTTCAAAGATGCCATGGCAGGTGTTGAACAGGCCACCGTCCAGCAGCTTGTCGCCCAGATTGGTTGGAACAGTGTTCAATCAATCATTGAGGTTTGCGAAGTCGCTGCTGTTGACGGTGAGGTTTGCAAAAATGCGCTGAAATTACGTTCTGCGCATCCTGATTACGAAGATGACTTGATTATTGCCGCGGCTCGTCAGGCAGGTGCCGATATGGTGGTGACCGGCGATCAGGATCTGATCAGGCATTTTCCGGATCTGTGCGTCAGCGTCGAGGATGCACTGAAGCGGATTGACGGAGACGATTTCAAGAGCTGAATGGCGCGATTCGCGTTTGGTTGTGCAAACAGAGCATTCTTTGTAGGGTTGTTTGAGAATTCGAAAGTTTTGGATTCATGTGACGACAGGAGTCGATATGGCAGGCAAGGCATTGATCATTGTGGATGTGCAGCCCACGTTCTGCGAAGGAGGGGAGCTCGGTGTCGAGGGCGGCACCGCGGTGGCCGAACGAATTGCGCAATACGTGAAGGCGCATGGCGATGATTACACTTATGTCGCTACCACGCAGGATTGGCATATCGAGCCGGGCTCGCATTTCTCCGACCACCCCGATTTCGTGGATTCCTGGCCGAAACACGGTGTGGCGGGCACACCGAATGCCGAGCTGATGCCGCAGATTGCCGCGCTTGGCGTTCAACATCATTTCAAGAAGGGGCAATATGCCTCGGCATATTCTGGTTTCGAGGGCATCGAAGACAACACCGACCGTGTGCAGACGCGCGCCGAGTTCGCCACGATGCAGAAGGACGGCAAGACGCTGGCCCAGGGGTTGAAGGACGCTGGTGTTGACCATGTCGATGTGGTCGGTCTGGCCGAATCGCATTGTGTCAAGGAGACCGCGCTCGATGCCAGGAAGCTGGGCTATAGTGTCACGGTGTTCGAGGACATGACCGAACCGGTGAGCGAGGATCAGGGCGTGAGCGCACGCCAGGAAATGGCCGAAGCGGGGGTCGAGCTGAAAGACGGGATCGTCGGCTGATTGCCTTGTGTTGGAAGTAACGACGAATAGAAAGACGATGGATTGGTTGGTATGACCGAGGACGACTATCCGGCTGAGGACGGGCGCTTTGCCCCTGCTGGTGACGAAACGCAGTGGCGGATGCAAGAGGCGGATCCGTCCGAGGAGGACGAGGCATGGGCCCTGCATCTTCAGGATATGCAAGGGGATGCTGCGGGTGCGGCTGAGGCCAGACCAACTGCGGATAGTCGCAAATTCGACCAAGGCGATGTGCTTGCGGCGCTGAAGCGTTATTTCGGTTATGATTCGTTCCGTGAAGGGCAGGAGGATCTGGTCGATGCCATCCTCTCCGGCCATGACGTGCTGGGAGTCATGCCGACCGGTGCCGGCAAATCCATCTGCTATCAGGTGCCGGCCACGATGCTGCCGGGGCTGACCATCGTCATCTCGCCATTGATTTCGTTGATGCGTGACCAGGTGGACGTGCTGAATGACGCGGGCATCAAGTCGGCGTTCATCAACACCACGCAAGGGGCCGACGAGCAGGATATGGTGTTCGCGCAGGCCAGGCAAGGCGACGTGAAGATGCTGTATGTGGCACCGGAACGTTTGGAGACGCAGCGTTTCCGCGACTTCGCCTCGCAGGTGAACATCTCGCTGATTACGGTCGACGAGGCGCACTGCGTGTCGCAATGGGGGCAGGATTTCCGCTCGTCCTACTTGGGCATCGGCGAGTTCATCGACGGTTTGCCGGTGCGGCCGACCGTGGCCGCGTTCACGGCGACCGCGACCGAAAAAGTGCGTCGCGACATCGTGCGTCTTCTGCGGCTCAAGGCTCCCAAGGTCACGGTCACAGGCTTCGACCGGCCGAACCTCTATTTTGACATCATCAACATGCCCACCAAACGCAAGAATCTGTGGATTGCCGATTATGCGGGCAACCATGCCGACGAGTCGGGCATCGTCTATTGCGCTACCCGCAAGGAGACCGAGGCGCTGGCCGATGAGCTGAACCGCCACGGCATCGGGGCCGTGGCCTACCACGGTGGCATGTCCGCCGAGGCGCGCGAGGCGGCACAGCGTGATTTCGTCACCGACAAGGTGCCGGTGGTCGTGGCCACCAATGCTTTCGGCATGGGCATCGACAAGTCGAACGTCCGCTACGTCATCCACCACAACATGCCTGAGAGCATCGAGGCCTACTATCAGGAGGCCGGCAGGGCCGGGCGTGACGGGGAACCGGGACGGTGCACGTTGCTCTGGAACGAGTCGGACATCGTCACCCGGCGCAGGCTGCTGGACATGGATTCCGACAACGAGCGTATGAGCGAGGAGGAGCAGGCAATCGTCCGCCAGAACCACCGCCGACTCCTGAACGCGATGATCGGCTATTGCCGAACCACCGAGTGCCTGCATCGTTACATCGTCCGCTATTTCGCCGATCCGAACAACGTGAATGCCGCAGGGAATATCAAGGGAAACGACGAATCCGAATCAGGCACGAATGGGGCAGCCGACTCGGTGCCAGACAAATGCGGCAACTGCGCGAACTGCGAAAGCACGTTCGAGACCATCGATGTCTCGTCGGTGGCCCGTGCCGTCAGCCGTTGCGTCCATGATCTCAACCAGAGCTTCGGCATGGGCAAGATCGTCTCGGTGCTGCGTGGCTCGAAGGCGCAGGATCTCATCAGCCGCCGCCTGGACCAGGTGCCGAGCTACGGGGCGTTGCACGATGTCCCGGACGCCCGGATTCGCGATGTCATCAACCAGATGGCGACCGATGGCTACCTGTTCATCTCAGAGAGCAGGTTGCCGGTCGTGCGGTTCGGGGCGCGCGCCGGCGAGACCGTCAGTCCTGATTTCCACTATGAGATCAAGCGGATTCAACGCAAGAAGGCGATGGTCGATGCTTCCGGCAAAGCATTTGGCTCCTACGATGCCGATACCGCCAATGGCGCAGGGGCGTCTGGCTCGATGTCCGGATCGTTCGGTGACTACGAGCCGAGCGAGGAGGATGAGGCGTTGTTCCAGAAATTCCGCGAGCTGCGGCGCACCATCGCCCAGGAGATCGGCAAACCTCCCTATATCGTCTTCTCCGACAAGACGCTACGTGACATGGCCCGCATCAAACCGGTCACCGACGCGCAGTTCCTTGCAGTCAATGGCGTCGGAGAGAACAAGCTGCATCTTTATGGCCCTCGTTTCATGGATGTGGTGCGTTCGCAGTAACCGATAGACGTCATGGATATGGCGGGATATTGACAGTCAATTCAGCAATGGTGTCAACCAGAAAATCAAGAACGGAGAATGGCAATGAATGCTGAAGCAGAAATGAACGATAACGCGGATATCGATCTTGAAACCATTGATTTGGACACCCTTGAGCGCGATGAATATGCCTTCCCTGGTCCTTTGCGTGACCAGCTGGTTGAAGCGATACTGGAGGGGCGCAAAACCACGACGAGCTCGCTGCTTGCCGAGTACGAGCATGACCATGAACCGTTGCCGCAGGTCGGGAAGCTGGCTGTGGTGATCGATTCCGATGACAAACCGGCATGCGTGACTCGGCTGATGGAGGTCAAGATCGTCAAGTTGCGCGATATCACCGATGAGCATGCCCGAGGTGAGGGCGAGGAATACGACGATGCCGCCGGCTGGCGCAAGGCCCACGAACGGTTTTGGGGAAGCCCCGAGTTCCTCGAGGAGATAGGGGACGATTCGTTCACCGTGGACGACGACACCAAAGTGGTCTGCGAACGGTTCGCTGTCATTAAGCGGTTGTGAGTGGAGAGACATTCCAAGCATTGCTACTCAAAGAAAGACGGCAAAGAAGTCGCTTGTCGGAAGCGAGCGAAGCGTGTTTGACAGACTTCCGTTTCGAGAATAAACCGTATAGGCTCTGCTGCCCAAGGCTCGCGATATGGTGGACGCCGGATTTAGTGTATAGCGGTGTCCATCACGGTGAAAAGTCAGCAACGCTTAGGATTTGAGGTGTGGCGTTAAGGCTGCGTGAAGGCGGAGTAGGAGTTCGGTTTTGAGCGAGCCACGGTTGCAGTCTGAGCCACGTGGGGGCGTCCCCGAGGTCATTGATACCCTCGACGGATTCCATGAAGCCTGCGACAGGCTGGCCGCGGGCAGCGGTTCGCTGGCTGCCGACGCCGAGCGCGCCTCGGGCTATCGCTATGGCCACGAGGATTGGCTGGTCCAATTCAAACGTACCGGCTCCGGCATCGTCCTTTTTGACCCGATAGCGCTCAACGAGGTCGGCGTGGACTGGAATGAGTTCAACAAGGCCGTTGGCGACGCGACATGGATTATTCATGATTCGTTGCAGGACCTGCCCGGATTCACCGATTTGGGCATGAAGGTGCATGCGCTCTTCGACACCGAGATCGCGGCGAGGCTGCTTGGTCTCAAACGTTTCGGCCTGGCCGCCGTCACCGAGCATTACCTTGGCATCACGCTCGCCAAGGAGCATTCCGCGGCCGACTGGTCGTACCGGCCGTTGCCGCGTGACTGGCGCAATTACGCCGCGCTTGATGTGGAGCTGTTGATCGAGCTCGAGCAGCATATGCGCGCCGACCTCAAAAAAGCCGACAAGTCCGAATGGGCCGAGGAAGAATTCGACCACGCGCTCGCCCAAGGGACAGGACCTCAGCCGGGGCATCCGGTGCCGTGGATGCGCATCTCCCATTTCACCGTGCTTGGCCATGACAGACGCGGCCAGGCCGTAGCCAAGGCGCTCTGGGAAAAGCGTGACGAACTCGCCCGCGCCGATGACATCGCACCGACGTTGCTCTTAAGCGACGCGGCCATCATCGAGGCGGCGCAGAAGAAGCCGCACAACACCCGCCAGTTCCGCGCCATCCGCAGCCTGAACGAACGTGTGCGCATCCACATGGGCAACGAGCAGGACAAGATGTTCGAGCGTTACGCGCCCATCCAGCGCTCGATACGGCCCAATGTGTGGAAGGAAACCATCCAGGAGGCCCTCGAGCTCAAGCCCAAGGACTGGCCGGAACCGCCGGCGCCGCCGCGAGAAGAGCAGGTCAATGCGCCGCGTTCCATGAAATATTGGTCGGTACATCATCCCGACCGGTTCGCACGTCTCAAGAAGGTGCGAGCCGTCATCTCCCAGATTGCGCAGGATACCAATACTCCGCATGACGTGCTCATCAAACCGCAGATTATTCGCAACCTTTGCTGGCGCGACGATGCGGCCGATCTCGACATCGCGGAATTTCTGCGCGAGCAGGGTGCCAGAAAATGGCAGATTGCGCTTATTGCAGAGTCCGTGAGGCGCGTTATTATATGAGGGTTGCCTTTAGGCAGGAATAGTAGGAATAATCGTCAGGAGCACTAGCGTGAAAATCAGCGTGAGGAATCTCGAGCCCACCAAGGTGAAGCTCACCGTCACCGTCGATCCGGAAGAGTTCGACCCGTATCTTGTTGAGGCCCGCAAGGAGATCGCCAAGCAGATCAGCGTCCCGGGCTTCCGCAAGGGCCACGTACCCGGCAAGATCATCGACCAGCGCGTCGGTTTCGGCGCCGTCGCCGGTGAAGCCGTCAACAGCGCGGTCCCGGAGCTCTACTCCAAGGCCCTCGAGGAGAAGAAGATCCGCCCGATGGCTCAGCCGGAGCTCGATGTCAAGGAATTGCCGACCAGCGAAAAGGATGACACCAAGGTGAAGTTCATCGCCACCGTCGAGCGCCGCCCGGAAATCGAGCTGCCGAAGCTCGACGGCATGACCCTCGATGTTGCCAAGGCCGAGGTCACCGATGAGGACGTCGACAAGCGCCTCGACAACCTTCGTCAGCGTTTCGGCACCCTCGTGGGCGTCGATCGCCCGGCTAAGAAGGGTGATTTCGCCAATATCGACCTCACCGCCTCCATCGACGGCGAAGACGTCGATTCCCAGGAAGGCGTGAGCTACGAGCTCGGCAGCGGCAAGCTGCTCGACGGCATTGATGAAGCGCTCGACGGCCTGTCCGCAGGCGAGGAGACCACCTTCGAAGGCACGCTGGAAAGCGGCGACCACGAAGGCGAGAAAGCCCAGATCAAGGTCAAGGTCAATTCCGTCAAGGCCGAAGAGCTGCCGAAGCTCGACGACGACTTCGCTCAGGAAGCCTCTGAGTTCGACACCTTGGATGAGCTCAAGGCAGACATCAAGAAGCAGTGCGAGCGTGACGGCGAAGGCAAGCAGGCCAACGAGGCCCGCGATGCGTTCCTCGACGCCCTGAAGAAGGACGTGGAGATCCCGCTGCCCAAGGGCGTTCGTGACGAGATGATCGAAGACCACCTGAAGCAGGTCACGGCCGACCCGAAGAAGGCCACAGACGAGCAGAAGAAGGAAGCCGAAGAGGCCACCGACAAGGAGCTCAAGGACCAGATCGTGCTCGACACCCTCGCTGAGCAGCTCGACGTCAAGGTCTCGCAGATGGACGTCACCAACTTCCTCGCCTCCATCGCCCAGCAGTACGGCATGGATCCGAGTGCTTTCATCAACGCGATCGTTCAGAACGGCCAGCTCGGCTCCGCCGTCCAGGAAGTCGGCCGTTCCAAGGGCCTCTTGGCCGGCATGCGCGCCGTCAAGTTCACCTGCGACGGCAAGGATCTCGATCTGACCCCGTTCCTTGGCGATGACGAAGCCGCCGAGGATGCCGAAGAGAACGAAAGCGTCGAGGCCGCGTCCGCCGCTGCCGCCGTAGCCGACGAGCTCAGCGATCACGACAAGGCCGAGTGAGTCTTTGCCGTCTGATTTGACTGTCTGATGTGGGGTGTGGAAGAATTCTTCTACACCCCACATTTTCATATTTTCTTTAGATATGTTTTTATAAAGTTAAAGATAATCTCGTCATTTTATTGCTCTTGGTGACACCAAGAACCCCATTTTTTGCAGATTAGATCTTGATTTGCTGATTAAACGCCATCTTGGTGCACCAAGACCCTGGTTTTTTGAAGATTGCGACTTGATTCTTAATAAAAAGGGTAACTTGGTGGCACCAACATGATGGAATCTTGAGGAATTGTTGGTAATGACCGTTTAGGATGTCCGCGAGATGATGTTTGCTACCATTACGTCAGATTAATTTGCCTGCTCAAAATTGGATATGGGATTAAAGCCGCAACAGAGGTGATGGTATTGGAGAGGAACGTCGATGAGAATGATTGACGGGCGTCGTCGTAAGATTTGGGTTTTAGCGACGGTTTTCCTGCTGGGCGGTGCTGTCGGCGTGAGTTCCGGGCTGCTTGGTGTCATGCTCAGTGGCGTCGAACGGCTGATGCTGGGGTATGTCGAGAATCCGCAGAATCCGAGTCCGTATCAGGTGGTGCCGTGGCGGCGCGTTGCCTCGGTCGTGGCCGGATCCGTGTTCGCAGCGATCGTCTGGTGGCTGCTGCGCACCAAAACCACCAAGGTGCCGTCGGTCAAGAAGGCCGTCGCGGGTGAGCGCATGCCGGCTTGGCAGACCACGGTGCATGTGCTGCTTCAGATTTTCATTGTCGGCGCCGGTTCGTCGGTCGGCCGCGAGGTGGCCCCACGCGAGTTCGGGGCGATGCTGGGTCAACGCTTCTCCGGTCTTTTTCATTTGGACGCAAAGGACCGGACGATGGTCGTAGGCTGTGCGGCCGCAGCCGGACTTGCCGGAGTCTATGATGCTCCGCTCGCCGGTGCGTTCTTTGCCATTGAGATTCTTTTGGCCGACGTCGGCATCGAGACCGTCGGCATGGCTCTGGGCACTTCGGTGGTTTCGGCCTATGTCGCCTCTTTGATTCGCGGACGTGACACGTTCTACGGCATGGCCGCGATGGGCAAGGCCGTGGTGCCGACATGGACACTGTCTCTCTTTGCTGTGCTCGCCGGTGTGGTCTGCGGCTTTGCCGGAGCGATGTTTCGCAAGGGCTCGCAGTGGGCCGAAGGAAACAAACCCAAAGGTGCCGGCATTCTCTGGATGATGCCGCTGGCCGCCTTGGCGACGGGTGTCGTTGCGATATGGCTGCCGCAGATCATGGGCAACGGCCGCTCGGTGGCACAATACGCCTTTGCCTGCGTGGCAGACAAGGCCGGCGGTCTGATACCGGTTCTGCTGGCTTTGTTGGTTGCGAAAGCCGTGCTGACGCTGGGTACCATCCGTGCAGGGGCATCCGGTGGCGTCTTGCAACCTGGTATCTCTCTGGGCGCCACCCTCGGTGCGTTGCTTGGTTTCGCATGGATATTGATCAGTCCGCATGACACGATCACCGCATGCGCCCTCGTGGGGGCCACCGCGCTGTTGGCGGCCTCCCAGCAGGCTCCTCTGATGGCGATGTGTCTGGTGATGGAACTGACCCGCGCGCCGATGGCGTTTTTCGTACCGGTGGGCATCGGCGTCGCGGTCTCGGCTTTGGTTTCCAAGGTTTTCTTGGATGCTCTGAAACGCCGTGTTTCCAGCGCTGAGCGCAAAACAAGAAAAAGTGTCGTATAAGTGCGGGTAATATCGTAAACGGTAATAAACACGTGAATATCAAGGAGATACGGTGGCAGGATTGCTGACATCTACGCCGTCGATGGACGAAGGGGATTCGGCCCCGTCCATGACGGACCCGATTTTCAATAGGTTGCTCAAGGAACGCATCATCTGGCTTGGCGATGAGGTCAAGGATTCCAATGCCAACGTCATTTGCGCACAGATGCTGATGCTTGCGGCCGAGGATCCGAAGAAAGACATCTGGCTTTATATCAATTCGCCCGGCGGCTCCGTGACCGCAGGCATGGCCATTTACGACACCATGCAGCTCATCGAGCCCGACGTGGCGACCGTGGCCGTGGGCATGGCGGCTTCCATGGCCCAGTTCCTGCTTTCCAGCGGTACCAAGGGCAAGCGTTTCGCTACTTCGCACACGCGCATTCTGATGCACCAGCCTTCGGGCGGCATCGGCGGCACGGCCACCGACGTGCGCATCAACGCCGAGCTGATCATGGATATGAAGAAGACCATGTCGCAGCTCACCGCCGACCAGACCGGGCACACCTTGGAAGAGATCTACCGCGACAACGAGTACGATCACTGGTTCACCGCCCAGCAGGCGCTGGACTACGGGTTCTTCGACAAGATCGTGACCACACCAGGCAGCATGCGCACAGCGAAGGCAGGGGAGTGAACAGATGGCAAGTGAAGAAGCGAAGTTTGTAGCTCGTGCCGAGCGTCTCGCCGGCCCGCGTGGCGTGGCAGGGTTCAGGCCTGAAAGCCGTTACGTGATGCCGCAGTTCAGCGAGAAGACGCCCTACGGTATGAAGACGCAGGACGCCTACAGCCGCCTGTTCGAAGACCGCATCATCTTCATGGGCGTGCAGGTCGACGACACCTCAGCCGACGACATCATGGCCCAGCTCTTGGTCCTGGAGAGCCAGGACCCCAACCGCGACGTGATGATGTACATCAACTCGCCCGGCGGCTCGATGACCGCGATGACGGCCATCTACGACACGATGCAATACATCAAGCCGGATGTGCAGACCGTCTGTCTCGGTCAGGCCGCCTCGGCCGCCGCGGTGATTCTCGCCGCAGGCACCAAGGGCAAACGTCTGATGCTGCCCAACGCGCGCGTCTTGATCCACCAGCCCGCCATCGATCAGGGCGCCGGCAAGGCCACCGAGATCGAGATCCAGGCCAAGGAGATGCTGCGCATGCGCGAATGGCTCGAGAACACGCTGGCCAAGCACACCGGCCAGTCCGCCGAGCGCATCCGCAAGGACATCGAGGTCGACACCTTCCTGACGGCCCCCGAGGCCAAGGAATACGGCATGGTCGACGAGGTGCTCGCCAACCGCAAGTAATCTCGTGGCAGATCGCAGATAACTTGCAAAATAGCTTGCAAGTAACTCGCGCTTCTCTTGAGGCCACGGCTTCGTCAGGTAGACAAATCGGTTGATTTGGTAACGATACCCTTCACGTTCGCGCGTGAGGGGTATCGTCGTATACGGACCAGTTGGAAGAGCGTCGATTGCCGTTTGGTGTGTTGCTGCATTGGTGCGGCACGCAAACGGCTTTGGCGTAACGGGCGTCACCGTGTCAAAAGGCACGGGAGCGCGAATGCGTGTAAGGAGAAGGCATGGGCGACGTGGTGGATTATAACGACTCCATCCCGCGCTGCGGGTTCTGCGGCAAAAGCGAGCGTCAGGTGCGTAAGCTCGTCACCGGCCAGGGTGCGGCGATCTGCGACGAGTGCATCGCCCAATGCGTCGACCTGATCAACGACGACAATGACAAGGACGTCAAGATCAACGCGCTGAATCTGCCCAAGCCTTCCGAGATCTACGCCTATCTCGACCAGTATGTGGTCGGCCAGCCACAGGCCAAGCGCACCCTTTCCGTAGCCGTCTACAACCATTACAAGCGCGTGAATATGGAAATGGGCGAGGGTGTTCATGGCTCCGGGGCCGGCATGGGCAAGGCCGCTGCGGCTTCGGGTGCGTCGCATAGGTCTGGCACTGCAGAGGATGCCAAGGCAGGTCCCGGGAGGCGTTCCGGCAGACGGGTGGCCGATCCACTGGCAGACGTGCAAGTGGCCAAATCCAATATTCTCCTGCTGGGTCCGACCGGCGTCGGCAAGACCTATCTGGCTCAGACGCTGGCCCGGGTGATGAACGTGCCGTTCGTCATCGTCGACGCCACCACCTTGACCGAGGCCGGATACATCGGCGACGACGTGGAAAGTGTGCTGCAACGGCTTCTGCAGGCCGCTGACGGTGACGTGGAACGTGCCCAACACGGCATCGTCTATATCGATGAGATCGACAAGATCGCCCGAAAAAGCGGCGAAAGCGCCTCTCTGACCCGCGATGTAAACGGGGAGGGTGTGCAGCAGGCGTTGCTGAAAATCCTTGAAGGCACCATCGCCTCGGTGCCGCTGGAGGGCGAAGGCACGCGCAAGCACCGCGACCAGAACACCGTCAAAATGGATACACGTGACATCCTCTTCATCTGCGGCGGCGCGTTCGTCGGCCTCGACGCGATCGTGCGCAAGCGGCTCGGGGCGCGCGAGAGCGGCTTTACCGCGACGTTCGATGAGCGGGACGAGAGCACAGCCGACCTGCTGCGGCAGGTCGACGCGGACGATCTGGGCGATTTCGGTCTGCTTCCGGAGTTCATCGGGCGTCTGCCCGTGGTCAGCGTGCTTGACGAACTCACCGAGCAGGACCTGCGCGACATCCTCGTGCGTCCGGCCAATGCGTTGGTCAAGCAATACCGCAAGCTGTTCGCCGTCGACGGGGTCAAACTGACGTTTACCGATCAGGCGATCGCCGCCATCGCCGCCAAGGCCATCAGGGAAGGCACCGGTGCACGCGGACTGCGTTCGATCATCGAAAAGACGCTGGAGGAGACGATGTTCCAGCTGCCGGAGATGGATGACGTAGAACAGGTCATCGTCGACGCCACGGCGGTCAACGGCGAGGGCGTGCCGAAGATGGTCGTCTCGTCGGCAACGGCCGGGCGTTCGTCGCGCCGGGGCAAGATACACGCGTTTGGTTAAAGACGTGCAGTGGCGCGCGAGACGGCAAGGCTTTCGTCCGGGGCAAGATACACGCGTTTGGTCAAAAACGTGCAGGGCAGTCTCTTTACCGGGGTTGGCACGACACGCCATGCTTGCGCGAATCGGCAACCTACGTTATATTAGATGAGTTGTCAAAAACAAGGTTCTTGACACTGCGCACGTAGCCCAATGGATTAGAGCAGCTGACTACGGATCAGCAGGTTACAGGTTCGAATCCTGCCGTGCGCACCATTCAAATCCGCGAAATCGCAAGGTTTCGCGGTTTTTCATTTCTTGGCGAGATGCTTATCGGCCTATAACCCGCAATATTGATTGCTTTTGTCTAATCTGCAGGGTGTCCTGTATCCTTTGAAGAGAACGAAGATGTCGTGATGAGCGAAGGATGAGACGATGGACGAGGCTGCATCGGCGGTGGGCTACGGACGGAATTCCAACGATACCGAAGCAATGGCGGTGTCGATACAGGGGCTGGTGAAGCGCTTCGGCGACAAGACGGCCGTCGACAGCCTTTCGCTTGATATTCCCGTCGGTTCGTTCTACGGTCTGGTCGGGCCCAACGGGGCGGGCAAGACCACGACGCTCAACATGGTCACCGGGCTTCTGATGCCCGACGGCGGGACGATTAGCATTCTCGGTTTCGATGTGTGGAGCGACGTCAACCGGGCCAAGCGGTCCATCGGCGTGATGCCTCAGGCCGACCAGATCTTCAACCGGCTCACCGGCCGGCAATTGCTGATCTATTCCGGCATGCTGCGAGGGATGAAGCGCGCCGAAGTCGCCAAGCGTGCCGACGACCTGCTGCGGGCCTTTGACCTGGCCGAGGCGGGCGACAAGATGGTTTCGGGTTATTCGGCCGGCATGACCAAGAAAATCTGCCTCGGGACGGCGATGATCGCCAGTCCGCGCATCCTTGTGCTCGACGAGCCGTTCGAGTCCGTAGACCCCGTGTCCAGCGCGAATCTGAAGGACGTGCTGGCCGAGTATGCGGCCACGGGCGGCACGGTCATCATCTCCTCGCACGTCATGGCTCTGGTCGAGAAGATGTGCACGCACGTTGCCGTCATCGACCACGGGCGTGTGCGCGCGGCCGGCACCGTCGCGCAGGTCGAGGCAGGAGAGGATTTGGAGGACCGGTTCCTCTATTTGGTCGGCGGTCGGCACGGCGCCGCGCACCTCGATTGGCTCGACGGCGGCGGCAACGGTGCTGCGGCCAGTTCAGCGAGCATGGTGAACCCAGCTGGTCAGGCAAACGTCGCTGGTCATATCAATCCAAACGGCCATGCCGGTTCCGCTGGTCAGATTGCTCCAACCAACTTCGCCAGTCGAGATAAATCAGGTAATCCTGCCGGTTCGAGCCCGGCCAATCCCTGCCTGGCCAACTCGGTCAACCCCAATCCAGCAGGCCCCAACCCGGAGGCGTGAACGATGGGCGAGATAGCAACCATGGTGCGCCTGAAGTGGGCGCTGACGTGGGCGACGATGCGCAAGTCGGCTTGGCAGACAATCAGTTTCGTCCTGACCGCGCTGATCGCTCTGGCCCTTGTCGTCGGTGTCGGCATCTTCGCCTGGCGGTTCGGCCCGGACCCGCATGTGCCGGGCGACATGGCTCCGGTGGACGCGATGCGCTTCGCCATGGTCCTGCTTGGCTCGTTGCTGACGTTGATGGTGGTCATGCTGCAGGCGATGATGATCGGCGGCGGCACGGCGATGGGTGTCAGGCGTTTTGCGCTGTTCGGCATTGAAGACAAAACGTTGCAGACCGGTCTTATCGCCTCGAGCATGGCCGGTATTCCGGCGATTGCAGGTATGGTGGCGCTCGCCGAATGGGCGATGGCCTACCGCCGGCTCGGCGAGGGAATGGTTGTCGCCGCGCTCGTGTCGGCGCCTCTGGCCATCCTGACCATCTGCATGCTCGGCCGTATGGTCACCTCGCTGCTCGACGCCCTGGTGCGAACAAAGCACGGCCAGGCGGTGCTCTATATCGTCATGTTTCTGATTTTCCTGGCCATCGTCGAAATCCCGGCCATGCTGGGTGGCGGAGCGGCGGGCGGAAGCCTGTCCGAGAACGGAAGCGTCGAAATCACTGCTGGGACGGAAGCGCAGATCTCCGCCGCGATGCGTTCGTTGTCCGACGTGACGGCGGTGCTTTCCTTCACGCCTCTGGCCGCGGCCTTCGCGCTGCCTTTCGACGTGGCGAGCGGGGCGTGGGGCGCGCTGCTGTGCCGTCTGGTCGTGCTTGCGGCGACATGGGTGCTCTGTTTTGCGGTCGGTTTGTGGTGCCTGAAGCACGAGCGGCTGATGTCCGGCAGCGACGACAGCCACTCCGCCACGATCAAAGGCATCGGGGCGTTCGGCTGGATGCCGGATTCGCCGTCCGGCGCGGTGTCGGCACGATTGGTCACCTATCTGCGGCATGACCCCCGTCAATTCATGTTCCTGCTGATGCCGCTGCTGTTTGCGGTCATCATGCTCGTGACCGCCCACGGCCACGCCCTTGCCGCTTTTCCTGCCCTTATCCTCGCCGGCCTGTTTATGAATTTCGTCGAGAGCAACGGCTTGGCCTACGACGGACAGGGATTCGCCATGCAGGTATTGGCCGGGTTGAAGGGCTGCGACGACAGGCGCGGCCGTGTGCGCGTCTACGCAGTCTTTTCGCTGGTGTATCTGGCCTTGATCGCCTTGGTGCTGATGGTGTTCACCGGCAGCTGGGCCAACGCCGGTGACTGGCGGCAGATGTCCGTCTTCTTCGGTTTCGGCGTCGCCTTCGACCTGGTGGGGCTCGGTGTCGCGGAGGTCATGTCGTGCATGGCCATCTATCCGGTGCCGTCGATCGACAAGCCGTTTGTCACGCCGCAGGGCCGTGCGCTTGCGCAGCTCGTGATGCCGCTGCTGTATATGCTTCTGGTGGTCGTGCTGGTGCTGCCCAGCGGGCTGATGATGCTGATCCCGTTCTCGCGGTTCTGGCCGTTCTGGGCCTTGGGCGTCTGCGCCGTCATCGACGGGGTGGTGGTATTGGCCGTCGGCACATGGCTGGGCGGCAAGCTGCTCGGCCGTCGTCAGTTGAAGGTATTGGCGACACTCGATTCGATGGCGACGTTGCAGCAATGAAAACGCGTCATGATCCGCGCTTGATGATTCGTCATAGGGCTTGAAAGCTGGGATCGGCGTGATTCAGTGGTACTTCATGCAATAGACGCTGTGGACTCGGATATGCGTTCGGGAGGTTGCGATAGCCTGAAAACGCTTGATATTCAGAGGAATGAGGCATGTATGGGGCAGACAGAAGGCAAACAATCACCGCTGGGCGAGACGCATCGCAGCGGGTCGGTGCTGATGCGCGGGTCGATGATTCCCGAGCAGACCCCGGATCAGGCGCTCCTGTCGTATCCTGATGGCGAAGACGATCATGGGCAGACGGACGAAAACGATACTGTTGTTACGTCAGGTACGGCCAATCAGGCTTGCAACGACGGGAATATCTCGAAGGCCGCTTCACGCGTGGCGAAAGCTCGTGGCGGCAAGGATTGGCGGCATGGCGATCCCTGGCGAGTGCTGCGCATCCAGTCGGAATTCGTGGAGGGCTTCGATGCACTCGCGGACCTGGGTCGGGCGTTGTGCGTGTTCGGTTCGGCGCGCGTCAAGGAGAACGAGCCGGAATACCGTCAGGCCATGCGCATGGGCGAGATGGCCGCGCAAAGTGGGATCACGGTCATTACCGGCGGCGGCCCGGGCATCATGGAGGCCGCCAACCGTGGGGCGGCTGAGGCCGGCGGCGTCTCGGTCGGGCTCGGCATCGAGTTGCCGCATGAGGAGGGACTCAACCAATGGGTGAACCTCGGGATGAACTTCCGTTACTTCTTCGTGCGCAAGATGATGTTCGTCAAATATTCTTCGGCGCTGATCGTCTGCCCGGGCGGCTTCGGCACGCTCGACGAGATGTTCGAGATCCTGACGCTGGTGCAGACCGGCAAGACCTCGCCCAAGCCGGTGGTGCTCTTCGACACCCAGTATTGGAAGGGCCTGTTCGACTGGGTGCGCGGGCCGATGCTCGAGCGTGGGCTGATTGCGGAAGAGGACCTCAAAAAGGTTCAGTTCACCGATGACCCCGAAGAGGCGGTGATGCTGGCAATCGGTGGAATGACGAAATAAATGACGGCTTCAACGTTTTGCGGCAATCAACATGCCGGTTCCCGTCGGTGTAAGCGTCGCTTCGAAACGATCGTCGTCCTCGACGTTGGTGAGCAGTGCGAGCATGGCCTCCGCCTTGCCATTATCGGGATAGGCCAGGCCCGACATATCCGTGAAAATGATTCTGCCGCCGGTTTTCAGCAGATTGGCCGCCTCCGCGAAGGAAGGCTCATAGTTCGAGGCAACGCCGGAGACGACGATGAGGTCGTAGGTTCCGGCATTCAGACGGGGAAGGAAAACGGCCGGAGAGGTATTGACCGCACGTAACGTGGTGCGGTTTTCCGCAGAGTCCGAGATATCGGCGAAGAGGCTGCGGATCATCGTGATGCCACGCGCCGAGGAATCCACTGCCGTCAGCTGCCCGGCGCCGCCCAGGCCTTCCACCAGTTGCAGCGCTTCGACGATCGAGCCGGTGCCGATGCTGATGATGGAGGTCGCGTTCAGGCTGCGGGTGATGAAACGCAGCAGATTGGCCTGTGCGGCGGAACCTTGAGGGAGTTTGGCTTTTTCGGCGTCGGCACGGGCCTTGCGCAGCACGTCGTTTTCTTCGCTTAATGCATGGGTTTCCGCAAATTCCCAAACCTTGGCCATATTGGTGTATGTTGTCTTGTTCATCTTCCACCCTGCACTTCTGCTGTCATCGGCACGTATAGCACCATCGATTACCGATTTTATGATACGGCTAGCAATCGCCAAAGCGGAATCACGATGAGGCGGGAGGGGGATTGATCACCGGCCCTGTCGGCTTTTGACACGTTCCGTAAGCTGCCACATCTCTTCGCCCACGTCGATGCCGCGGGGGCATTCGCGGCTGCAGGCGCGCACGGATTGGCAGGCGGCGATGCCGTCGGCGGTGGCGATGTCATCGAGCCGCTGATTGGTGGCCTCATCGCGCGAATCGCTGATGAAGCGGGAGGCGGCGATCAGCGCTGCCGGGCCGATGAACGCCTCGCCGCCGGCGTAGACCGGGCAGCTACCTTCGCACACGCCGCACGAGATGCAATTGCTTAAGAGTTCATAGCGTTTCAGCTCTTCGGGATTTTGCAGGTATTCGAACATGTCGATCTTGCCGTCTTCGGTGGTGGCCAGCTTGCCGTCGGCCTTAAGATAGGGCTCGAGCTTTTTGATCTGGTTCATCATCTGGTCGATGTCGACGATGAGGTCGCGGAGCACCGGAAAGCCGGGCAGCGGCGCGATTTCGATGACAGCGAGGCCAGAGGTATTGTCGTGGTTTTCTGTGGAGTTGCCCAAAGTATCGGGGTTGTTCGAACCGCTTGGACGTTGATTGGCATCTTTTGGTTGGTTACCGTTCTCGGAAGCCTTTTTAGTATTGAGGTCGATAACGGGTTTGCCGGTTGTTTGTTCTACGTCTCCGGTCCGGCGAAACCCGTCACCGGCTGTTGCTTTCGCCATGTTTTGGTTCGATTTCGGCTTGGCGTATTCCTCGACTTTGGCGGTGCAGAGCAGCGTCGGCGTACCGTTGATGGACACTGCATCGGAGCCGCAGATACCGTGGCCGCACGAATAGCGGAAGGCCAGCGTCGGATCGAGGTCGCGTTTGATGGCGAGCAGGCAGTCGAGTACGGTCTGCCCGGCATGCGTCTCGATGGTGTAATCCTGCGTGAAATGCCGGCCGCGGATACGGCGTCGTGAAGGTGAGGGGCCGAACGGGCTGCCGCCTCGTGCCTTGCCTCCGAACGGGCTCGAAGAATGGCGGCGTGCGTGCTCGGGTCCCGATTTCGGGGTGAACCGATGGATTCGGATGGTCACCGTTGTGCTGTGTATTGCATCTTCACTCATTGCCGCTGCCTTCATCGTTGCTTCCGTCTGCCAGTCTGCCACGAACCGTGGCCTGCAGGACGTAGGGACTTCGGATGGATTATTGGATTCGTCGCCTTGGTCAGTAGGCTCGCGATTTCGGCGGCATGTCAACGATATGGACCGGCTGCCAGAAAACGTCGCCTGTGGCGTCGGCCATGGAATGGGCAAGGAAATGCTCGTCGTCGCGCTGCGGGAAATCGGTACGGGCGAAGGCGCCACGAGACTCGTGCCTCGCGGCCGAGGCGTCGAGCATCGCCTGGGCCAGCTCGATGAGGTTGCCGACCTCCCATATCGCCGTGAGTTCCTGGTTGAAGGCGGTGGCGCTTGAATGGGTGCGGAGGGCCTTGGCTCGGGGCAGCAGTTGTTCGGCGATGATGTGCTGCGCCTCGGCGATGCTCTTGGCGTCGCAACGCACCGCCACCGCATGCTCCATGGTCGTGCCGAGGTCGGCCAGCAGCCGATAAGGATTATCGCGGCCGGCATCCGGTTCATGGTCGGAAACATCCGTCGTGGAAGATGAAGCGGCTTCGCCTTCGGGCAGTGAGATGGACGCGGATACGTTGCTAGCAACTCCGGTGGTTCCAGCAAGATCATCGTCAGTGGATGATGTCAATAACGTTTTGATTGACGACTGACGTTTGTCGGCCGCCAGTTGCGTAGTATTCCGGTTTTCGCTATCGCAGGATTGTTCGTCGCTGCTGCCGGTATCGTTCGCTTCGTCGCCGATGGCCTGGGCGATGGATTCGCCGGCGCGGGTGCCGAACAGGCAGGCGTCGAGCAGGCTGTTGCCGCCCAAGCGGTTCGCGCCGTGGACGCTGACGCACGAGCATTCGCCGGCCGCATACAGGCTTTCGACGATATCACGTTTGCCGTCGCGCCACTGGTAGACCTGACCGTCGGTGGTGATGGGAATGCCGCCCATGGTGTAATGCGCCGTCGGCTTGACCGCCACCCAGTCCCGGCTCGGGTCCAATCCCGCGTAGTCACGGATGGTTTCGACCACTTGGGGTAGCACGTCCAGCATATGCGCCTTGTCGATGCCGGTCATGTCCAGCCACACGCAGTCTTTCGGGCCATTCGGTTCCTTCGGGTCGGCTACGCCTCGTCCTGCGTCGACCTCGGCCATGATGGAACGGCTGACCACATCGCGTGCCGCCAGATCCTTGTGCTCCGGGGCGTAACGGGCCATGAAGGCCTCTCCGTCGGCGTTGCGTAGGATGCCGCCTTCGCCGCGGGAGGCTTCGGAAAGCAGGATGCCGGTGTGGGCGAGACCGGTGGGGTGGAATTGCACGAATTCGCAATCCTCAAGCTGCAGTCCGGCCTTGAGTGCCAACGCCATACCATCTCCGGTCAGATCCCAGGAGTTCGAGGTCGTGTGGAAGAGTCTTCCGGCTCCGCCGCTCGCCATGAGGACGTTACGGGAGGCGATGGGGTGGGTCTTGCCGGTGTGGGTGTCGAATGCGACCACGCCGCAGGCCCGATCCTTGGCATCGTTCAAGACCAGATCGGTGACGTACCATTCCTCGGCGAACTGTACTCCTGCGCCGATGCACTGCTGCCACAGCGCGTAGAGGATCTGGTGACCGATCCGGTCGGCCGCATAAGCCGCTCGTTTTATCGGCGCCTTACCATAATCCTTGGTATGTCCGCCGAATTTGCGCTGGGCGATATGCCCATCCGGTGTACGCGAGAACGCTACGCCGCTGCGTTCGAGATTGATGACGGTCTGCGGGGCATATTGCGCCAGTATCTTCGCTGCGTCCTGATCGACCAGCCAATCGCCGCCCTTGACGGTGTCGTAATAATGCCAGTGCCAGTCATCGTGCTCGATGTTGCCGAGGCTCGCCGCGATGCCGCCCTCAGCGCTACCGGTATGCGAGCGCAACGCCTGCAGTTTCGAGATCACCAGAAGTTTCGGGCGATGGCCCTTGGCGGCCATTTCCTTGATCTTGTCGTTTCGTAAAATTCCCAGTGCCGCCGACAATCCGGCCGCCCCTGCACCGATGATCACCGCGTCGTACATGTCTTCAACTTGCTCTGGACTCATACCCCCGATTATGGCACAAGGCCAGCAAGAGCATATTGCAGGAACGTGGTAGGTGAGCTCTTCCCAAACGGGAGTGGCACTCGTACCATGGGGGTATGAGCGAATCTTTCAATGCACGTGTCTACGATGTCGTCAAGCGCATACCCGAAGGCAAGGTGGCCACGTACGGCCAGGTGGCGGCGCTCGCGGGCAATCCGCGCAACGCCAGGTTCGTGGGCTATGCGTTGCATTCCAATCCTGAGCCGGGCGTGATTCCGTGCCATCGTGTCGTCTTTCGCGACGGTTCGCTGGCTCCGGGATTCGCGTTCGGCGGTCCTGACCGTCAGCGGGCGTTGCTTGAGGACGAAGGCGTGTCGTTCCTGCCTCCTGCGCCGAAACATGAAAACGCCGGTGAAGAGGGTTGGGTCGTCGATCTGAAGCGTTGCCAGTGGCAGCGCTGACGCTTTCTCGTGCGGTTTGATGTGATCGCATGTGTCGCCCTTTCGTTCGCTGTGCTGGACTAATCGGTCGGGCGCCGCCTTGGGCTTTTGGCGCTGTGGGTGACGATATGCACGGTGCCTGCTTCCAGACGTAGCATTCCGTAGAGTTCCATTTCACCGAGTTCGCCTTCGAGCCTTCCGATATTCCACGATTCGAGTTTTGGTGCCGCGCCATCGGCAGAGCCTCGTGTCTCGGCCCGATGTCTGCCGGCAGGACGGTGCGTGTTGAGCATCGCAAGGATGGTCTCATGTGTGGCCGCGCCGCCTTGTCTGCGGCAACGACGGATGGCGGTCAGCACCTCCTGTTGGGCGGAGGTCGGTTCTCTCGCGGATGTCGCAGTGTGAGACGCGGTCTGCTCGGGCCCGTCATGCTTGTTCGCGGTGCTTTTCTGCACGGAAAGAAGGATCTTGGCGCCGCCCGGCAAGGGGACCTGACTGGGAGGGCATTCCCGGCCGCCGCTCGGATGGCCGGATTGGCATTGCTGGTGATCCAAGACTCCATGGTTTTCCTTTCCGCTTTCGGCAACGGGTTCGATTGCCGGCGCCGCTGTTTGGCTTTCTGTCGTGGCATTGTTTTCTGTGATCGGATGCTTCGTTTCGTCGTACAAGGTGAGCGGGGCATGGCCTTCATGGCAGATCTCGTCGACGGCGTTGACCGAGGTGAGGATGGTGGCGCGATGGTCTCGGATCAGCCAATTGCAGCCGGTGTTGCCGGGGATGTTGATATTGCCCGGAGCCGCATAGACCTCCCGTCCCAGCTCTGCCGCCCAATTGGCCGTATTGAGCGCTCCCGAGCGACTGCGTGCCTGGGCGACGACGACTGTGGAGGCCAGGCCTGCGATGATGCGGTTGCGCAACAGGAACCGTCGTGCCTCGGGGATGGTGTTCGGGCACAACTCGCTGATCAGAGCCCCGCCGTTGGCTTTGATGCGCTCGAACAGGGGTTGGTTGCGTTCGGGGCCGATATGGTTGAGACCTCCGGCGAACACCGCTACGGTTCGTCCGCTTTGTTCTGCGCCGATGCCGCTCATGGCGTCGAGTGCGCCCCAATGCGCCGCGGCGTCGATGCCGAATGCGCCTCCGGACACCACAAGGTGCCCTTGTTCTGCAGCCTTTTTCGCAACGGTTCTGGCCACGTATCGTCCGTAATCGTCGGCACCGCGCGAGCCGACAACGGCCAGTGGCTGCGGGCAGCTGGTCAACGCCGCCGGGTCGCCGACGCCCCATAGGCACAGCGGTGAGGCCCAGTCTTTTCTGATGGAAAGGTCGTCGAGCTGAGTCGGCCAGTAGGGGCTGGCCGGTCCGATGATCCACTGTGACCCGCCTTGCGTGAAAAAGTCCCGAAGCTCCTTTTCGGCGTTTGAAGGCAGCTGGTGCAGGCGTTCCCGCCAGCGTTCCAGCCCGTGGTGGAATGAGCTCATGCCTCGTGCGTTGACTTTTCGTCCCCATTTGGCGGTTCCGATGGCGAAGACCTCATCGAGCCGGTTGCGGTTGGCAGTGCCGCCTTTCTCATCGGCGATCAGGTGCAGGGCGGTGACGGCATCGCCGGCCCCTTTGATGGTAGCGAATAGCAGCGCGTCGGCGCTGTCGATGCAGAACGTCAGGATGGCCCGGGCCAGCGTATCGTCGTCGACGGCTGGTGTGCCGGTTGTCTTTCTTCCCGTTGCCGTAGCGGATGATGTATCAACAGCTGTCTGTGCGATTGTGTCCATCATGATTCCTTCGTTCGCAAGGCGATGCCCTGCATCATCTCTTCACGGCCCGGTGAAGGCTTGCCGCCCAGATCCGCAAGAGTCCATGCCAGCCGCAGCGTCCGGTCGGCCCCACGCAGACTCAGCCGCTCGTTTTCCAACGCTTGGTCGATGAGGGTGAGAGCTGCCTCCGAGGTGTTCTTGCGCAGCCACGTTCCTGAGGCCTGCGCGTTGCAGGTCCAGTGATAGGCGGCGAAACGCTCCTGTGCTGCGTGGCGGGCATCGGTGACTTTGCGCCGCATCTGCTCGCTGGTGGTCTGCGGTTGTGAGCTCTGCGTCATCAGGTGCTCCACCGGCGGGACTTCGACCTGGATATCGATGCGGTCGAGAATCGGGCCGGAAAGCCTTGAAAAATAGCGGATGCGGTCTTTCTCCTTGCAGGTACAGCGCGAACCGTCGCCGTATCCGTACCCGCAAGGGCAGGGGTTGGCGGCCATGATCAACTGGAAATTGGCGGGATAGTAGGTGGTCCCTTTGGAGCGCGAAAGTGCTACATAACCGGATTCCAGAGGCTCTCGTAGCGTTTGCAACGAACGCGGGGAGAATTCCGGTGCCTCGTCCATGAACAGCACTCCGCGATGGGCGCGAGTGATGGCCCCAGGGGTGGCGATGCCCGAACCGCCGCCGACCAGTGACGCCGTGGAGGCCGTGTGGTGCGGAGCCTCGAACGGAGGCACGTCGCTGATCCCGTAGTTGGGCAAGGTTCCACACAACGAGCGTATCGAAGCCACTTCGAGCTGTTCCTGCTCATTCAACGGGCACATGATGCCGGGCATACGCGAGGCGAGCATGGTCTTGCCTGAGCCGGGAGGCCCGGTCATCAGCAGATGATGGCCGCCGGCGGCTGCCACTTCAAGTGCCCATTTGGTTCGTTCCTGCCCGATGACTTCGGCCATGTCTCCGACCGATGGAGCAAGGTTTTCGTCTTCGCTGATTGGCTGATCGTCGGGGATACGGGTTTCGCTGATCCGGTATTTCGCTTCGCCTCCCATCAGTTCGATGAGTTCGCCCAAGTGACGGATACCGATGACGCTGAGGCCCTCGATAAGCTCGGCTTCCTCGACATTGCGCTGTGGCACGATGATCTGATCGATGCCGTGTTCCCGAGCGTACAGGGCGATGGGCAGCACCCCGGTGACCGGCAGCACCGAGCCGTCAAGGTTGAGTTCGCCGAGTACTACGGTGTCGGCCAGACAGTCGTGGGGGATGACGCCGGCTGCGCTCAGCACGGAAACGGCGATGGCCGTGTCGTGCGAAGAGCCGCGTTTGGGCAGGGATGCGGGGGAGAGATTGACCGTCACACGCGTCTCGGGCCAGTTGAACCCGCTGGCTTGGCAGGCGGACTTCACCCGTTCGCGCGCTTCGCTCAGCGAGGCATCCGGCAGGCCGATGATGGAGAAATAGGGCAATCCCGGCGAGATGAAGGCCTGCATCTGGATGGCGTTGGCCTTGAGCCCCACCAGTCCGACCGACATCGCCGTCCCGATGGCCATCAGAATGCCCCCGGTATGTGCTGGACCCTAGGGCGGTTGCCTTGAAGGAGGATCGACATGGCGTCAAAGCGGATGCCGGACCGCCGTATCGATTTTCCGGGTCCTGCGAGCCACAGGGAGGCAGCGTGATGAAGATTGGCCTGCTTATGTGGAGTGATGGCCTCCTGCGGGGTGCCGTATCGCTGTGTCCGCCGCGTTTTCACCTCGACGAACACCACGATGTGCTCGGGGGCCATCATGATGATGTCGAGCTCGCCGAACCGCGTGCTCCAGTTGCGGGCCAGGACGTGCCAGCCGAGTTGCGCCAGCCATGCCGCCGCATACTGCTCGCCGATGGTTCCAAGCTGCTTGGCCGAAAGATCGGGCATGGCCAGTTGCTCTTCGAGCTGTGCCAGCAGGCCTTCCGAGGAGAGGTCGTCGAGATCGGTGCCACACCCGAAACAAGTGGCCGATCGATTCTTCTGTGCTGCTGAAATATTGGTGTTCATGCATTTCAGTGTTGCATGGTTCGCGTTTTTATCGGGCGAAAAACGGGCGCTGTGGTCGAATGATGGCCGTTTGCGTTTTTCACGGCGTTTCTCTGGATAACTTTGTATTTGCGTAATGCAATTGTGGTTAATGTTGTGGACGGTTTCGGTGGCCTGTGCGTAAGTCGTGGTGTCGGTGGTGGACAATGTTGCGCCCGTCAGCGTCGGCGGTGGAAAACCCTGTGAAGAAGGTCGGGAGTGTACACAAATTCATCCACATCCAAAAATGCTTGTCTGTTCTTATCGGTGATCGTCGTCGATGAATTGTTGTCGATTCTGTGCCATCGCGCTTTGAATATGGAACCGGGCTTCCGGGTTGGTGTGATACTGAAATGCAATGCAATGTCGGGAATCGTCAGTTTTCGGAGGCGATATGCCGGCTCTGTTTCAATGACTTGTTGTGATGGCTTTGATGAAACAGACCGGACACAAAAATGTCTCTGTTTCTTGGCAAACCATACGCAATGCCAAGAAACAGAGACGATATCTCGATTCTGAGCCGATGCCGTGCGGAGGTTTCAGAACAAAAGCGAAAATGAAACCCACACCACAGCAACGGTCAGGCGAACCGCAGATGAAGCTCTCAGCCGACGAGCTCGGTCAGCTCGCCCAGATTGAGCTCGAAGCTCACGCCTCGCATTTCGAAATCAGGCTGGTTGCGGGTGGATTCCATGGCGTGACGCACGAATTCGCCGGCCACCTGGGCCGATTCGCCGAGGCTCTTTCCGGCCATCACCGCGCCGCACAGTGCCGAAGCGAAGGCGTCGCCGGTGCCGTGGATCATATAGGGCAGTTTGTCGTGGGCGAGTTCGACGCGGGCGCTGGCCCCGGCGCTCGCACTACCCACGAAATTGCGCAGTTTGCCGTCGCCGCGGTCGATGCCCTTCAATACGACGTTCTTCGCACCCATGTCAAGCAGTGCGCCGACCCAATCGGTGGCCTCGTCGTCGCTGAGGTTCTGGCCCGGGTAGTCGCGACCGGTGAGGATTGAGGCCTCGGTGAGGTTCGGCATCAGCACGTCGGCGCCGTCCACCAGCGTCTTGACCGCCTCGCACATTTCCTTCGAATAGGTGGGATACATCTGCCCGCCGTCGCCCATCACCGGGTCGACCAGCCGCAGCGCCTTCGGATATTCGCGATAAAGGCGCTTGATGATGTCGACCTGCTCGGCCGAACCGAGGAAGCCGGAATAGACGCCGTCGAGCTCGACGTTGACCTTCCGCCACGCGTCAAGATAGCCGGAGAGGATATCGGTGGTGTCGTGGAACGTATAGACCGGGAACTTGGTGTGCGCCGAAAACAGCGCCGTCGGCACCGGGCACACGTCGCAGCCGCACGCCGAAAGAATCGGGATGGCAGCGGTCAGCGAGCATTTGCCGTAGCCGCACATATCGTGCACGGCAGCCACGCGGGGGATGTATTTGGGGTTGCGCTCATAGAGCGTCGTATCTTCTTGCATTTCATGACCTTTCAGAAAGTCTATGAATAATATCGGCGTCCGTCGCGGGCGGGATTGCCTGCGGCGTCGCTGCTAACGACTCTAGCCGTGCCGAGGACAGACCCGCTTGCTCTGTCCGCCAGATGACGTGGCGGGGAGAAGTTCATCGGGCAAGAATAGGGGAATCCTGGCTTTGTGTCATTCGCCGTGTGCTTTCGTTGTTAGGTTTTGCGCGATGATGGCTGAATTTGCCTGAATCGAGGCATCTTGGTGCCACCAAGTCACCCGAAATCGGTAGATTGCTATCGATTTCACGAAAAATAGGTGGTCTTGGTGCACCAAGATACCCGAATCCGAAGGATTGGGTATCAATTCAGTGAAAAATGAGGGTCTTGGTGCCACCAAGATGATCGTCAAACTGAGAATTTGGCATCGATGGCGTATGCAGCAGGCGCGGGGTGGGGCAGGGCATGGTTATCCACGATTGGCAGTAGTCGGTTTTGGTTTATTTATCGCATGAAAATGGCGGAATTCCTAAGAGTTTCAAGGCGTTATAGATTACCGGGATAGCGTCGCGCTTGCCGTGCGTGTCCTGCCGGTTTACGCTCAAACTTGGGATAACCATATTGTGCATTCACGTATATCAAAGGAGCCGTTATGAGCGACGAGACCACACCGAAGAAGTATCATTTCGAGACGCTGCAGCTGCATGTGGGTCAGGAGGAGGCCGACCCCGCCACCGACGCGCGTGCCGTGCCGATCTACGCCACCACCAGCTACGTCTTCCACAACTTCGACCACGCCGAGGCGCGTTTCGCGCTCGAGGACCCCGGCAATATCTACGGACGTCTGACCAATTCGACCGAGGACGTTTTCGAACGCCGCATGGCCGCACTCGAAGGCGGCACCGCGGCGCTTGCACTGGCCAGCGGGGCGGCGGCGGTCGAGGCAGCGCTGCGCAACATCACGCAGACCGGCGACCATATCGTCTCCTCGTCGCACATCTATGGCGGCACGTTCAACCTGATGCGTCACACCCTGCCGCGCGACGGCATCACCACCACCTTCGTCGATCCGGCCGACCCGCAGAACTTCGAGGGCGCGATTCAGGAGAACACCAAGCTCGTCTACTTCGAGACCTTCGGCAACCCCAACGCCGACCTGCCCGACTTCGAGGCCATCTCGGCGATCGCGCACAAGCATCATCTGCCGGTCTTCGTCGACAACACCTTCGCCACTCCGTATCTCTTCCGCCCGCTCGAGCACGGCGCAGACGTCGTGGTGGAGTCGGCCACCAAGTTCATCGGCGGCCACGGCACGACGCTCGGTGGCCTGATCGTCGAAGGCGGACACTTCAACTGGGCCGAGGTGCCGGGCAAGTTCCCGACTCTGACCGAGCCGGACCCCTCCTATCATGGTATGAATTTCTACGAGGCGCTGGGCCAGACGGCTTTCGTCACCCGCGCCCGCGCCATCTTCCTGCGCGACACCGGCGCCTGCATCAGCCCGTTCGCCGCGTGGCTGCTGCTGCAGGGCACCGAGACGCTGTCGTTGCGCGTCGAACGCCACGTCCAGAACGCGCTGAAGGTGGTCGAGTACCTCCAGACCGTTCCCGAGGTCGAGTCCGTCTCGCATCCCTCGATCCCCGGCCGCGTCGACCATGAGCTCTACGAGAAGTACTTCCCGAACGGCGCCGGCTCGATCTTCACCTTCGACATCAAGGGCGGCAAGGACGCGGCGCGCGTCTTCATCGACAACCTGCACCTCTTCAGCCTGCTGGCCAACGTCGCCGACGTCAAGAGCCTCGTGGTCCATCCGGCCTCCACCACCCACGCCCAGGAGACGCGCGAGGAACTGGAAAGCCAGGGCATCCACCAAGGCACGATCCGCCTGTCGATCGGCACCGAATACATCGACGACATCCTCGACGATCTCAAGGGAGGCTTCGAGGCGGTGCGTGCCTCCGGCCTGGCCAAGTAGCGACGGGGTCGGCAGCCACCAGCCTACAGAATTGCGCCATCAATAAGCCACTGAGCAAGTATCACAGGCTTATTGATGACGCGCAATATACTTTCCCACCATTTTGAGCCGTTGGGTGTGTTAGCGGCTTATTTATGGCGCAACCGTGGATGTAAGTCGTCGTCGGCTATCGAGACGGATGCGGCGCGTGGCCGGCGTTTGCCTATTTGTCGCGCTCCAGTAGGAGATGCTCGGCATTGTAGAACGCGAGGCCGAGCAGCACCCGGTCGTCGATGGCCTCGGTGTCAAGCCCGAATTGCCAGATGTGGCCTTGGACCGCTTGCATGCGCCATACCCCTTGAGCGAACCACCAGATTGCCTGGCGGTAGTCGTCTTCGAGCCGGCGGTATGTCTCGCCATGCGGTGCGGTGTATTCCAAGGCGTAGCCGCCGTGCCTGCGCAAGACGCACACCTTGCCCCGCTCGCGCCGGCCCACGCTGTAGAGCGAAGGGCTCACGTGTCTGGTGATAATCGCCGGCAGTTGCCATGGCCTGCCGTATCCCCGGCATCCCGGGTCTTCGGTACAGAAGTCATGAAGGTCGTCCAGTTCTTTTTTGCGTTCGGATGTGGGCCGGTCTCGCCAAAACAACAAATTGTCGGTCTCATCGAATTTTTGAGCGAGCCATAGGGCCGCTTCCTGCGGGGTGGTCAGCCGCGCTTCAAAGTCGAGAACGTAACTGCGTTCGATGCCGACTGAATATATGGAATAACCGCCGCGCGTCGCCACGAATCCGTAGGCCTCGCCCCGGTTCTTCCAGCAGGTGATGCCTTTGAACCAACAGGCGTCTTCGGGGTATTCGTGGTCTCCGACGCCGGGAACGTGGAGGAACACCACGTCCTCACATCCCTCATCGATGTTCAGTCGTGCGCCATACTGGTCGCAGACCAGCTGCAGGAGCTTTTGCAGGTGCTGCAGCCGCTTGATTCCGGTTTCGTCGATTCTGTCGAGGCCTTTGGGATCTTTCAATATCTCCTCGGTCACTCCCTGGCCTAGTCGGGTCGTGATTTGAAGCCCGTATTCCTCAGCCATCCTCTGCTCTCTTCCGTGGTTGTCGCCTACGCATTTGTCAACCATTCTATCCATTTTGGCAACTGTCCCTCCTGAATCATCCTCGAGGATGATTTGCAGGATGCTATCTGCTTGGTGACGGTGATAATTCATTCCTGCGCACGATGGAGGAGACTGGCGGATTCTTTTAGTATTTGAGGTAACAGACAAGCAATGACCTCAACAAAGGAGTCCATATGAACCCCAGCAACTTCTACGGCGGCAATGCCGGCAACGATTTTCGCAGCATTATCAACCCGAACGCAGGCGGCAATGGTAACGTAAATACGAACGCCGGCAATCTCGGCGCCGACGCCAATAACGCCATTACGGCACCCTCGTTCATTCCGCCGCAGCCTGGGCAGCTGCAACCGCAGCCCCATCAACGCAAGGAATTCGCAGTGGAGGCCATCGATCTGATCAAGGACTACGGCAAGGGCGAGAACGTGGTGCACGCGTTGCGCAATGTCAACGTCGGCTTCGAGCAAGGCAAGTTCACCGCGATTATGGGGCCTTCCGGCTCCGGCAAATCGACCATGATGCACACCCTCGCCGGCCTCGATTCGGTGACCAGCGGCCGCGTCATCCTCGGCGGGCAGGACATCACGAAGATGAATGACAACCAGCTCACCATGCTGCGTCGCACCAAGATCGGTTTCATTTTCCAGTCCTTCAACCTGCTGCCGATGTTTACCGCCGAACAGAACATCGTCATGCCCCTGACGCTGGCCGGCGCCAAGGTCGACAAGCAGTGGTTCGCCACGCTGGTCGAAACCCTCGGCCTGACGCAACGTCTCAAGCACCGCCCGAACGAGCTTTCCGGCGGCCAGCAGCAGCGCGTCGCCATCGCCCGCGCCCTGATTTCCAAGCCGCAGGTCGTCTTCGCCGACGAGCCGACCGGCAACCTCGACTCCGTCTCCAGCGCCGAAGTGCTGAGTTTCCTCAAGCGTAGCGTGCGCGAGTTCGGACAGACCGTGGTCATGGTCACCCACGACGCGGTGGCCGCCTCCTACGCGGACCGTGCCATCGTTTTCGCCGACGGGCGGATCGTGGCCGACGAACCGCACCCCACCGCCGAACACATGAGTCAGCTGCTGATGGAGGAGAGCGAACGCGCTGCCCGGCAGGGTGCGATGCCCACGATGAACCAGCTGATGGATGGCAAGCCCAGGCACGCGCGGGTTTCGCGATGAAGCGAAGCGCATCTCATCCGGCAACCGCACCTGTAGCAGACTAAGGAACCAACAATGTTTTCGGTAACACTCAAACTGATGAAAAAGAGCGGGAAGATGCTCATTCCCGCCGGCATCGCCATCCTGATCGGCACGGCCTTCATCGCCGCGACCTTCCTGTTCGGCAACGCGATGGACGATTCGCTGCGCACGCAGATGACCTCGCGCTTCATGCAGGCCGACTACGTGGCGTTGATGGATAATTCGAATGAGGCTGACAGCAACACCTCGGGCGATGACGCGTCGCCGACCGTCCAGACCTTGAAGATGGACGAGGTCAAGAAGGTCGATGGCGTCACTGGCGTGCAACCACTGGTCTATGGTGACGGACACGTCAAGAAGGGCGACACGACCACCACCACCATGTACAGCCTGGGCTCCAGCAATACCAGGCTTCAGCCGGTCGAGGTGGTCAAAGGCCATAGCCCGACAAAGGCCGTCGAAGCCGCCTTACCCGAAACCATGGCTGACAAGCTGCATCTGAAGATCGGGGACACGGCGAAACTCACACTTTCGATCTACGATTCCAGCAATGCTCCAATCGTCAAGGCGAAGCTGGTCGGCCTTACCCACGACCAAAACGGCAGCTACACCGTGTATGGCGGAGCGACATTGGTCTCCCCGCAGGCGCTGGCGGATCTCTATCATGTCGATTCCTTCAACGACGTTCCTTCCAACGGTCTGCTGGTCAACGTGGATCCGTCCAAATCGGCCACGGCCATCCCGCAGATCAAGCAGATCCTCGGCAAGAAGATGACCGTCGATACCCGTCAACACATCGGCGACCAGGAAATACAATCGCTGAGCTCCAACGGCAGCTCGCCGGTGAAGATCTTCCTGATGGTGTTCGCCATCCTCGCCATGTTCGTGGCGGCCCTGGTCATCGCCAACACCTTCCAGGTCTTGATCGCCCAACGTCGCCGCACGCTCGCCCTGCTGCGCACCATCGGCGCGAAGAAGGGCCAGCTTTATCGTTCCGTGCTTTTCGAGGCCGGCACCTTGGGACTCATCGCTTCGGCGCTGGGAATTGTGGTCGCCATAGGCCTTATGGCAGTGATGACCAAGGTCGGTATGTCGTTGGGCGACCAGGGCGACAGGATGAAGCTCGTTATCTCCTGGCCGGTCATCGTCGTGCCGCTGGTCTTCGGCATCGTCATGACCGTGCTCGCCTCCATCGGCTCCGCGCGTTCCGCGACCTCCGTGACGCCGCTCGAGGCATTGCGTCCGCTGGAAATCACGGATACGCGCAAAGCCGGACGGGTGCGTGGCATCCTCGGCAG
Source organism: Bifidobacterium sp. ESL0800 (assembly GCF_029395355.1). Classification (NCBI taxonomy): domain Bacteria; kingdom Bacillati; phylum Actinomycetota; class Actinomycetes; order Bifidobacteriales; family Bifidobacteriaceae; genus Bifidobacterium; species Bifidobacterium sp. ESL0800. The sequence continues at coordinate 400,015 of NZ_CP113913.1, forward strand.
CCTGATGATCATCCTGGGCGTCGTCTGCTGTGCGCTCGGCGCCAGCAAGATTCCTGAGGTGTTGACCCACACGGCCCGCAACGGCAACGACACCACTTACGAATTCGCATTGCTCTCCGCCGTGGGCGGCTGCGCGTTGCTCTTCATCGGCCTGGCCCTCACCGCCACCTTCTGGTTGCCGGTGCTGATGCGCGGCATCGGAGCGTTGGTGGCCCACGTCGGTCCGGCCGCCAAGATCGCCGACGGCAACATCCAGAAGAACCCGCGTCGTGTCGCCGCCACCGGAGTGGCCCTCCTGATCGGCGTCACCCTCGTCTCCACCATCGCCACCGGTGCGGCCTGCGGCAAACAGACCATGGATTCCACACTTGACGCGCGTTACAGCGTCGATATGGTGGCCGAAGGCAACGGCCTGAGCCAACATGCGGCCGACAAAGTGGCTAAGCTCAAGGGCATCTCGGGCACGTTCTACGCGCCTACTGCCACGGCGAGTATCGAAAGTACGGGATCGGAGCGCAAGCTCAGTGCCCTGCTGGTCGGCGTCAACGACAAGCAGGCCTTGCAAAAGGTGATGCACTCCGACCTTTCCGGAGTCGCCATCACCCCGGGCACGGCGCTCGCTCCGCTCTACAACGCCCAAACCGGCAAGAAAGTGAAATTCACCGACAACAAGGTCCATTTCATCGATGTCGGCCAGAACGGCTCGAAGAACGATGTCGAACTGCCTGCGATGAAGGTCAAGCAGGTCGATTACCGCAAGCTCACCAGCATGTATTCCATGGTCGTTTTCGTCGACCAGTCGGTGCTTGCCGGCAATGGGGTCAAGAGTGATGGGCATATGCTGCTCACCAAGTTCGACATGAACGCGGCGAGCGTCAGCGACACCTTCGCGGCGGTGCAGGACGCGTTGGGCTCCACCGATGGCGTCAACATCACCGGTCCGATCGCCGAACGCGTCATGTGGGATACGCAGATCGACACCATCATGAGGGTGCTGGTCGCTCTGCTCGCCGTCGCCGTGCTCATCGCGCTGATCGGCGTGGCCAACACGCTGAGCCTTTCGGTGATCGAACGCACCCGCGAATCGGCCACCCTGCGCGCCATCGGCATGACGCGCGGCCAGCTGCGGCGTTCCCTGGCCTGCGAGTCGTTGCTGATCGCGCTGGTCTCGGGTGTGGTCGGCGTCGTCCTCGGCACCGCCTTCGGCTGGCTGGGCTCCTACATGGTCTTCACCCTCTACGGCAAGACGGCCTACCTCTTCGACTGGAAATTCAACGGCATCGTCCTGCTGATCGCCGCCCTCGCCGCGTTGGCTTCGAGTATCCTGCCGGCCAGGCGCGCGGTGAAGACCCCGCCGGTCGAGGCGCTCGCCGAGGCGTAGCATGGGGCAAGCCGCCATCTGAAGTGGTGAATCGAATAAAGGTCCTGTTGATCTCTCAGATAAGGGAGATGAACAGGACCTTTGTGTTGCCTTCTAGCCGGAAAATCGCGCCTATACCAACCCATTGTCGTAGGCGAAGACGACGGCCTGCACCCGGTCGCGCGAGTAGGTTTTCTGCAGGATGTGGGCGACGTGGGTCTTGACGGTCGGCAGGCTGATGCACAGCTTGTCGGCGATTTCCTGATTGGAGAGGCCGTGCGCGATTTCGACCAGGACCTCGCGCTCGCGGTCGGTCAACGTCTCGACCGCCGGGTCATGATATGACGCGGCGTCGTGAGATCCGTCGCCGTTGCCGGCGTCTGTGGATTGCCGGTTTCCAGTGTTGCCCGGGCCGTTTGCGGATGGAGTTTCGTCATTGGCACGTGTGCCGCTATACGCATCGGCGGTTGTGGGATCCGATATGCGGCGCCTCATGGAATCGACTGCCGTTCCGCCTTCCGATTGGGCTTCACGCGCGGCAATTCGGGTGGCACCGAGCTTGCCTTCCACCATCTTCTCGATGAGTCGCTTGGTGGCGGTGGGGGCGATGATGGCGTTGCCCTGATAGACCGTGCGAATCGAGGAGAGCAGGGTCTCCGGTTCGGTGTCCTTCAGGAGGAACCCGGAGGCTCCGGCGTCGATGGCGCTCATCACGTATTCGTCGAGGTCAAAAGTCGTCAAGATGATGACGTGGGTTTTCGCTACGTCGTTGCCCGATTCGCGCTCGGCGTTGATGATGAGTCTGGTTGCCTCGATGCCGTCGGTGCCGGGCATACGCACATCCATCAAGACCACATCCGGTTTGAGATCGAGCGCGAGAGACACCGCCTCGGCGCCGTTGGAAGCCTGCCCGACCACCTGCATGTCGTCCTGTGAATCGATGACCATCGCGAAACCCGCTCTCACCAGCTCCTGATCGTCGGCGATAAGGACTCGGATAGGCTGCGTTTCACTCATGCCTTCCACTCTAGCAAACCGCTGCGGCAACGCGCATGTTTTGCATATCCATAGCGGGGAAGTGTGTTCCGGCTTCGCTTGAGTGCACTTTTTGACCTGACGTGTGCAAGAAGTGCGTTTGAGCAAAGGTAAAGTGCACTTTTTGACCTGACGTGTGCAAGAAGTGCGTTTGAGCAAAGGTAAAGTGCACTTTTTGACCTGACGTGTGCAAGAAGTGCGTTTCAGCAAAGGTAAAGTGCACTTTTTGACCTGACGTGTGCAAGAAGTGCGTTTCAGCCATGCTAAAGTGCACTTTTCGACCTGACGTGTGCAAGAAGTGCGTTTGAGCAAAGGTAAAGTGCACTTTTCGACCTGACGTGTGCAAGAAGTGCGTTTCAGCCATGCTAAAGTGCACTTTTCTCACATAAGGATGTTGAATGCGTGACGTGCGCTTCAACGGTCGGCGTCGGTGCTGTGTCCCTCGCTAGTCATGCGTTCGGGCGCGGTGACGGCCACCGGATGCAGCAGCGGTTGGGAGGCGGCGGGGTTGTCGTCGCTGCCGCCGGTCTCACGCAGCACGCGCAGCAGCGATCGCATGTGGGCCAGTGACTCACGCCCTTGTTCGCCGATGGAGCGGAACGCCTCGATGATGGCCTGCGGCGAGGTGGAAACGCCTGCCGCCGCATCCCGGTCGAGCATGGCGATGCCCGCGTCGGCCTTGTCGATGACCCCGGTCAACGTTTCGCTGACCTCGCCGCGGATCTGGGCCCCGATGCGCTCGCGTTCGTGGTTGGCCGCCGCGATCTGTTTCCGTTTCGATTCCGCTTCCAACGCCTGGTGCCGGGCCTCGAGCACCATCATGTTCGTTCCGCTCGCGCGCGTCCACAACGCCGCGGTGATGGCCATGGCACATATGGCCAGCGCGATGATGACGAACATGGCGATTTCAAAGGGATAGCTTCCGCGGTTGCCGTAGACCGCGTACCGTTGCCGGTTCGTCACCCAATCCACCAGTGTCGGATAGCCGACGAACGATCCGCTGAACCGGATGCCGAATACCGCCGATCCCACAACCGCGGCCAGACCGGCCCAACGGCGGGAATGCCCTTTGCCATAAAGACATACCGAATACAGGGATATCGGGGCGTAGAGCACGACGACCGGTATATCCGCGCAGAAGATCAACGAGACCATTGCTGCGGCGACCATGAGTGCGGCGGCGCATTGGGGGAGCCGGCGTCGCAAGGCCAGGGCGGTGAACCCGGCAAGATCGATGGCGAAATCGACTATTTGCAGCTGAGGCGTCGACGCCCGTTCAGTGGTGCCGAAGACCATGGTATAGCCGACGTTTGCGCCTCCGTATCGGAACGTGATGAGGCCTGACGGGGCGGCGAGCAACAGCAAAACGGCCGCGAGGATGATGTCGGCGAGCAGATAGTGGTGTGCGAAGAAGCGTGAGATGCGTTCCACCCAATTGAGGTCTGCGTGTTCGGTTGCACCATTGCCGGTGCCGCTGCCGTTACGCGGTTCGTCGGCAGAGTAGAGGCGGCGTGAGAGCGAAGAGAACCGTTGAAATATGCTTGCGTGCCGGGATTCGGGATCCGGTTCGTCTTCTATGAGTTCGGGATAACGGGCGTCGGACGATGGTCTAGGAAGCGATGCCGTGCTGTTCGTTGACTGGGTGTATCTGCCGGTCTGGTCGGTGACGTCTGGAGAAGAGACGGGCGTATCGGTATTTTCGTACGGAAAGGCATCGGCATTTTCGGTTGCCCTGCGTTCGATGGCGTCGAGGTTCTGATGGCGATTGCCGTTGTCGTCTTCGCTGTCGTGATGATTCGCGTTTTTATCGCTATTTCGGTGGGAGCCACCGCTCCCGCCTAACGCAATGCGCACCTCGACGGCGAACCCGCCGCCTATTCTGGGCCCGGCCTGCATTCGTCCGCCTGCAGCCTCGACGCGTTCGCGCATGCCGGTCAGCCCGATGCCCGGCCGATGCCCGTCCATCGCCGCGGCCGCCCCGTTGCCGTTGTCCTGTATGGCAAGTCGCAGCGTTGTGTCGTTCCATATTTCCCTCACCGTGACCTCCACGCCTTTGCCGGCGTATTTGCGGGCGTTGGTCAACGCTTCCTGCACGGCATGGTAGATGGCGGATTGTGCCTTGCCACCGAGAAGCTGCGGCTTGGCTTCGCCTTCTATGATCCGCTTCACCGAGCCGCCCGTGGCGTGTGCGGTGGCATCGGCCTGGGAGGCCAGCGCGGCGATGTCGTCATAGCCGAGGTGCGGGGCACCGCCGAAGGTGCTGAGCAGATCCGACATGTCGCGTTGGGCCTTGTGCGATTCGTGCCTGATCGTCTCCATGATCGCCCTTGCCTTGGCCGGGTCATGGGCCCCGGCGTAGCGGCCGCCGTCGGATTGGACGATGATGGTGGAGAGGGTGTGGGCCACCACGTCGTGCATGTCGCGGGCGATGCGGGCGCGTTCGGCGGTACGGGCGATGTCGAGATCCTCCTGTCCGCGGGCGGCCAAGGCGATGTTGCGTTCGCGCAGCAGCCGCGCGTTGTCGAGTCTGGTGCGCGACCAGTAGCCCATGAAGCAGGCGGCGGCGAGCATGGTGACGATGCCGACGAGCATGAAGAAGACGGTTCCGGCCAAATTCCTGCTGCAGGTGGCGTTGAAGCCGGACGTGTAGACGCTTTGGCAGGAATAGTAGGTGTAGCTTGCGGTGTCGCCCGCTTGGTGAGGGTTGTGCACGGGTCCTATTTCCATGCCCCAGGTGATGATCGGTGCCGCCGCGCCGCCTACGATGAAGGCCAGAACGATGAAGGCCTTGCTGTGCGACGGGTCGCCGTAGACGATCACCGAATACAGCATCACCACGGCGAGGGTGTCGCCGAAGACGTAGCCCGGCCCGCAGAGCAGCTGCAGGACGGCAAGACCCGCGAATGCCAGGGCCGCGACCTGCGGATAACGGCGACGGAAGATGACCGGCACGATCAGCGCGCACGACCATGCGAACTGCCAGCCCTCGCTATAGCTGACCCACAGCCCGCCTTCGTCGGTGGTGGTGCTGATAAGCGCGAAAAACAGCGCGACGAGCGCCAGAAGCGCGTCTCCCGCCATCTGGTTGCGCGCAAGCCACGCCCCGAACCGCCGTAATGTCGTCATGCCTCAAGCGTATCGCTTCGGCGGCATCGCGGCTATCGTGCGCAGGGATGAGAAGGCGTGGGCTGCGAGGCGTCGCCATCGCCGTCGATGTAAAGGCAAAGGGCAACTAGCCTGTCCCTCGTTCGTGTTCCGTGTTCCGGCAGTATATCTTTCATATGCCGGTTTGCTCTCTTGCAGGACTTGTCGTTGCCATGTCACGTAGTGGAAACGATTTGACCTATATGTTCCATGCACTATTACACTGTTAATCAACACATTCGTCGGTTGTCGAAGTTGGGGAGACGAACATGACACTGTTGGCCAAATACTATGTACCTGGGCTCGCCGTTGAGGACCATTCCATAAAAGTACCGCTCGATTGGCGCGACAGTGATCCGGGCAAGGGGTTCGCCGGAGAATCATTGAGCCTGTTCTACCGGGTGGTCACCGCCCCCGAGCATGTCCACGACGATCTGCCGCTGCTGGTCTTCCTTCAGGGTGGGCCCGGAGGTGCCGGACCGCGCCCGCTCAATCCGTCGAGCGACGGTTGGATCGCCGAGGCGATCAAGCATTTCCGCATCGTCCTGCCCGACCAGCGGGGCACCGGCCGTTCCTCCTGCGTCGATTCCAATGTGATGGGCAATATCGAAGGCGCCCATCGTCAGGCCGAATATCTCAAGGCCTTCCTGGCCGGTTCCATCGTGCGTGATTTCGAGCATCTGCGCCGTACGGAATTCGGCGGAAGAAAATGGGTGACGCTCGGGCAGAGCTATGGCGGGTTCCTGACGCTGGCCTACCTTTCCCTGTATCCCGAAGGTCTGAGCGCGAGCTTTACGATGGGCGGCATCCCGCATATCCCGGCCAACGCCCGCGAAGTCTACGAACACACTTTCCCGAGAATGGTGCAAAAGACCCATCTTTATTATCGGCGTTACCCCCAGGACGTCGACCGTGTGGCCGCGGTCGCCGACAAACTCTCCGCGCGCAAAGGGAAGGCGGCCATCACCTTGCCCAACGGTGATCCGCTGAGTGTCGAACGCCTGCAGACTCTGGGCAGAGATTTCGGCATGCAGCCCGGCCCCGAGCGACTGCACTGGCTGATGGATACCGCCTTTACCGCCGGTGATGGCTCGGCCAAAAGCCGTTCCCCGCTTTCCGACCGGTTCCTCGAATCCGTGATGGAGACCACGTCGTCGAACGCCTTGTATTGGCCGCTGCAGGAGTTCATCTACGCCGACGGCGAGCTCGAAGAGCCCATCGGCTGGGCGGCCCAGCAGGTGCGCGACGAACATCCTGAATTCGACGCCCGCCATCGTCCGCTGCTGTTCACCGGAGAGGCGGTGTTCCCTTGGATGTTCGAGCAGGAAAAAGCCTTGCGCCCGTTCAAGGCGGCGGTCGAAGAACTGATGGGCGACACCCGTTTCGGCAAGATCTACGACACCACCCAGCTCAAGCGCAACGAGGTTCCGCTGCAGGCCGCGGTTTATTTCGACGATCTGTATGTCGATTCCGGCATGCAGCTCGACATGCTTTCGCGCGTGGGCAATTCCCACGCCTGGGTCACCAACGAATACCAGCACGACGGTCTTTTCGTCGGTCCTGACGTCTTCGACCATCTGTATCGTCAGGCGCTGGACCGCGGAGATTTGAAAGGTCTGCGTTAGATTTTGGCGCAAAGTGCCTGTTTCGTCCGGTATGTTGTGCACTGTGAAGAAAGAACAAGTTCATGTCGTCGGCTCGTGGTCAGTGTATCGGGCAGTTCAACGATGGATTTCAAAGGAGATTAATCATGTCAGAGGAACGCTATTCCTATCAGAAGGCGATACGGCAGTTCGTGTACATCGAATTGCCGGTCGACACCGACCATGACGGTCGTAACGATTTGGTGAGGGCCGACATCATTCGTCCCGCCGAACTCGACGGCAAGGAGAAGATACCGGCGATCATGGACCCGAGCCCGTACTATGCCCTCTATGAGCGGCACGGGGAGAAGAACGAGTACGAGCATCCCGAGGATGTGTGGAACAGCACCCTGAGCTGCTATCCCTTTTTCTACGACAATTATTTCGTGCCGCGCGGCTATGCGGTGATTTTGCTCGCCACGGCCGGCACCTCGCTTTCGGCGGGCTTCTGCGACATCGGCGGCCCCAACGACGTTGCCAGCGCCAACGCCGTTGTTGATTGGCTCAATGGACGTGCCAAGGGCTATATGACCCGTGAGCGGCGTACTCCGGACAACGAGCTGAAGGCGTATTGGTCGAACGGGCTGGTCGGCGCGATCGGCAAGTCCTACGACGGCAGCGTCGCCAACGCTATGGCCGCCACCGGCATCGAAGGCCTGCGCACCATCGTCCCCATCTCCGCCATCAGCAGCCAATATCGCTGGTATCATCCCAATGCGGCGCTGCTCGACGGCGACGATGCGGACGGTGGCTGGTTCGAGCCTGACAACTTCGCACAGAGCCTGGAATCGACGGCCGACGGCAAGCTCCAACGCTTCAACCTCATGGGCGGGCTCGACACCTTGCGCGAAGGGTCCGACAAGGCGAGCCTCGACTACAACGCGTTCTGGGCGCAGCGCAATTACGCCAGCCATGCCAAGGATTATAAGGCGAGCGTGTTCATCGTCCATGGAGTCAATGACCTCAACGTGATGATGAACCAGGTCGAGGACTACTGGCGTGAACTCGGCGAAAACGGGGTGCCCAGGAAGATCTGGGTGCACCAATACGGCCACGACGATCCGTTCGATTTCCGCAACGACGTGTGGATGAGCACGCTTGACCGCTGGTTCGAGTACTGGCTCAAGGGTATCGACAACGGCATCATGAACGAGCCCATCGCCAGCGTCGAGGACATCGACGGCAATTGGCACGAGGGTTCCAATTGGCCCGAACCGGAGGCGAGCATGCACGTCTACCGTGTCTCGGGCGGCGAGGATCCGCGACTCGGCGAGCTGGTCGAGGCAGTCGGCGCGGATTCGGAGGCGCGCACGGGCGAGACAAGTTTGGTGGCGAGTCTCAAAGGCGGCCGAATCAATGAGCTGGTCGACGCCTATTCGTGCGACAAGGCCGATGCTCAACGGTTGCTCTACGTCTCTGCTCCATTGCAGCAGGACATGCATGTCTCCGGCCATGTCGAGGTCGAGGTGAGCGTCAAGGCGAGCGTGCCGCGCAGCAACCTCTGCGCGTCGTTGATCGAATACGGCGAAGGCACCTATATCGAGCCGGGGCCGGACACCCATGCGATGGTCGAGATCGACCAGCAGCGCACCGTCCATTGGCAGACGACTCCGCAGGACAAGGCGGTCTACAAGGTGTGGATTCCCAGGAAATCCCGGGAAATCTCCCGTGTGGTGACCCGCGGCTGGATATCCACCGACCACAGGGAGGGCTTCGACCACCACGTTCCGGCGCCCCAGGACGAGTGGATCACGGTGCGTATCCCGATGCTGGCCACTGATTCGCTGATTCGCGCCGGCCATCGCATGGCGCTGATGATCTGCAACAACACCGAGCGCCTGGCGCAGGTGCCCGATTGCGATTACGAGGTGCGGCTTGATGCCATCCGCCTGCGTTTCAACGCGGTTGCCTCTCCGTGTGCCCGGTAAGGGGAAAAATCCACCTAATCGCACACTCAAATACAACAGAGGCATAAGTATCATCCTTATACTCGAGGGGAAACTCGGCGGTGGCTTCGAGGCCACCGCAACAACCCCTAATGAGGAGGAATGATGAGTGAGCAGGAGAGGTCGGATGTGAAGACGCATGGCGGACCGTCGCCTTCCGATGATGAACAAGCGGTCGCGCGCGATGCGCAGCTGATCTACATTGGCAATACAGGCACTGTTGATTTTGATTTGAACCTGCCGGTCCGTGGTGCTTCGGGGACGTCGATCTCGTGGCAGACCAGCGATTCGCGATGGATAGAGCCCGACGGCAAGGTGCACATGCCGGACTACGGCCGGGGAGACCGCAACGTCCGACTGACGGCCACGGTGACGCGCGGTTCGGCCTCGGCCACGCGCGAGTTCACCGTGAAGGTGCTCGAGAAGGCCAACGACATCAAGGTCAAGAAGGTCTATCCTGTCAAGATCAAGGCGCAACGCGGGGTGAAGTATTATCTGCCGATGTTCGTGGCAGTGCTCACCGAGGATGGCAATACTGTCTCACAGCGCGTCAACTGGGATGATGGAGTAGACCATGTTTCCGACGAGCTCGGCGACAAGCAGTACACAGGTGTGATCGACGGTAGCGAGATCAAGGTGACCGGCACGGTCTCGGTCGGCGAGTCCGACCCGGTTCAGGTCGTGGACGCCACCCCGAAGCTCAACGCCGTGGATTTGAGCCATGTGCGCCTGACCGGTGACGGCTTCCTGGCCAGGAACCAGCGCAACCGCGTCGCGTTCCTGAAGACCGTGGACTGCGACCAGCTGCTCTACGAGTTCCGCAAGGCCAGCGGCTTGGATACCAAGGGCGCCGACGCGATGATCGGTTGGGACGCTCCGGACTCCAACCTGCGCGGGCATACCACCGGCCACTACCTTTCGGGGTATTCGCTGGCGTACGCCGCCACGGGCGAGCCCGAGATGAAGCGCAAGGCCGACTATCTGGTCGACGGCCTGGCCGAAGTGCAGGACGCGTTCTCCAAGCTCCCCGGATTCAAACCCGGCTTCCTTTCCGCGTACTCCGAGAAGCAGTTCGACCTCTTGGAGACCTACGCGCCGTATCCGGACATCTGGGCACCGTATTACACGTTGCATAAGATTCTGGCCGGCCTGCTCGACGCGTACCACTACACCGGCAACAAGACCGCACTCGATGTGGCCTCAAAGGTGGGCGACTGGGTCTACGATCGCCTCTCCCGCCTGCCGCACGAGCAGCTGCAGAACATGTGGAGCATGTACATCGCCGGCGAATTCGGCGGCATGAACGAGTCCATGGCCAAGCTCTACGGAGTCACGGGCAAGAAGGAGCACCTCGAGGCCGCGCGCATGTTCGACAACGACCGCCTGATGGTGCCGATGCGTGAACACATCGACGCGCTGGGCGGCATGCACGGCAACCAGCACATCCCGCAGGTCATCGGCTCGGTCGAGCTTTACAAGCAGACCGGCATGAGCTATTACCTCGACCAGGCCGAATTCTTCTTCGACTCGGTGCTGGCCCACCACGCCTACGCCTTCGGCGGTGTCGGTCAGGGCGAGATGTTCCATCAGCCCGACCACATCGGCTCCCTTTTGACAGAGAACACCGCCGAGTCCTGCGCCTCATACAACCTGCTGAAGCTGGCGACGGCGCTCGAGCAGTACGAGCCCAAGGCCAGCTACGGCGACTACTACGAGGACACGGTGGTCAACCACATCGCCGCCACCACCGACAAGGTGCCTCGCGGCGGCAGCATCTACTTCTTCCCCACGCAGCCCGGCGGCCACAAGGAGTTCGACGAGGAGAACAGCTGCTGCCACGGAACCGGCCTGGAATCGCACTTCTACTATGCGCAGGGCGCCTACTACGTCGGTGCGCGCGAGGGTTCGAAGAGTGCACTGTCGGTGAGGATGTACCTCAACGGCACGCTCGACGACGCCGAGGACGGCCTGGCGCTCAAGGTCGCGCTTGACGACAAGCACCCGGAGCATGTGGCCATCGACGTGAAGCACGCGGACTACGACCAGCTCTGGCTGCGTGTGCCCGGCTGGACCCGCGGCAAGGTGCGCGTGACGGTCGACGGCAAGCGCCTGGACGAGGCCACTGTGGCCGGCATGCTGCGTAACGACGGCGCCGAGCTGGTGCTTGACGCTGAGGCGTTGGGCCGCTCCGGTTTCGACGGCGCCTCGATCAGCCTTGACTTCGACCCGCACTTCCGCGTCGTGCCGACCCCGGACAAGCCCGAGATCGCGGCGGTCGCGTGGGGCCCGTACGTGCTGGCCGCGCTGAGCGACAAGACGGACTTCCTGTCGCTGCCGGTCGACTCGAAGGACGCCGACGCCGCGTTCACCCGCGAGGGCGACGGACTGACGTTCGTGCATAAGGCGACCGGAACGCGTTTCGTGCCGTTGGAGCAACTGGATCAGGAATGCTACCAGATGTATATGAAGGTGTGCTGAAGGTTGCTGTAGGCCACTTCGCGGCTGGAACCGCGGGGTGGCCTGCGTTTTGGTAAGGTTCGGCGCCATCGACGACATGCCGGTGGCGCCGTTTGTTTTGGTGAATGGGGACTGCATTGCGGTTTGAAAATCAAGGTAATGGCATAACGCTTCACGGCGATGAGGGCAGCGTCTGGAGGCTCGGCAAGCCAGCCGTCATGGTGACGATGGGTGGCAGGAGCGGGGGAGCCGGCGATTTCGCGACGCTCGACTGCTCCGGCCGGTTCGAGGCCGATCCCAAGGGCACGTACGTGAAGTACGACCTGGACGTGAGGAACACGGGGGACGAGGCCGCCTGCATCGACGATTTGTCCGTCGACTTCCGGCTGGAAGATGCGGCGGCGCCCGCCACGGCAACGGGCTGCTTCGAGTCCTCGGACTGCTATCTGTTGTCCGGGCCGCAGGGCGAGGACGGGGTACGTCTGGTGATCGTGCCGTACTACACCGCGCAGGTCGAGCTGTGCGAGGCGCTCGGCGACGGCTTCGCGTACCGCTGCTATCTGTATTCGAAGGCGCGCAGGGGTTCCGCCGATTACGCGGGATACCGCTTCGCGACCCCGACCCGTGCTTTGGACCTCAAGCCGGGCGAGACCCGTACCTTCACCTTCCTGATGGCGCAGGCCGTAAGCCAGGAAGATGTGGCCGAGTTCCTTATCCGTTTCCAGAAGACCCCGCTGGGCTTTGCCGCCGGAGCCAATGGGATGCGGATGCTGCGTCACTACATGGTCGACGACCCCAAGCGTGTGGACGTCAGTCGCGAGTTGGCCAACGGCTACCAGGCCGCGGTCATCACCGACGGGCGCCTCTCCAGCCTGACCGAGCCGCACGGCAGCATCGAGGCGATCGACCCCAAGGTCCCGTTCGGCGACATCGCCTTTACGCTCGTCGACGGCACCGAATACGCGACCTCGGGCAAGCGCGGGCGGTTCGACGACAACGGCGACCTGAAGTTCACCGACGGCCCGCTCGGGGTCGGCATGGCCTTCCGCCTTCAGGGACGCACCCTGAGCTACACCCTGCGCCTGATCAACCCCGGCAGCAAACCCGTCACCCTGACCGACCTCAACGTAAAGCTGCCGTTCAACTGCGAGATGGACTGGCAGGTCGACGCCGCCCAGCGTATGATCCGCCACACGCAGGTGGCCGGCGACAACTCGTTCACCATGGCCACGCCGAGTGACGGCAAGCCGCCCTATCTGATGTGCGTGCCGCGCGACGGCGCTAGCTGGGAGTTCTTCGACCTCGAGTCCAAGCCGGACTCGGAGGGCGACGGCGCCGGCGGCTACCGCGTTCACCTGTGCGCGCAGGCGGCCGCCGCCGAGGCCTCGACCCACGAGGGCGGGCGCTGGAACCTGCCGACCGGCACCATCGATCTCAAGGCTGGGCAAACCCGCGACTTCACCTTCGACTTCGTCTGGGAGCCCGACTACGAGGCGGCCCGCGCCGAGCTCGTGGCCCGCGGCAAGGTCGACATCGAGGCCGTCCCCGGTTACACCGTGCCGCGCGACCAGGAGATGCTGCTGAAGCTCGACTCTATCTACCAGCATGTCGAGCTGACGGCCCAGTACCCCGACCAGACCGCGATTCGCAAGGTCAGCGAGCAAGAGCTCGGCGTGTGCGCCGACGGCTCCGGACGCAAGACCTACCGCACCATCTACGCGGTGGGCATGGCGCGCCTGGGCGAGAACCTGCTGACGGTGCACTACGGCGACGGCCGGGTCGGCTGGCTGCAGGCTTTCTCCACGCTTCCGGTCGGCGAGCTGATCGAGGAGCGCGCCAACTACATCACCTCGCTGCAGAACCACGACGACTCCAAATGGTACCGGGGCCTGTTCCAGGAGCGCAACACGCGCACCGGCGTGGTGCTCAATCCCGACCGGTACGACCAGATCTCCGGCTGGCGCATCTACGAGGTTACCTGTGACGACCCGGGCCTTTCCAAGCCCGCCTTCCTCTCGGCCAAGAACGCTGTGGACCCCGACCGCGAGCAGGTCGAGGCGCTCGATGAGTACCTGGAACATTTCGTGTGGGGCGGCCTGCAGCGTCGGGACACCGACGACTATCCGTACGGCGTCTATGGGGTGCCCGACTGGAAGACGCTGCGCGACCAGCGCAACCTCACCAACGGCGAGCACGCGCATATCTGGCGCCTGTGGGACTATCCGCACGTGGCGCAGACATGGTTCGGCATGTACCAGGTCGCCAAGCGCCACCCCGACTGGACCGCCCTGAACGCCGACGAGTACCTGAAGCGCGCATGGGGCACGTTCATCGCCATGTACCGTTACCCGGACGAGCTGGACTACCGCTATGACGATGAGCTCGACAACCGTTCGCCCTACAAGACCGGCTATTACAACGAGGTCATCATCTCCGAGGTCATCGCCGCGTTGCGCGCCGAGGGCCAGATGGCCAAGGCCAGTCAGCTCGAGGAGTTTTGGAACCACAAGGCCGATTTCCTGATCCGCCAGGGCAAGAACCTGTTCGGCTCGGAGTACGCCTTCGACACCACCGGCTTCGAATCCACGCAGGCCGTGGTCGACTGGGGCCGCACCCATGCGATGTCCACGTGGAACAGCGACCGCCGTAGCGTGCTGTCGTACCGACGCCGCGACGTCGAACGCTTCGACGACTACCAGCGCGCCTGCAACATCGCCTGCCGCGGTTGGCTGGAGAACGGCTACTTCATCACCGGCTCCGACATCCGCAACGACGTGGCGCAATACACCTTGAGCTACATGTCGCAGATGGGCGGCTGGTCGCTGCTCGAGGATGCCCTCTACGCCGACGGCTCGCCGTTCGCCCTGCTGCGCCTGGCCTCCGCCTCACTGATGAGCTCGTGGGCCCTCGAGAACGCGGGCGACGAGCAGAGCGACTACGGCTACTGGTTTGGCGGCAAGGCCAACCAGGGTGCCTCGAGCGGCGGCTACGAGCCGACGCCCTACACCACCACGTGGCTGGGGCAGCCCTCGTACCGCGGCGTGTGGCAGTATGGCTGCGAGATCGATCTCGGCTACTGCGGCTACCTGCGCGGCGCCGCGATGATCGTGGCCGACGATCCGGTGTTCGGCTGGATCGTCTATGGCGGCAGGCGTGACGGCCAGGACGCGGCCGATGGCGCGATGCACCTGACCCCGGCCGACGGCGTGGGCCGCCGCTTCCACATCGTGGCCTCCGAGAGCAAGCGCCTGAACGTCACACTCGACGGCGCCCGCTACACGCAGGCCACCGTTTCGAAGGATGCCGAGGGCCGCACTCTCGTCGCGCTCGAGGTCACCGACTGCGCCGACGGCGCGAGGGCGCACGCCTCGACCTTCGACGGTACCGGCATCACCATCGGCGGCCACAACGGTGCCGATCTGAACCTGCCCGTCCATGACGGCATGTTGAAATTGCTTGTCGGCTGAGTGTGCGGAGTTGACGGCAGGTGGCTGTGCGGAACGTATCAGAGTGCGTTCCATGCAGCCACCTGCCGTATGGGTGTATGAGAGCGCGGAGTTCCGTACCCTCGTACACGCTCAGTGGTTGTTGAAATGCCGCTTGGTAAAACTGGCCCGGTAACGTGTGGGGGTCATGCCGACGTGTTGTTTGAAGACCCGCATGAAGTATTTGGCGTCGTTGTAGCCGATGTTCTCGGCGATCTCCTGGATGTCCAGCGAGGTGGAGAGCAGGAGGTTTTTGGCGTGGTCAAGCCTGATGTCGGTGATGTGCGCCGTGATCGTCACGCCGAAATGCTGCTTATAGATGGTCGATAGATAACTGGCCGAATAGTTGAAGCGCTGGGCGATCTGGTTGACGCTGATGCTCTCGAATGCGTTCATGCGAATCCATTCCTGTATTTCCTGCAGGCCTTGTTTGCTGCCAGTTTCGTCCATCGGCTGGTCGGCTTGGCAGGCTGATGAGATCTCATACAGGATGCATGTGGCGAAGCAGGTGCAATACCTGCTGGCGGAGGGATAGGACATCTGGTAGATATCGAGCAGCTGATCGAACATGATGGTCAGCCGGTCGGTGTTGGACGGGGTGTCGTAAAACGGAATCGAGAGCGGCTCGCATGTCGCTGCCATGTTGTGTTGCTGTTGGACCGGCTCAGGGCTTTGGGGGTTGGGTCTTTCGGCTTTCGGCCTCTGTTTGAAGGCTTCGTCGCCGTCAAGCAGAGGCGTCGGCTGCCCTGTGAACTCCCCGCATCGCCATTCGGGCAGACGGAAATGCATCCAGAAGAATTCCAGCGGGTCAATGAGATGGCTGTCGCCTTGGTGTGTGGTCTCGGGCGGAATGAGAATGAACTCTCCGCGGCCGATGCTGAAGGAACGGTCGCCGACCCGTAGCGGCAGTGTGCCGCGACGCACGAAAATCAGCTCGAAACTGTGCAATGTCCGTTGTTCGTGGATCCAGCCCGGGGTCCCGATAAACTGCCCGCACGATTCGAAACGCATGGATGGCTCTTCGGTGGGAATGAGGATTCGGGTTGTGCTCGACACTTCGTTATGCATGGGTGACTTATTCATCGTTCCGATTATAGGTGGAAATAATTTCGGAGATAGTCAATTTCTCTGATTTAATGGATAATTCTTTGATATTAATATAACTTAGCAATGCTTATCGTGTGATGTATTCGAATCCGCCAATCATCATGAACGAAAAACGATGATTGTCCACTCGTGCTGGTCATGTGGTTTCCTATATTGTCACCAAGGGGAGGAAACTGCCCCGGCAACGAAGCGTAAAAGGAGCATCGCATGGTTGATTGCGATAGGAACGTGCACAGCCACCCATTGGGGATCGGCAACGTAAAAGTCACCGACCGGTTCTGGTCGTCGGAACAGGAACTCGTGCGTACCAGCATGATTCCTTTCCAGTGGGAGACTCTCAATGATCGGGTGCCCGAGGCGACACCCAGCTATGCCATGCACAATTTCAAGGCGGCGGCGCGCCAGAACGAGCGCAGGGCACAGAGCGAATCCCAGGGCAAGGCATTCGAGCCCCCGAAGTTCACCAACCGTGGCTTCGATGTGTTGCCAAAGGATCCGAGAAAGCCCGACCCCGACAAGTTCTATGGCTTCGTCTTCCAGGATTCCGATCTGTGGAAATGGATTGAGGGGGCGGCCTACTCGCTGGTCCAGCATCCCGACGCCAAGCTCGAGGAGACGGTCGACGGCGCGATCGACATCGTCTGCAAAGCGCAGCTTGACAACGGCTACCTCGATACCTATTACATTCTCAACGGCATGGACCGGCATTTCACCGACCTCAAGGACTACCACGAGCTGTACTGCATGGGCCACTTGATCGAGGCGGCCGTCGCCTATTACCAGAGCACTGGCAAGGACAAGCTGCTCAAGGCGGCCGAGCGTTACGCCGATTACGTTTACGAGACGTTCGGTCCCGGCGAGCATCAGAGGCATGGCTACCCCGGTCATGAAATCGCCGAGATGGCGCTGGTGCGGCTCTACGAGGCCACAGGGTTGAGAAAATACCTCGATCTGGCCACCTATTTCGTCCGTGAGCGCGGCACCAAGCCGCTCTATTTCGAGCAGGAGGACCGTGAGCGCGCGGCCTACGAGGGCAAGCCCGTCGAGCCTGACGACAGCAAGCCGATGCCATACGCCTACTACCAGGCCCATGAGCCGGTCGTCGAGCAGGACGAGGCCGTGGGACACGCCGTGCGCGCCGGATATTTCTATTCAGGTGTGGCCGATGTCGCCAGACTGACCGGCGACAAGGACCTCAATGCCGCCGTTCGTAGGCTGTGGCGCAACATCGTCGACAAGAAGCTCTATATCACCGGCGGCGTCGGCGGCACCGTCGACGGCGAGGCGTTCTCGTACAACTACGACCTGCCCAACGATCTGGCCTACTCCGAGACGTGCGCGTCCGTCGCACTGGCGCTTTTCGCCCGGCGGATGCTCGAGCTTGAGCCGAAAGGGGAGTACGCCGACGTCATGGAAATGGCGCTGTACAACACGGTGCTCGCCGGCATGGCGCTGGACGGCAAGAGCTTCTTCTACGTCAATCCGCTGGAGGTGCGTCCCGACAACGCCCATCATCACGACAGTCGTTTCAGCCATGTCAAGGACGTGCGCCGCAAATGGTTCGGCTGCGCCTGCTGCCCGCCGAACATCGCGCGTACCGTGGAATCGATCCAGCAGAATGCCTATGGGTTGAGCGACGACGGTTCGACGCTGTTCGTCCACCTCTATGTGGGCTGCGAGGGCACGGCGGAGCTGGCCGGTGTGCCCGTCGGCTTCGAGGTCGAGGCCGGGCTGCCGTGGAGCGGCAAGGGCAGCCTGCGGCTCTCGCTGCCCGATGGCGCCTCATCGCTCGATGCCGCCATCGCGCTGCGCATGCCCAAGTGGGCCGGCGAAGGCGCTTCGTCGCATGTCACGGCTCCAGACGGGATGAGCCGGGAGGAACGTGACGGCTACCTGTACCTCAGCGGATCATGGCATGACGGTGATACCATTCGCTTCGACTTCCCGATGCCGGTGCGTCTCGTCGCGGCGAATCCTTTGGTCAGCGAGGACGCCGGGCAGGTGGCCATCGTCCGTGGCCCGATCACCTATTGCGCCGAAGAACGCGACAATGGCGGGCATCTGCATCGGCTGGTGGTCGATGGTCGTGGTGTCGTCGATGACCCCTCCCGTGTGAAGGTCATGCCCTGCGAGTTCAAGGCCGGCGCGAAGGGCGTCGGCGACAAGCGTGAGGGCGAGGTCGAAGAGGTGAGCCGCGATGTGGTCGAGCTTCAGGTGCCCGGTTGGCGTGAGGACTCGGAGCATGCCGAGGATGCACCGCTGTACGCGCCATGGCGTTCCGAGGCGCGCAAGCCCGTTGCGATCACGCTCATTCCCTATTTCATGTGGGCCAATCGTGGGGAGAACGAGATGCGCGTGTTCCTTCGCGTGCGCTGATTGCTTTCTCGATGGCTTATCCGGATTTGCCGGCGGAAAACGGAAATATCTCGTTTTCCGCCGGCAAAGTCGTTCTGTCTGTTGCTCGAGGCTGGCGACAATCGAAGCAAGTGGCAGGGCTGTGGCACAAGATGGAAACGACTATCGAAAACTGTCGGATGCTGGGTGCTGAGCAGTTTTCAGTCAAATTGGGGAGTCCCGTTGAAACCTCGTGGAACGTCATCGACACGTGGCAAACAATTGTCCACATTTTAGAGATTCTTTTCACTTTTCGGCACCTGTTCGCCGTCTATCCTCGTTCAATGTAGCGGCGGTGCTACCGTTTTTGGGACTCACGGCTTCGTCCGGTCCCCTCAATGAGGTAGGGATGCCGTTCTCAAAGAGAAAGGGAGAACCATCATGGTGACGGACAAGCAAACACTTAAACAGCCCGACCCTGCCAAGACGCAGGATGAGGCAGTGGAGAAGACGCAGGAGGAGAAAGAACTCGATGAACTTCGTTCGGATAGGTCGTTCCTCGGCTATCCCAAAGGCATAGCCTCGCTGGCAGCCGGCAATTTCTTCAATTCGATCTGCTGGGGCGCCTATGGCGCGGTCATGATCTACTATCTCTACAAGCCGTGGACCCAGGGACTCGGATTCACCCAAGGCGAGGCCGCGCAGCTCATTGCCATCGTCGGCGCCATCAATTCGATGTTCGGCATCGTCGGCAGCTGGCTGGCCGATCGCGTATTCGGAGCCCGTAAGGCATTGGTCATCGGCAACATCACCAAGGGTCTTTCCTGCGGCATCCTCGCCATTCCGGCGTTCTCGTTGTCGCAAGGCAGGGTGTTCGCTCTGGTCGGCATGATTCTGATGAACCTGCCCATCATGGGTGCCTCCAACGCCTCGCTGACCGGCCTGCTCTTCAAGCGCGACGACAGCCGTCGTGACGGTGCGTTCGCCGTCCACACCATCGCCAACAACATCGCAGGCTTCATCACGCCCATCATCGCCGCGCAGCTTGGCCTGATCAACTATCATTACGGTTTCGCCATCGGTGCCGTCGCGGCCTTCCTCTATGCCGCCGCCATCGCCATCCCAGGGCGTCGTTTCTTCGGCTCGCTTGGTGAGAAGCCTTCGCGTCCGCTTTCTACGACCGAGAAGAAGAAGTACAGCATCATCGCTGTGGCGGCCGTGGTCGTCATCGCCGTCATCGTCGCGATCGTGTTCGCCATGCACAAGGCCACCATCGGCTCCTTGGCCAATACCATCAGCTCGTGCACGTTCATCATCGCCATCGTCTTCTTCGCCGTCATCTGGAAATCGAAGCGCATCCAGGGCAAGGACCGCATGCATGTCGCCGCAATCTCGCCAATCATCATCATGCAGATCGTCATCGGCGTCGATTACGCGGTGCAGGGCACCACGTTGCTGATGTTCCTCGACCAGCGCATCAACCGCAACTTCTTCGGTATCGAGATCGCTCCTGGATCCTTCCAGACGGTCGTCGCCGTCATCGCTCTTATTGCCGGCGTGTTCTACAGCTGGCTGTGGGCCACCAAGCTCGGCGCGAAGTGGAAGTCCGTCGACCGTCTGTGGTTCGGCTACATCTTCCAGGGCATCTCGAACCTGCTGCTCATCGTGCCCACCGTGATGCTCAATCCCTCGATCAAGAAGTATTCGGTTTTCTGGATTCTGCTCTACTATGTCGTTTCCAATCTCGGAGGCTTCCCCTACGCGGTCGCTGCGAACTCCGCCATCGCGGCTGCGGCTCCGAAGTCCTATGAGACCCAGCTGCAGACCGGTTTCACGCTCGCTGCCTCGATCGGTACCGCCATTTCCTTGGTGCTTTTCGGCAAACTCACCTCGTTGGTTCAGCAACTGCCGTTGTTCCTGATTCTGGGCATCTGCGAGATTGTCGTCGCCGTGGTGATTATCGTCTTCCGCAAGAAGATGAGCAATGCTCTGCTGAGCTGACATTCAGCTTCGCATTGGGTGGGACATCGGCTGGTTTGTTCGGTCGGTGCCCCACCCGACGCTACCTGCCCGGTAATCTTCCGTCATAAGAGACATTCGGGCAAGCCGGTTCAGGACCGGCAATATCATGAACAGATAGCGCTGCGTGCAAAGAAGTGCGGAGCGCATAAAGGAAAAGAAACAATATGAGCAATTACGATTCTGAACAGTTGGCGGCGCTGAAGGCTGCCGCGGCCGACAACAGCACCGAGGTGGCCAAACGCAAGCTGGCGGGTGGGCTGCGCTGCGAAGGCAAGGGCTTCGAAGACATCATTTTCAAGGACTGGGATCCCGACGTGTCCAAGGTGCGCTATGAGCGCAGCCCGTTGGCCGATGACGCCGCTAAGCACCGCGACCGCTTGGCAGGGGAGCTGCCCGGCGAGCGGCTGGTGATTCCCGCCGGTGTGCCTCGCCACCGCACCTGGGACATCGATTTCCTCTATCATCCGGGCACCGCTTTCACCCATCTGACCGGTCTCGGCAAGGATTACGAGTCCGGTGCCGTCCTGCTCATCGACCCGGTGGTGAATGCCGACGGCAGCATCGGCCACGACGACACCATCTATCTGGAGCCGTTCATCGACCGCACCAATCCGCGTTTCTTCTCGGATTCCAAGCACGGCGAGTTCTGGATCGGCCCGAGGCCGTTGCCGGAGGATTTCGAGATCATGAGCGGGATCAAGGTTCGCACCATCGACAAGCTGCCAGAGGCGCTGAAGGCCGGAGCAAGCCCGGACGGCATCCGCATTCGCCTGTTGCGCGGCCTTGACGAGGCCTTGGACGCCAAGGTCGACGCCGTGCGTCGGGAATGCGGCCTTGGCGACGCCAAGAGCAACGCCGGCGTGGATGCCGTGCTCGAGGAGCGCGAGGACGAGGGGCGCATCATCAAGACGAAGCTCGAGATCGAGGAGATCCGCAAGGCCGTGCGCACCGCCGAGCGTGGCTTCGACCGCGTCGCCGACATGCTGCCGGTGGCCCGCAAAGTCGAGCGCGGCGAGCGCCTGCTGGAGTCGACGTTCACCCAGTCGGCCCGTTACGAGGGCAATGAGGTCTCCTTCCCGACGAACGCTGGTTCCGGCCAGCACGCCACTATCCTCGACTATCACGCCAACAACGCCCGCCTCAAGGACGGCGACCTGTTCCTCATCGACGCAGGTGTGGAGATGGACTCCATGTACTGCTCCGACATCACGCGCACCTTCCCGGTCAACGGCAAGTTCACCAAGCCCCAGCGCGAGGTCTATCAGGCGGTGCTCGACTCATCGAACGCCGCCATCGCCGCGGCGAACAAGCCGGGTGCGGTCTACCACGACATGATCGAGGCCGTGATGGTCTCGGTGGCGCACTCGTTGGAGCGCATGGGCATCCTGCCGGTGAGCGCCGAGGAGGCTTTGCGCCCTGACGGCCACCAGCAGTATCGCTGGCTCTATCACGGCACGGGTCACTTCATGGGCATCGACGTCCATGACTCCTACCATTCGCGCGACGAGATGTATCCGTACAGTCCGCTGAAGCCGGGCATGGTCTTCACCTTGGAACCGGGGCTCTACTTCGACGAGGCCGACCTCTTGGTACCCGAGCAGTACCGAGGCATCGGCGTGCGCATCGAGGACGATCTCGAGGTGACCGAGGACGGCGAGACCAAGCTCATGACGAAGTTCGCGCGCACCCCCGACGAGATCGAGGACTGGCTCGCGCACCATTCGCCCGACGACTATCTCAAGAGCTTCCTGCTGCCCAGCCTGCGCTGAGACGGCAGCCGGCCCCATCGGAATCAATGGTTCGTCACGACGTCGTAGCCGTGACGAACCTCGCGCGTATAACACGGACTTGTGAAGGAGCAAGGCAGTCATGCCTATTGTGTTTCATCAACGGACCAAGGTGTTCCATATATACAACCGGTATTTTTCGTATATCATCGACATCCTGCGCAACGGCCAGATCGGCCAGCTCTATTTCGGGGCCCCGCTTCGGGACCGTGAGAACTTCAGCCATATGCAGGTCAACGACCGTCGGGACATGGCATCCTGCGTCTATGCGGGTGACCAGAGCTTCTCGATGGAGGATATCAAGCAGGAGTATCCGGTCTCGGGCAACGGCGACACGCGCGATATGGCAGCCACCGTCGTCAATCCCGACGGCAGCCGCGTCATGGACTTCTCTTATGTCTCGCACACCATCATGCTGGGCAAGCCAAGACTCGAGGGGCTCCCGGCGACCTATGTGGACAATGACGACGAGGCGACCACGCTGACGATCAGCCTGGCCGACCGACTCACCGGCTGCGGACTCGAGCTTTCCTACACGCTTTATGAGCGGCGGGCCGTCCTGACGCGTAACGCCAGGTTCGTCAATCGTGGCACGAAGGCGTTGGGCATCGAGGCGGCCATGAGCGCCAGCATCGATCTGCCCGAATCGCGGTGGAACATGCTTTATCTGACGGGGGCGTGGGGAAGGGAGCGTCATATCCGCGAGCGTCCTTTGGCCCTTGGCATCCAGTCGATCTACAGCCTGCGTGGTCACAGCTCCCACCAGTTCAACCCGCTGATGGTTCTTAAGAGGCCCGAGACCACCGAGGACGATGGCGAGTGCTTCGCGATGAGCCTGGTCTACAGCGGCAATTTCCTCGCCCAGGCCGATGTCGATAACTACCATGTCGCCCGTGTCATGATGGGCATCCATCCCCAGGGGTTCTCCTGGAGGCTTGGGGCGGGCCAAACGTTCCAGACCCCCGAAGTGGTCATCGTCTACAGCGGCGAAGGCATGAACGCGATGAGCCAGACCTTCCATGAGCTGTATCGCACCCGGTTGGTCAGGGGCTATTGGCGTGAGCGTACCCGCCCGGTGCTGATCAACAGCTGGGAAAGCACGTACATGAAGTTCGATGAGGATTCGCTCGTCGAAATCGCCGAAAAGGCCCACGATCTCGGCGTGGACCTCTTCGTCCTCGACGACGGGTGGTTCGGCCAACGCGACAACGACGAGTCGTCGCTGGGCGATTGGTTCGCCGACCGCAGGAAGCTGCCGCATGGCGTTCAGGGGCTCGCCAGACGCATCGCCGCCACCGGCATGGGGTTCGGCCTGTGGTTCGAGCCGGAGATGATCAGCGAGGATTCGGAGCTCTACCGCGCGCACCCCGACTGGGCGATGCACGTGCCCGGACGCCCACCGTTGTATGGGCGCAACCAGTTCGAACTCGACTTCACCAGGCCGGAAGTCGTCGACTACGTGGCTGGGAAGATGGAGACGATTCTCGGCACGGGGCTGGTCGGCTACGTCAAATGGGATATGAACCGTTCGATGAGCGATGTGTATTCGCCGTCCCTGCCGGCGGACCGCCAGGGCGAGGTCTACCATCGCCAGATACTTGGCGTCTACGCGCTCTATGAGCGTCTGACCGGTGAATTCCCCAAGGTGCTGTTCGAGTCCTGCGCCTCGGGCGGCGGTCGTTTCGATCCGGGCATGCTGTACTATGCCCCGCAGGGCTGGACCTCCGACGATTCAGACGCCGTCGAGCGGCTTGGGGTCCAATACGGCACGTCCTTGGCCTATCCGATCTCGAGCATGGGCAGCCATGTATCGGCGTCGCCCAACCAGCAGGTTTTCCGCGACACGCCGTTGAAGACCCGCGCCGACGTCGCCTATTTCGGCACATTCGGCTACGAGCTGGACGTCAACAAGATCGATGCGGGGCAGCAGGAGGAGATTCGGCGTCAGATAGCTTTCTTCAAATCGCATGCCGAGCTGATCGGCCATGGCCTGTTCTACCGGCTCATCAGTCCCTTCGGCCCCAATCCGGTAGGGCTTCCCGAAGGGTCCGAAACCGCCTGGATGGTCGTCTCGCCGGACAGGAGGCATGCCTTGGTCGGCTATTATCGCGCACGCCAGCCCGTCAACGAGGGGTATCGGGCGCTGGCGCTGCGTGGGCTGGATCCGGAATGTGAATATAGCGTTCACGACACGGCCTACCGTATGCCGCGCGTCGACGGGGAGCGGTTCTATGGAGACGAGCTGATGCGGCGTGGTTTCGACATCTCCGATTCCGGATTCGGGCCATGGACGACGTGGATACGTCAAGGGGACTATCAATCTCGTCTTTTCGAGGTCGACGCCTGCCGGTCGTAGGACGGTTCGACCGCGCTCGAACGGACAGGGGTGCGGCCTCAAGAAACGAGGAAAAGAGGAAGTCATGAAACCATCGTTGGAGTGGCTTGACCAGCCGCAGACCTTCAGGGTCAACGAACTGCCGGCGCATTCCGACCACCGTTGCTACGCGGACGCAGGGGAGGCCGAGAGCGGCCGTTCCAGCCTGGTGCGGTCGCTGGACGGCCAATGGCGTTTCCACTACGCCGAGAACCCCGGGGCGATCGGGGAGGGGTTTTATGACTTGTGCTCGGATGAGGAAGGGTTCGGCCTCATCGAGGTGCCGGGGCATATCGAGCTTTCCGGCCACGCGCAACTGCAATACACCAACACGGCCTACCCGTGGGAGGGGTCGGTGTTCCGCCGCCCGGCGTACACGACGCCTCCCGACGACCCGCAGGCCGGCAGCTTCTCCGAGGCGCCCGACAACCATGTCGGTCTCTACCGCCGGCATTTCGAGCTTGACCAGACGTGGGCGTCCCGTCCGCTGCACATCCGCTTCGAGGGCGTCGAGCGTGCGTTCTACCTGTGGTGCAACGGCGAGTTCGTGGGCTACGCCGAGGATTCGTTCACGCCCAGCATTTTCGACCTGAGCCCCTATGTGCATCAGGGCGACAATCTCATCGCGGTGGCGGTGTTCCGGCATTGCACGGCCAGCTGGATCGAGGACCAGGACTTCTTCCGCTTCTTCGGCATCTTCCGGCCGGTGAGTCTGCTTTCCCTGCCGGCCACGCACGTCCAGGATCTCGACGTCAAGCCGACCTTGGAGCAAGATGACCGGCTCGGCGTGCTCAACGTCTCCGCGGCGCTCTCACCGGTGAGCCCAGGATCGCGGGTGGAGATCGAACTGGCCGATAGGAACGGCGAGGCGCTGGGCGGCAGCCAGACGCTCCAGGCATGTGAGCACGTCGTCTGGCCGGCGATCACGGTCGACGATCCTCATCTCTGGTCGCATGCCGACCCCTACCTCTACACCCTCACCGTCACGGTTCGTGACGCGCGGGGCGCCGTCGTCGAGGTGGTGCCCCAGGAGGTCGGCTTCCGCCGCATCGAGATCGGCGCGGACAAGGTGGTGCGGCTCAACGGCGAACGGCTGAGAATCAACGGCGTCAACCGCCATGAGTGGAGCGCCGTGAGAGGGCGCGCCATCAGGCAGGCGGACATGGATGCCGATATGGCGACGATCCGCGCCAACCACATCAACGCGGTGCGCACCTGCCACTATCCCGATCAGCTGCCGTGGTACCGGATGTGCGACGAGGCCGGCATCTACGTGATGGCCGAGGCCAACATGGAGTCGCATGGCACCTGGTCCAAATTGGGCGGCATCGACGGGTCATACAACGTGCCGGGCAGCTTCCCGCAGTGGCGTGAGATGGTGATCGATCGCGCCAGGACGCAGTACGAGACGCTCAAGAACCATCCCTCGATCCTTTTCTGGTCTCTGGGCAACGAGTCCTATGTGGGCGAGAACATCGCGGCCATGAATGAGTATTACAAAAATGCCGACCCGACCAGGCCGGTCCACTACGAGGGGGTCGTACACAACCGGGAATACGAGGACCGCGTCTCGGATTTCGAGAGTCGGATGTACGCCTCGCCCGACGACGTCGCCGCTTATCTTGACGATCATCCGAAGAAACCTTTCATCTTGTGCGAGTACATGCACAGCATGGGCAACTCCGTCGGGGGATTGGCCGACTACATGGCGCTCTTCGACCGCTACCCGCTCTATGTCGGCGGATTCATATGGGATTTCAAGGACCAGGCGCTGCAGGTGCGCGATCCGTCGACGGGCCGCAAGGTGATGCGTTACGGAGGCGACTTCGACGACAGGCCCACCGAGCGGCAGTTCTCCGGCGACGGCCTGCTCTTCGCCGACGGCAGTCCGAAGCCCGCGATGCAGGAGGTGAATCGGGAGTATGGCAACAATGAGTGAAAAAATCGCCGTCATCATCGACGAGGAGATGATCGGCCTGCACGCTGGTGGTGTCGCTTGCCTGTTCGATTACGGCGAGGGGCCGGTATCGCTGCGGGTCGGGGGCCGGGAGTGGCTCTACCGCGCGCCGCGGCCGACCTTCTGGAGGGCGACGACCGACAACGACCGCGGCAACGGGTTCTCTGTCCGTTCGGCGCAATGGGTTGGAGCCGAACTGTTCAGTGCGGTCAAGGGGCTGCCCAAGCTGCAGGTGGACGGCAAACCGGTCGCCATCCCCTATACTCCCGCCGACGGCAGCACCGGCGGAAAGCTGGAGGCCTCCGACGTCTCGCTGAGCTATGTCTTCGTCACGCCCACGAATCCGTCGACCAGCGTGGATGTATGTTACCGCTTCGATGCCACGAGCCGGCTTTCGGTCCGCGTCCGCTACCACGGCCAGCCCGGCCTGCCGCAGCTGCCGGCGTTCGGTCTGAGGATGGTCATGCCGACGCCGGCCACCGGGTTCGCTTATTTCGGCCTGCCCGGCGAGACCTACCCCGACCGTCTCGGCTCGGGGCGTCGTCAGCTGGTCGAGGTCGAGGGCATGCCGGTCACCCCGTATCTGGTCCCGCAGGAATGCGGTATGCGCACCGATGTCGATTGGGTCAGGATCACCCGCGAGACGACCCTGAACAACGCCGACGCCTCACGCGCCCCGTACAGCCTTACCGTCGCTAGCGTCGACAGGCCGCTGTCGTTCACCTGTCTGCCCTATACGCCCCTTGAGCTGGAGAATGCCGACCACCAGGAGGAGCTGCCGCCCGTCAGGCGCACGGTGCTGACGGTCTACGGCGCCGTGCGTGGCGTCGGCGGCATCGACAGCTGGGGTGCGGACGTCGGTGAACGCTATGCGATCAGCGGCGAGCAGGACCTGGAATTCGGCTTTGCCGTCACGCTCTGATGTGTCGGTAAGAAAGAGAATCGGTCTCATTCATACCGCCGCGTCGTGCTCTGCGGCATCGGGTTGATGCAAAAAATATCCACCTAATGACAATTTCGGAACCTTGCCGGTTTCCGGTGCGGAACCATAATGGAAAAGTTATGTGTCCGGCATTGCCGTCCGCTACAACGGTCGTCACGCGACAACCGTTGCCAAAGGCGATCGGGCGGTGGTTCTGGATGCGAATCATTGCGAGAAAGAAGCAATATGAAGAAGGAACGAACCTTCCTGGGTCATCCGCTTGGCATGGGTGTCCTGTCGGTGGTGCAATTCGGCAAGGGGTTCGCCAACTATGGCGTTTCCTCGATTCTGATCTACTATCTGTATAAGCAGGCGGCACAGGGTGGCCTGGGCTTCAGCGAGGACGTCGCCTCGCAGCTCACCACGGTCTACACCACGCTCTCCCTGCTCGCCGGACTTCTGGGCGGCTATCTCGCCGACCGGTTCTTCGGCCTGCAGCGGGCGATGTTCTGGGGCAACCTCTCGCTGTTCGTCGGTTGGGCCCTGCTCGCCGTCCCGCACGGCGGCATCCCGTTCTACTTCGCCTCCCAGGTGGTGCTGCTGATCGGCTTCGCCTGCATGGGCAGCGCCCAGAACGCGTTGGTCGGCAGAATGTACAGCAAGGACGATCCGAAGCGTGACACCGGTTTCGGCATGCTCTACGTGGTCAGTAATGTCGGCGCGATCTCCCCGATGATCACCGGCGCCATCGCCATGGCGTTCAACTACAACGCCGGATTCGCGCTCGCCGCCCTGGTGCAGGGCGTCTGCTTCCTGACCTATGCGCTGTTGCATAAGAAGGTGTTCGGCGACATCGGCGCCGAGCCCACCGATCCCTTCCCTCCCGAACAGAAGAAGAAGGACATGACGGTTCTCGTCGTGGCCCTCGTCGTGGTGCTGGTCGCCCTGATCGTCCTGTTCGCCACCGGAATCCTGACGGCCAAGACCTTCAGCAACGGTGTGAGCACCATCAGTGTCTTCATCCCGTTCGTCTACATCATCTACATCGTGCGCAGCAAGAAGACCAACGGTCGCGAGCGTGTCCGCATGGGCGCTTTCGTCATCTTCTTCATCGGTGTGGCGCTGACCGGCATGATCTTCTACCTGTCCACCAGCGTGCTCGCCGTCTATGCCGAGAAGAACGTGAACACCACCCTGTTCGGTATCCACTTCTCGCCGGCGAGCTTCCAGACGGCCAGCGCGATCTTCGCCGTCGTCTTCGGCTCGTTCTTCAGTTGGCTTTGGCAGGCCCTCGACCGTCACCAGCCGTCCACGGCCGTGAAGTTCGGTGTGGGCGTCTTCTGCTACGGCTTCGGTCCGTTGTTCATGGCCATTCCGCTTTCCATGCTTTCCAATGGCGGCCGTCAGAGCCCGATGTGGCTGATTGCCTTCTACGCCATCATCACCATCGGCGAGGCCATCGTCTCCCCGTTGGGCGGCTCGGTGAGCTCCAAGCTTGCGCCGCAGGCGTTCCTGGCGCAGGTCGTGACGGTCTGGAACCTGGTCAATTCCACCGGTTCCGGCATGGCCACGCTGTCGATCAACTTCTATCAGAAGGGCCACGAATCGATGTTCTTCATCGTCATCGGCGTACTGACCTGCCTGGTCGGCTTCATCATCTGGCTGTTCAGGAGCCGTCTGAACAAGATGCTCGAGTAGTGCAATCGCACTGATTGCGCAATGGCGGGTCGTTCGTTCGGTCACGGTGGTGATCGGATGGACGACCCGCTTCGTTGTCTTGGCACCATCATGAGTTCTGGCGCCGGGTCGGGGCGGAACCGGATTGGCGGGAACCGCCTTCATGCTCTTTTGGGACCGGGGTTGCCATAAGCTTGATATCGGGACGGGTTCTTCTATTGTCACGAGGTCCCGGCCGCCGTGGCCAGCAGGCCGGCGCGCGCCGGGTACACCATGACGGACGAACACAGACTTAGACAGACAACCGCAGACAACGCGACAGCAAGGAGTTCTTATGGCAAGCGATATCAACGACGTCACGGTGGGATTCATCGGTTTCGGCAACATGGCGCAGGGCATCGCCAAAGGTCTGGCCAACGGGGGAGTGATCGACGGCTCGCAGATCGTCGCCAACTCCGGCCATTTCGACAAGGTGCAGGCCGCTACGGCGTCTATCGGCGCCAAGGCCACCCATAACGCCAAGGAGACCGTCGTCGCCTCGGATGTCATCGTCGTGGCCGTGAAGCCTGGTCAGATCGAAACCGCGCTCGCCGATGTCCTGGACGATCTGAAAGCCGAAGACAAATTCGTGGTCTCCATCGCCGCAGGCCGCAATCTTGACTATTATCAGGGGCTTCTGGGTGACGGTGCGCACGTGCAGTGCGTTATCCCCAACACACCCATCGAGGTCGGTCAGGGCATCCTCGTCACTGAGAACGCGAACACGCTCACCGATTCCCAGCGTGAGACTTTCGAGGCGCTGTTCTCGCCGATCGCCTTGATCGAACGGGTCGACACCCCGCTGATGGACATCGGCTCGTCCGTGGCCGGCTGCGCGCCCGCATTCACCGCCATTTACATCGAGGCGCTCGCCGACGCCGGTGTGAAGTACGGCCTGAAGCGCGAGACCGCCTACCGTCTCGCCGCCAAGATGACCGAGGGCGTCGGAGCGCTTTACATGGCCACCGGCACCAACCCCGGAGCGATGAAGGACGCGGTCTGCTCGCCGGGCGGCACCACCATCAAAGGCGTCACCGAACTGGAAAAGCAGGGTTTCCGCGGCGCGGTGATCAGCGGCGTCGACGCCATCCAGAACGGCTGACCGGCGGCAATAAATGTATGGCCATGGCGTGTGTCTCCTCGAGGCGCGCGCCATGACGTTTTTGCGGCGTTTCTGCGCATTTTTCGGTTATAAGATATGCTCTGAAACGCAAGTGCGGACGCCGATGCAGGAGCATTTGAAACCGGCGCAGTTGCGAACGCAAACGGTGATGAGCCTCAATCGGCAGAAAGGAGGCCGGCATGGCAAGGATGATATTGGCGTCCCGCGTGCTGCCGGCCCTCCACGCGTTGCGGCGAGGGCTCTCCCGTCGCCATCGCGACCCGGCGTCGCCGAAATGGCGGATCGCCTATATCCCCGCCGCCGACGACCACGAGCTCAGCCGCTGGTTCCGCCCTCTGGTCCGTCTGGCGATGCGGCTCAACGGTTTCCGGGTTCGCACCGTCGATTTGGCGACGACGATGCGCGACGAGGTCAAACGTTCCCTGGCGGCGTCGGATGTCATCTGGGTGGGTGGCGGCAACAGCTTCCATCTGTTGCATGAGCTGAAACGCAGCGGCGCCGGACGTGTCATCGCGTCTCTGGTGCACGCCGGCAAGCCCTACGTCGGCGTCTCGGCCGGGGCCGTCGTCGCCGCTCCCGACATCAGCTATATCGAGCCGATGGACGATCGCGCGGTTGCAGCCGACCTCGACGACACCGCCGGTCTCAATCTGGTCGATTTCCGTGTCATTCCGCACCTCGATCATCCATTCATGGGACGTGCCGCCCGGCTCATCGCCTCGCTGGAACGGCGGCGCGGGCATGTCACGCACGTCCTTGAAGACGCATGGACGGTGGTTGTCAACGACGCCAAGGTGCTTATCCATCGTCGGTAGTGGTAGGAAACGCATGCTTTTTGTGGGGAGTGTGTCTCGTCTGATTTCATCCCATTGTATTGTTTCGCGTCTTACGTCATGGGATTGCCGTTGAGGCTGTGGTCGCCGGGTGGGGGTGTCGGCCGTTCCACGGAAACTGATGTGAGAATGCCGTGCCGTTTCCGTCGCTTCGGTTCGTCAATATCCCTATGATGGATATTGCTATGTTTGTGCAAAGCCATTTTGAAGGAGGGCCGGCGATGCCACATCGTTCAGTATCGAGGCACGATGGACGTAACACTGTCGGGAAAGGTCGGCAATCGCTTCTCGTCCGTGCGGTGTTTGCCGGGTTGGCGCTTGCGGGTGCAGGTATCTGGGCCATGTCGCCAAGGTCTTGCAAAGACCGCGAACGCAATCGTGTGCCGGCCATGCCGGATGTCTGGTATGCGCATCGCGGGCTTCACGACGCCGGTTCTGGTCTGTCTTCGCAATACCGTGAAAGCGACGGGGAATATATCAGACTCGCCCGTCGTATGGCCCGCAAGGCCGGGTATGGTGCGGGTCGGGAAAATGATGAGCGACCCATCGCCCCGGAAAACTCGCTTGCCGCCTTTGCCGCGGCCTGCGAGGCAGGATACGGCATCGAACTTGACCTGCAGCTCACGGCCGACGACAGGGTCGTGGTGGCTCATGACCCGGACCTGCTGCGTGTGGCCGGTTGCCCTCAACGTGTCGCTGATCTGACATACGACCAATTGCGTCATATCCCGCTGTTCCCGAACCCGAGCGTATACGGGGATGCCAAGGCCGAGCCTCTTTCGCAAGCCGAGTTGGAGGCGGAGAAGATCATGCCGTTGCCGCAGCAAAGCCAGTACCAGCACGTCCCGCTGTTCTCTGACGTGCTGAAGGTTGTAGGCGGGCGTGTGCCGATTATCGTCGAGTACAAATTCGAAGGCAATTCGTGGGGCGCTCGCCAACGCTTGCTGATGGAAAGCGGCGACAAGCTGCTGCGTGACTATGACGGAGCGTATGTGGTGGAGTCGTTCAATCCGCTGGCCATGCGTTGGTATCGGCAGAACCATCCCGAGGTTTTCCGCGGACAGCTTGCCGTTTCATCGCCATTCCCGATTGACCGAAATACTGATTTGCAGACGAATCTGCACTCGCTGCAACGTGGCATCATCCCTTGGATCGCGGGCAAACTCGGCTTCAACTGGGTGTCGCGTCCGGATTTCGTGGCCTATGACTGGCATGGTGGTCGTTCGCCGCAGCTGCGCTTGGTTCGTGCGTTGGGTGCCGTGCCGGTGGCTTGGACCCCGCGTAGTGCCGAAGAGCTCGAACATTGCGTTCGTGATTTCGGCTACTTCATTTTCGAGTCGTTCATACCGTCGGAGAGCTGAAGTATTAGCCGGTTCATAAACAGAGTGCGTCCGGCATGTTTCCATTTGCCGGACGCACCCAAAGATCCACTATAATATCGGTTTTCTAGACCGTCGTTTCCTTGTTTTCGCTCTCCTTCGAGATATCAGATGGGGAAACGTCCACTTCATCCAGGGGGATGATGTGGGTGTGGTACTTGATCTTGTAGCCGATGTAGAGGATCAGGACCAACGGCAGGCCGATGTAGGTGATGCCGATCTGCTGCCAATCCCAGTGGACGAACGCGTCGATGTTCTGCCCGCCGATCACCACGATGCACAGGATGAGCGCGATGATCGGGCCGAGCGGGAAGAGCTTCGCGTGGTACTTCAGCTCCGAAAGCTGGTGGCCTTGCTTGATGAACGCGCGACGGAAGCGGAAGTGGCTGATGGCGATGCCGACCCAGGCGATGAACCCGGTGAGTCCCGAGGCCGCGACGAGCCACATGTAGATCTTCTGGCCGAAGATTGAGGCGGCGAAGGTGGCCAGGGAGATGATGGTGGTGACGATAAGCGCGGCCAGCGGAATGCCGTGTTTGGTCGTGCGCGAGAAGAACTTCGGGGCGTAGCCGTCGCCGGCCAGCGAATAGAGCATGCGCGTCGAGGCATACATGCCCGAGTTGGCCGCCGAAAGCACTGCGGTCAGCACGATGGCGTTCATCAGGCTTGCGGCGAAGGCGAGGCCGGCGCGCTTGAAGACCAGCGTGAACGGCGACATCGCGATATTGCCGTCGGCCGCCGAAAGCAGGTTCGGGCTCGTGTAGGGGATGAGCGCGGCGATCACGAAGATCGAAAGGACATAGAAGAGCAGGATGCGCCAGAAGACGCTGTTGATGGCCTTTGGCACCGCGTGCTCCGGATCTGCCGATTCGCCCGCCGTCACGCCGATGAGCTCCGTGCCCTGGAACGAGAAGCCGGCGATGAGAAAGACGCTCAGGATGGCCGGGAACCCGCCGACGAACGGGGCGTCCTTGTAGGTGAAGTTGCCGAAGCCGACCGCAGGATGGAACATGATGCCGAAGATCATGGCGAAGCCCAACACGAGGAAGACGATGACGGTGATGACCTTGATCAGCGACAGCCAATATTCGGTCTCGCCGAACGCGGAGACGGTCAGGGCGTTGATCAGGAAGATGACCACCAACACGATGAGGCTCCAGATCCAGCCAGGAGTGTGGGGCAGCCAATATTGGATCAGGAGGGCCGCGGTGGAGATATCGACGGCGACGGTGATGGCCCAGTTGAACCAATAGTTCCAGCCCATGGCGAAGCCGAGAGCCGGGTCGACGTATTTGGCGTTGTAGGTCGCGAAGGAGCCAGAGACCGGCTGGTTGGTCGCCAGCTCGCCGAGGCTCGTCATCAAAAAGTAGACCATGATGCCCATGGCGATGTAGGCCACCAAGCCGCCGCCGGGGCCTGCCTTGGAGATGGTGGAGCCCGAGGTCATGAACAGGCCCGTGCCGATGCAGCCGCCGAGCGCGATCATCGAGACGTGGCGGGTCTTCAGGTTGCGTTGCACGCCGCCGTTGCCTGTTTTGCCTTTGTCGCCAAGCGAGGGGATGGGGTGCGTGGCCGCGGCCTTGATGTTCGGATCGGCCGATTGGTGTGCTGCTTTGCCGGCCTTCGCTCCTGTCGCCGTAGACTGGGACGAAGTGCTGGTTCCACTTTCGGTATGGTCGGTTGTTGCCGACATACTGCTTTCCTTCCGGTAGGGAAGAAGCCTACAGAGATGCGAATGGCCGTCAGTGCATTTGTCGCTTGAAAGCCGAGCTATGATATCGAGCCACGCCTCATCGCGAAAAAGCCTACAACGATTCTCATCGATAGCGCTCCGCGGCATTGGCCGCGACAGTCCTGGATCTCTTGGACCCAGGCCCAACTTCCCGCCGCGGAGGCGACCGGAAATTTCGGCTGGACTCCCTTTCACCGGCCTTCGCGGGCACCGCCGTGCCTCTGGTCGGTTACTGATGGGTTCAGCGACCTCTTCTGTGATTGATGATAAGAGTGACTATAGGTGGTTTTCGCGACAAATCTGCCCAATACAATCAGCTGCTGGACGTTTGAGGATGCTGACCGCTTATGCGCGTCCCGATTTGCACGGTTGGGTTGCCGGTTGGGGCATTTGCCGCCGTTGCTTTGTTGGTTATCTGCCGACGTCAGGCAATCGGACCGTTGCTATACTCGTCGTCTGTCTACAGGTTCCGCACGATGCCGATGAACAGCGGGACTCCGTCAGGGGTGTCGTATTCGTAGAGGAACGGATGGTCGACGATGAATGTTTCGATGTTGACTCTTCCTGGATTCGGTGCGCCGGTCAGCATCGCGACTTTGGTGTATGCGGCGGCTTTGACACCGGTTTCGCCCACATCGATGCTGGTGCCTTGGATGACTTGTTGAATGAAGAACTGCTCGCTGCTTGCCATTTTGGAGAAATTCGCACTGGACGAGTCAAATGCCGAACGGATTCCCAACTTTTTTAAGGTCGGTATCGTGTCGTTAAACGTGTTGGCCACCTTGAATTTCGGAAGTTCAAGGTCGACTTTGGTCTCCTCGCTTTTTGCGTTGAACATTGCGCGTAGAGAGTCGGTTTTTCCGGCCAGCTTGCTTGCCGCTGACTTCTGGTCGGGCAGCACGATTTTCAATGTGGAACCGTCGTCGAATTTTTTGTCGACACGTCTGAATCCTTTGCCTCTGGCCATGTCCATCGTCGCTTGCTGACTCATCATGGGAATCGTCGAGTCTCCTTTCATTCCATGGAACGGTTGGTCAGTCGTGTCGTCCGCATCGAATGGATCCTGCCATTTTCCGTTGGCATATACAGTGTTGAGAAGTGTCAAGGTGGAGTTGTTCGAAGCGAAATCGGGCTTGAGGATCCCATGCGTCTTCCTGTCCACCCACGAGCTCATTTGCCTGGAGGCATCGCCTGAGACCGTTTTCATCTCGGCGTCAAAGCCGGTCCTCATGGATTTTTTGTAATCCTTATCGAGCGGATGGCCTTTCTGGACCCATATCGAATTGTCGGTCTGCATCCTTGATTTGCCATGGCGTCTGCCGTTGATGGAGAGCATCAGCGAATGATAGTCATCGGTGTTGGGCTGCGTGCCGTTGTCAAGGACGGATTGCAACTCGGTTTTGGTGGTTCCTGCCGATCCCTGTTCAGCCATCGAAAGCGCCGTCCACATCGAGGTGGGGGAATAGTTCGTATTGCCTTTTTCGTCGGCCAGCTTCCGGTCGGTGAGGAAGAGGGATGAACTGTCGTATGCGAATTGCTGGACGCTGGTTTTGGCGGTTCTGCTCGGTGGCATCGCCTGGGGGTGAAGGATCAGCGCCCATGTTCCATAAGCCGCTGCAAGGAGGAGGGCCGCAATGACGCATATACTCAGTATCCGCGTCATAATACGGGAAAATTGGCGTTGGCGCCGTGGTTTCAAGCTTTCTGGTTCGGGTGGCATCGGGGAAGATTCTGCGGATACGAAGTTTGTCGCATGTCTGGTGCGTTCATTGCCGCGATTTTGCGTTGTGCCGTGTCCGTGCCTGTTGAAAGCGGCATATTTTCTCATGCGTGTCCTTTCATCGCCGATGATGCAACTGTTGCGGGCGCAATGACCGTTGATTCCATTCTAATAGGATCGTCGCTTTCGTCCGTCTCGGCGCTAGACTTGAGGTATGTCTTTAACTATCGGAATCGTCGGGCTGCCGAATGTCGGCAAGTCCACCATGTTCAACGCTTTGACCCGCAACAACGTGCTTGCGGAGAACTATCCTTTCGCCACCATCGAGCCCAACACGGGCATCGTGCCGCTGCCCGACAAGCGTCTGCCCGTGCTCGCCAAGCTGGTGGGCACCGAGAAGATTGTGCCCGCCACCGTCACCTTCGTCGACATCGCCGGTATCGTCAAGGGTGCCTCCGAGGGCGAGGGCCTGGGCAACAAGTTCCTGGCCAACATCCGCGAGGCCGACGCGATCTGCGAGGTCGTGCGTGCGTTCAAGGATGATGACATCGTCCACGTCAACGGTCGTGTCGATCCGGCCGACGACATCGAAACCATCAACACCGAGTTGATGCTTGCCGACCTGCAGACCATCGAGAACGCGCTGCCCAAGCTCGAGAAGGAGCTGCGTGGCAAGAAGGTCACGCAGGAATATATGGACGCGGTCAAGAAAGCGCAGTCGATTCTTTCGGAAGGCGAGACCATCGACCACGCCGCCTCCGCCGGCAAAATCGACAAGGCCGACATCTACGACCTGCATCTGATGACCGCCAAGCCGTTCATCTACGTCTTCAACGTTGACGACACCGAGCTGGGCGATACGGACTTTCAGAAGAAGCTAGCCGACTCCGTTGCGCCTGCGCAGTCGATCTTCCTCAACGCGCAGTTCGAGTCCGACCTGACCGACCTCGACGAGGCCGACGCGCGCGAGATGCTCGCTGACGCGGGCCTCAAGGAATCCGGCCTCGACCAGCTGGCCCGCGTGGGCTTCGACGTGCTCGGCTTGCAGACCTTCCTCACCGCAGGTGTCAAGGAGGTGCGCGCCTGGCAGATTCATCAGGGCTGGACCGCCCCGCAGGCCGCCGGCGTCATCCACAGTGATTTCGAACGTGGTTTCATCAAGGCCGACATCGTCTCCTACGACGATTTCGTCGCCGCCAAGGGCAGCATGAACGAGATCAAGGAGGAGGGCAAGCTTCGCCAGGAGGGCCGCGACTACGTGATGCAGGACGGTGACATCGTAGACTTCAAGTTCAACGTGTGAGACTGTGATACGCTTAACCCTTACAAGTGGTTCGATATCATCTGGTATCGGGCCACTTTTGTTATCTAAGCAGCAGTTGGTCATTCTTTAGAGGTACATATTGATCGGTGCGGCTTGCTTAGTATCATGGAAACTAGTAAGCAAGTTTAGATTGATAAAAGGCGGGTGTCTTTGAGCGAGATTATTACGATGAAGCTTGGTCCGCGTAAGCCGGTTCGTCACGAGGAACTGCCAGAAGGCGGATACCGCGAATTTATCGGCTGGCAGGAAGGTATGTCACCCGAAGAGGTGTGGCATGCCGGCAACAGTTGGTGGAAACTTGAGCCTGGCCGAGCGGTACGTTGTGATTTGGCTGTTATCCTCAATCCCGAAAACACAGTCGTGCGTGGCAAAAGTTCGAGGTTTGATCAAACGTGAGGACATGCGCATGGGCTTCATCGGTGAACCGGTGAAACGCCAATACGATGCATGGCTCGGGAAAACGTTAAAACGCAACGATTCCAAAAACCCAATCGCTTATTTTGATGAGCGGGACATTCTTGCGCCTGACGAAGTAGAAACAGGCACGACGTTTCTTAATCGGTAATGAGACGTGGATGTTGTGCAAATGCAACATAACTTGCTAATATGATCAGCCTCAAATGATTTACAACAAATAGAGTGATCTACTATTTGAGTGTAGTAACAAATCAGAGATCGATTTCTATGGTAGAACAATCGCGTTGGTGCTATGTAACGGCATAAAGACGGAGTTCTGTGTAAAAACGCTCATTTGTACGATAGAGAAGAGTTGATTCCAACGAACCTTTCGTACAAAGTCATTGCGTCGATCGCAAAGTTGTTATAGGACAACGCGAAAGTTCCGAAACCCGACAGCGATGGTAAGCTTATGAGACTGTTCGGCAGCGCATTGATGTGTTATATATTGAGAGTAGATTATGAAAGATTATCAAGAAAGATGAATTATGTCGGAGAATAATTCTTTAGCATCAAAGGCAATGGAGCTGCTTGCCGATCCGGATTTCGATCAACTTAATCAGAGACTCAACCGAGTAAATGTCTTCGACGCCGTTGACATGGGACGTCAGGAGATTAAGCATTCAGCGTTTCTTGCATGGCTTATGGATCCATCGGGACCTCATGGGCTTGGTGATTTGTTTATTCATCGGTTGCTTGCACAACTTTATGTAGATAATTCAGAGAAGTTTGCAGAGAGCGGCGTTGCAAGTTTCGTTCCTCTGGCTGCTGATGATTTATCGGAGTTGAATGTTGTCAGAGAATCTGAGGACAGGATTGATATTTTAGCAAAAACAATTGATGACAGAATGGTGATGTGTATTGAGAACAAAGTTGATTCTGGATTGCATAATCGTCAATTGGACGATTATCACCAATACATTGAATCCACATACGGTAATCGTCAATATCGTATTTACGTATTGTTAGCACCTGAAGGTTTTGAAATTCCGAAAGATCAGTGCCAAAATCCAGCTATTTGGCTGACATTATCTTATTCGTCTGTAGCTAAAGTGTTGGAATCTTTGAGAGACTCTGCGCAGGGGCGCACTCAGATTCTTATTGAAGATTATGTGAGGTTATTAAAGAAGGAGAATATTGTGAACGATGAAGAACAGAATAAGCTTGCTTATAACTTGTATCGTAATTATTCCGAGGTTTTTGATTTTGTGAGTCAAGCATGTACTGATCAATCTGCGGTTGAACAGTATTTGATTGAGAAAGTCTATGATCCTGTTATGGATGATTTACAAGATAAAGGCCAAATAAGTAATCATTGGTGCTGGAATAAAGGACGAATGACATACTATGGATTTCATACTCAAAAGATGAATGATTACTTTGGTGCAACAAATGATGACTGGGTGTATGCATATTGGCTTTATCCGGATAAAGTTTCATCGCTTTTGAAACCGAGCATGAGGCTTGAGGTCTTCCCGAAAGGTAAACAGGAAACGACAATTGGTAGAATGCAACATATTCGTGAGAGAATAGGTAGTGGCAATTCGTCAATAACTAACCAGAATAAACAGCGCGAAATCGTTGATTTTCCGTCGGATATCAACTTGAGCGATATCCTTGAAACTGTTGAGATTGATGCTCTTGCAAAAGAGACAAAGGGCAAATTATATAAAGCAATGGATAATATGCTTCAATTGGAGAAAAGAGCTTTAATGGAATGAATATGATTTAATCATATTTTAACTGTTCGGAAGTGCTTGTGTGTACATAACCGTAATTGGCTTTATAGATTGGGATAAGCTATATTCTTTGAGTTTGAATATTGCTCTGTGCAATGCGTGTGGTTCCAATTAGCAAACCAATCGATAACAGATGGGTCATTATCGAAGTACCAAGCACTCAGTTTGTCGTTGAAGGTATCGCGGTCTGGTGGCTCTACCGGGACGGCGAGGATGGCGGATGAATGTAGCTTGAGCAGCAGGCCGTTGGCGGCGAGTAGGGCGGTGCGTTTGTTGCCGTCGCCGAACGGCTGCATCTTGGCTAGCGTTGCGAAGAGGTGTGAGGCACGTTCGAGGGGCTGCACATTGTGTGCGGGTGCTGCGGGGCTATCTGCTGTGCTTGACGCTACTGACGTGCTGTCGTCAGAAACTAAATCCAGTTCCTGCTCGATTGCCGCGGCAGAAGGCACAGGCGGGGTATAGGTGCCTCGGCGGGTGGAGACGATGACGTTTTCCGTCGTTCTTAGAACGCCAGGCTCCATGGCTGCGGTGCGGGTCATTTTCGCGTTGATGCCGGTGAACCATGCCAGATCCATAGGCCGTGTCGAATAGTCGTATTCGATGACATACGAGGAGGCGTCTTTCAAATCGCAAAGCAGTGCATAGTCGTTGCGCGAACCGACGACGTTGGGATTGCCGGTGCGCAGAAACTCTTCGGTTGCCATGCGCG
Source organism: Bifidobacterium sp. ESL0800 (assembly GCF_029395355.1). NCBI lineage: Bacteria > Bacillati > Actinomycetota > Actinomycetes > Bifidobacteriales > Bifidobacteriaceae > Bifidobacterium > Bifidobacterium sp. ESL0800. The sequence goes on from NZ_CP113913.1 coordinate 440,319, forward strand.
AGGTATTGAGCCCGTCAAAGGTTCGTCCCATCCGGTAGAGCAGCCCGGCGAGCCCTTTGGTAGTCATCAGAGGAGAGGCAATATGCTGAATTGTCATAGCTGTTCTCCTGACTGATGTGATAAATCGAAATCGTATTGTGAATGATTGCGGTTCACAGTGACTTTTCGATTATAGATGATATTGAGAAAGACTTCTTTCAAGGTTGCTGATTTCCTCTACAATGAGATTTAGGACTAGGACTAAAAGAGGTGATCGAATGCCGGAAGTAAGCAGATTTTTCGGAATCATCATCAAGATGGTGTATCAGGATGAAGGCAAACATCATAAGCCGCACGTACATGTGAAGTATGGTGATTTTAAGGCTTCCATCGGCATCGATGGTGAAGTGTTGGCGGGTTCTTTGCCGGAAAGACAATACAAATTGGTGGCCGCGTGGCTTGAATTGCATGAGAGTGAATTGTACCTTGCATGGAATGAAGCTATAAGCGGTAAGCCTTTTAATAAAATAAAGCCTTTGTCATAAGGAGATTTTGATGTTCGTACATGATGGAATCGTTTATGCGGATTCTCCGAGTGGTGAATTAGAGGTCCTTGATGCTCATGCGACCGGGGACTATACCATGGTGGTTACGTTTTCGAACGGGAAAACTCGGCTTTGCGATTTTAGCGAAATGTTTGATGATGTTCCCGCGTTTGCCCCGTTGCGTGACGAGGCTGTTTTTGAGCATTTTCAGTTGGAAGACGGTGTACTGACGTGGCAAGATGGATCTATCGATATCTCTCCGTCGTATCTTTATAATCATTCTTACGAATATGACGCTCATGGAGCGTTGGTTTCCGCCTGAAATCTTATTCTATGGAGTTGCTGCCATGTGTTTTAAGAAAATGTGTCGGCGGTTTTATAAAATTTCGGCCATGTGATTCTTCTTTTTTCCTAAATGACTCGCAGAACCGATGCCGTATCTTATAAAGTCTTAAGCTGTAGTTTTCTAGTGGATAAATGGCTTAACCGTTAGAATACTGGTGGTTAAATGAGCAAGATAACGAGTTCTGACAGGCTTCGTAGCAGATAACCGGACTATAAATCTCGCAGCCTCGAGTCCGACAATTCGCTCTGTGCGCGTAACGGTGTTTTTATGGCATGATAATGATGGTTATGATCCATCAATAACGATGGACGTTGCGATTTTTGAAAGGAATCGATATGGCTGATCAGCGACGTGTGGTGATTTTGGGCGGGCATGGCAAGGTGGCGTTGCTCGCCGAGCCGAAGCTGAAGGCTGCGGGATTCGCGGTCGATGCGGTTATCCGTAACCCTGCGCAGTCCGACGATGTGCGTAAGGCCGGCGCAAATCCGGTGGTCTTCGATATGGAACATGCCAACGTCGACAGCTTTGCTGGCTTGTTTGAAGACGCTGTGGCTGTCGTGTTCTCGGCCGGTGCCGGTGGTGGCGACGCTGACAGGACTCATGCCGTCGACTATCAGGCCGCGGTCAACGCGATTGATGCGGCGCAAAAAGCGGGCGTACGTCGCTTTGTCATGGTCTCCTACGATACGGCCGACCGTGACCCGCAGACGATGGGCTGGCCGGAGTCGTTCCTGCCGTACGCGCAGGCCAAGCATGACGCCGACGCGCACCTGATTGATTCCTCGCTCGAATACACGATTCTGGGTCCGGGCGTGCTGACGCTCGAGCCCGAAACCGACAAAATCGTTCTAACTAACGACCACACGATGATCGACGGCAAGCCGGCCACGCCCGAGCAACGTGCGACCTCGCGCGGCAACGTCGCGGCGGTCATCGCCCGCGTGCTCAGCGCCGATGTGGCCAAGCGCAAGACCATCGCCTTCTACGACGGCGACCAGCCGATCGACGAGGTTCTTGTCTGAGTCCGTCCAAAAATCGAATACGCGAGTTTTAGGCTGTTCAGGTTCCGGGAGAGAGTGCCGCGGTGCTGGTTCGTTGCGGCGCTCCCTTGTTTATATGAGGTTCATTGTTCAATGGTTGTCATTGCCCGTGGCCGTTATGCGTAGCCTCACTAGAAAAGCCGGCAAGATGTCAAGCGCAACGTTCTCACGATACGGTTTGCACAGATAAAACGGATATTCGTTATCGCAATGTCGTATTCTCTGCCTCGGGCTCATGGTTAAATTGAATGACCAAGTCAATATTTTGCAGAGACGAAAGGCCCTCCAATGCAGCAGAAACAGTACGTATGCGAAAAATGCGGTTGCCAACACTACATTTCCGATCAGTTCCAGGCGACGGGCGGGGAATTCGCCAAGCTCTTCAATGTGCAGAACAAGAAGTTCATCACCGTCAGTTGCACCCAATGCGGCTTCACGGAGCTCTATCGCGCCGAAACCGACGCCGGCATGAACGTTCTCGATTTCCTGATGAACTGACGGCTTGTCGACGTTTATCCTCGATGGTTGCGACGGCCGTATCTAGGAATCTTGATTTTTTCGCCGATATCCGATTTGCTCTGTCGTTCCGTTCCTATCTGCGCTAGGCTGAGGTATACGAGCCAAAGGAGCGGGGATATGACGATTGCGTTGAAACGGGTGTATGAGGCGGCCGAAGATGCCGACGGCTACCGCGTCTTGGTCGACAGGCTTTGGCCGCGCGGCATTTCAAAGGTGAAGGCGAAACTCGATCTGTGGCTCAAGGAAATCGGGCCGAGCGCCGAGCTGCGCAAGTGGTTCGGCCACGATCCTGCCAAGTTCGACGAGTTCGCCGATAAATACCGCAAAGAGCTAGACGAAAACGCGGAAACGGTCGGCAAGTTGGTCGCGATATGCCACGAACAGCCCAAAGTCACCTTGCTCTATGGCGCCAAAGACCCACACAACAACCAGGCAGTGGTTTTGAAGGATTATCTCGGCAAGCGGCTTTCGTAGGTTGCGATATTCCGTTGCCGTATTTTGCTATTGCTGAATAAATGTAGCAATCATACGTGATTGCGCGACGGGTCGCCGCAGAAAACCGTGAAGCCATAATTTTTCGAGACAAATTCGATATCGCGGCCGTGTAACGCGCTTTGTATAGCGTATGATGATGGTTATGGCGACAGTGACGTTATCGATACCGAGGGCACGTAAGCGCGAGCGTGCCATTTCCGACTACTTCAACATGTGGGTGACCCGCGATTTCGACAAGCTCGACGCGATTTTCGCTCCTGATTGCGTCTATGAGGAATCCAACGGGCATATCTACGAAAACCGCAACCAGATTCATCACTGGATTGAGGATTCGCTGGAGCACCAGGCCGTGTCGATGTGGAAGATAGCCAATTTCACCCATGCCCGCGGTCGTGAAGGGCAGCCGTCAATCACCGTTTTCTGGACGCTCGCAGGGCGGGAACGCGAGGGCGAATCCTACGACTACGACGGGGTTTCGGTCATCGAGTTCAATCGACAGAACAAGATCAAGCGGGTGCGTGAGTTCCGGGCCAAGCGCCGTCGCGATTACCCGTACAAGGGCGAGTAGTCGATAACGGGACTTCATGAAGCGAACGGGAGATGGATTCTTCGTCATATCAGCGATTGATCCGTTTCCCGTTTTCCTGTCTCTGAAGTGATGAGGGTGTCATTGTGTTTCTCGCTTTTTCTCGTTGCCGGGGATGTATGGACTCCGAGGGTAGGGACATCGTTTCCGTTGTTCCGGCTAATGCCGATATGCAAGGTGTCTGAGGTGGCGAACATCCATTTTTGTTTGTGTCCTTCTCGTAGTAGGTTTAAACCTCGAAATTCAGTCTTTTTCAAAACTTGAGTCGATCTGGCTCAAGTTTTGTTCACTGCAGGTTAAAACCGGGAAGCCGGAGCGGGAATAACGGTTGGACATAGTGACACGATAAAGACTTGGAGCCGCAAGGTTCCGGAGCCTCTCGTCATCTGGCCGGTTTGGCTCCGGCCGCGGACGTAAAGAGACTTGCCTCCTACTTCAAGGAGTATTGATTATGGCTATGTTTCCGGCTTTGATGCATGATGCGTTCTCTGATTTGTTCGACGATCCGTTCTTCGCCGGCTGGGGTGACTCCAGCAACCGCATGGGCAACCCGATTTCCTCGGCCAACATGATGAAGACCGATGTTCGCGAGACCGACAAGGCTTACGACGTCTCCATCGATATGCCCGGATTCAACAAGGACGACATCGCCCTTGAGCTGCATGACGGCTACTTGACCGTTTCCGCCAAGCGCGACGAGAGTCATGACGAGAAGAACGATGAGGGCAAGTGGCTGCGCCGCGAACGTTACGCCGGCACCTGCTCGCGCAGCTTCTACGTCGGCGATGAGGTCAAGGAATCCGACGTGCACGCCAACTACAAGAACGGCACGCTGAGCCTTGAGATCGCCAAGGTGCAGCCGGCGCCGAAGGTCGAGGCCAAGCACCAGATCGCCATCGAAGGCTGATTCGCTGGTCGTTACGGCGAGAACGGTTTTGGCGGACTGAAACGTTCGCTGGATGCCCCTTCTTGTGTTCTGTGCTCGGGGAAGTTGCGGAACACGGGAAGGGGTGTTTTCTCTGAGATCCAGGGCCCGTCCATCATCTCATGGCGTCGTTGAGCGTTCGATGGAACGCTCAACGACGTTTCCGTCTTCCAGGTATTTGACGTTGAATTCGATTTTGTCTCGTTTCGCTGCTGGCCTCCGCCGCGTTTCCTGTGCGATAATGACTTGTAGCAAATAATGAAGGTCAATGGAAAGATATTGAAAACGAGGCAAGGCACATGGGCATGCCATTGGATTTGTATGTGATTCGACACGGGGAGTCGGAGGCGAATGTCATCGTCAAGGCGGGGGAGCACGGTGACAATTCGCTCTTTACGCAGGATAACGTCACCGTGCCCGACCGCTCGTGGAGGCTCACGGCGACCGGGCGCAAGCAGGCCTACTGCATCGGCCGCTGGCTGGTCGAGCAGCAACAGCTTTTCGACCGCTACCTCGTCTCGCCCTACGTGCGCACCCGCGAGACCGCGGCGACGATGGCGTTGCCCAAGGCCAAGTGGGAGGAGACACGCGTGCTGCGTGAACGCTCCTGGGGCGAGATCAGCACCGTGACCCAGGAGGTCTTCAAGACCAACTACGAGCGCAACTGGATGTTCAAGAAAACCGACCCGCTCTACTGGCGCCCGCCGGCCGGCGAATCCATCGCCGACGTGGCCGAGAACCGCGCCCACAACCTCCTGACTTCGTTGAACCGCCGCGCCGAGGCGCAGTCCGTCATCGCGGTGACCCACGGCGACTTCATGCTCTCGCTGATGCTCACCCGCTGATGCTCACCCTCGAGGATCTCTCCGACGAGGAGTTCCTGCGCCGCGCCGACAGCGACAATTGGAAGATCACCAACTGCACCTGCTTCCATTATTCGCGCCGTGATCCCAACACCGGCCGCACCGACGAGCGTATCCACTTCGAGCAGACCGCCCGCCCGGTCTACGACAAGGACACGGGCCGCTGGGTCGTCAAGGTCGACCCGTGGCGCGAATTCCAGCGCCCCTTGCTCTCCAACGGCGACCTGGTAGACGTGGTACAGTCCGTCACCCCTCATCTCTAGTTTTTCCCTATGTCCACTACGTGAACGCGACACGCCGAATGTCCAAGGGCGCATTAAACTATCCCAAGGCGCGCGACGAAATCAAAGCCGCGCGGTAAATCCTCTATTTTCAATTAGTGGTCAAAGTATGCCCAAAAGGAGAGCGAAGGATGAGTAACATGTTCACCTGGAAATTGCACGGTGACGGCAAGACGTTGAATCCCGGTGAGGTGATCGACCCTGACGAGCGCATGACGTGGGGCCGAACGGCGGGCATTGGTGCCCAGCACGTGATCGCGATGTTCGGCGCGACGTTTCTCGTTCCGATACTGACGCATTTCGATCCGTCGACGACATTGTTCTTCACCGCAATGTCCACCGCGCTGTTCCTGTTGATCAATACAAACAAGCTACCCAGTTATCTGGGTAGCTCTTTTGGTTTTATAGCCCCTATTACGGCCGTCGAGGCGGAAAAGGGACTCGGTGCGGGCATCCCCGCGGCGGGCTTCGGCATCATGTGCACGGGCATCCTGCTGGCGCTGGTCGGCATCCTCGTCCACTTCGCCGGCGCCAAGTGGATCGATCTGATCATGCCGCCGGTGGTCAACGGCGCCATCGTCGCCATCATCGGCTTCAACCTGGCCCCCTCGGTCTGGTCCAACTTTCAGAAGGCCCCCGACACCGCGGCGGTGACGCTGGTCGCGGTCCTCCTGATCGCGGTGCTTTTCAAGGGCCTGATTGGCCGCCTGAATATCCTGCTCGGTGTCCTCGTCGGCTACGCCTACGCCTGCTTCCGCGGTCAGGTCGACTTCGCCGCAGTGGCGAAAGCCTCGTGGATCGGCTTCCCTCAGTTCCACATGCCGCAGGCCGACTTCTCGGTGCTGCCCATGTTCATCCCGGTGGTCATGGTCCTCATCGCCGAGAACGTCGGCCACGTCAAGTCGGTCGCCCAGATGACCGGCCGCGACTATGACGACCAGATCGGCACCGCCCTCTTCGCCGACGGCCTCGGCACCACGATCGCAGGCTTCGGCGGCGGCTCCGGCACCACCACCTACGGCGAGAACATCGGCGTGATGGCCGCCACTCGCGTCTACTCCACCGCCGCCTACTGGTGCGCGGCCGCCTTCGCCCTGATCCTGAGCCTGTGCCCGAAGTTCGGCGCGGTCATCAACACGATCCCCTCCGGCGTCTTGGGCGGCGTGACCACCCTGCTCTACGGCATGATCGGCATGGTCGGCGTGCGCATCTGGGTCGACAACCACGTCGACTTCGGCAAGCCGCTGAACAACATGACCGCCGCGGTGACGATGATCATCGGCATCGCCGACTTCGGCTTCGCCATCTCCGGCGTCAAGTTCAACGGCATCGCCATCGGCACCGTCGCGGTGCTGGTGATGTACCACGGCCTCAAGGCCATCGGCCGCGCGACCGGTGCCATCGCCAAGGACGGTACCGAGTGACGGTATCAATAAAGCAACAGTGATTTCCGGCAGACGAAAGTCGATGCTCGGAGGTTTTCAGCCGGATGACGAATCTCATCCGGCTTTGTTTTTTTTCTTGGCAGGGGTGCGGAAGAAAGGTGATTTTCGTCTCTAAACCGTGTCAAAGGCCGGTTCGGTTTCGCGATTGGGCCTTTGAGATTTCCGGATTGACGGTCAAGAAAGAATTCAGGCAAAACGCTGTACATCGTTGGAAATTCGTTCAAATCCGTGTCAGGGTTTTCGACTTCTGAAAAATCGAAAACGGACGATTGCCGATAGCGTATAATAAATACTACGTTTAAAAATATTGGTCATTCTTTTGACAAAACAGGTTTATCGTCATATAGTAACTTCCGTCATTTGTTCAATGCAAGGACGCAGGAGGGTTAATATGAGTATCCATGTTGTCATCATGGGTGTTGCCGGATGCGGCAAAACCACTGTGGCGGAAGCTGTTCGAGACCGTTTGGGTTTTGTCATGGCTGAAGGCGATGACTTCCATCCAAAGGCCAATGTCGACAAAATGAGCCATGGTATACCGCTTACCGATGAGGACCGTTGGCCGTGGCTTGAAACCATCAGCCAGTGGATGACCGATCAGGACAAGCAGGGCAATTCCACCGTGGTTTCGTGCTCGGCGTTGAAGAAGGCGTATCGTGAGGTGCTGCACAAGCATGTCGATGTCCTGTTCGTGCATCTTGCCGGGACGCAGGAGCTTATCGGGGGCCGTCTGGCCAAGCGCACGGGCCATTACATGCCGCCTTCGCTCCTGCCCAGTCAGTTCGCGGACCTCGAGCCTCTCGAGGCGGACGAAAACGGTGTGACGATTTCGGTCGAGGGGGATCCGGCAACGGTCGAGGATCGTGCCGTCGAGGTCATCAGGAAATACGAAGAAACCAGTAAGCTCGCCTGATCGGCAACCAAGTCTTGGCAATTGCCGCAGCGCGGGCCAGGTCCTCGTCGCTGCGGCAATGACCTGCATGGTGCTTGGTCGCCGTTAAAGCCGAAGAAAGGGAATGGAATATGGCCGATTTTTCAATTCACAGTTTTGAACTCACCGACAAGGTCGTGCTGATTACCGGAGGTGCCAGCGGACTGGGGAAGTACTATACCCAGGCGGTCAGTGCCGTCGGGGCGGATGTCTGCGTTGTCAGCGCCACCGAGAACGGCTGGGACGAGACCAGAAAGATCGTGGAGGGCAACGGCCGCAAGGTCGTATTCATCAAGCAGGACATCACTGCCGACGGTGCCGCAAACAATATCGTCGATCAGACCCTCAGGGAATTCGGCCGCATCGATGTGCTGGTCAATAATGCTGGCATCCAGCTTCGCCACGATCTGGCGGATTTTCCAGACGAGGATTGGCGCAAGGTGATTGAGGTCAATCTCAATTCATTGTATTACCTTTCGCATGAAGTCGCGAAGGTCATGATGAAGCAGCGCAGCGGCAAGATCGTCAATATCGGTTCCATGCAGTCCTACCGCGCGGGCAAGAGGATCTTCCCCTATGCCGCAAGCAAGCATGCCGTGGTAGGTCTCACCAAGGCTTATGCCGATGCACTTGCGCCCTACAACGTGCAGGTCAACGGTCTGGCGCCAGGCTATATCAATACGCCGATGACCCTTGCGCTGCAAAACAATCCTGTTCGCAGCGTCGAGATCCACGACCATATTCCTGCCGGTCATTGGGGTGAGCCAAGCGAACTCATGGGGGCAATGGTGTTCCTATGCTCATCCGCATCCGACTATGTCACCGGTGTGATGCTTCCCGTCGATGGTGGTTATCTGCTCCGCTGACACAAAGCCGACGAAGGTCGGCCAACCAGATTTTTCCCGTGCCTATAGGGGCGGAAAAGAACAATCAACAATCCTTAACGAGAAGGGTAAAGGAATGCCATTAGTAATCGTAGCCTGTGCCGTAGCAGTGCTGATATTCCTGATCGCCAAATGCAAACTGAATACGTTTGTCTCATTGGTCATCACTTCCATTCTGGCGGCGCTCGTCCTCCAGATTCCAATCGCCAAGATTCCCACGACCATCGAAACCGGCATCGGTGGCCAGCTCGGCCATCTTGCCGTCATCTTCGGTTTCGGTTCGATGCTGGGCAAGCTGGTTTCCGACTCCGGCGGCGGCCATCGTATCGCGATGACGCTGATCGACAAATTCGGGCGCAAGCACATTCAGATCGCCGTCGTTCTGGCCTCGTTCATCGTCGGCATCGCCCTGTTCTTCGAGGTCGGCCTCGTCGTCCTGCTGCCGATCATCTTCGTGATCGCCCGTGAAATCGATATGCCCTTCATGGAGCTTGGCCTTTCCGCCGCCGTCACCTTGAACGTGGCCCACGCGTTCCTGCCGCCGCACCCGGCGCCCACGGCAATCGTCGGCACGCTCGGCGCCGACATGGGCCAGGTGATGATCTATGGCATCATCGTCGCCATTCCGACGGTCATCATCTCCGGTCCGCTGTTCAACCATCTGCTGCACAAGCTGCGTCCGGGCCTGTACCGCAAGGACATCGATATCACCGTACTCGGCGAATACAAGGAATTCAAGACCGAGGACACCCCGGGCTTCGGCATCTCCGTGTTCACCTCGCTCCTGCCGGTCATCCTGATCGCTTTCGCGACCATCTGCTCCTTCGTCATCCCCAAGAAGAACGTCGTCAACGAGGCCATCCAGTTCATCGGCGCCCCCGACATCGCCATGTTGATTTCGATGCTCTTCGCCATGTGGTCGATGGGCTTCCACCAGAGCCGGAAGATGGGCGAGATCACCAAGTCCATGGAGCAGTCCGTCAAGCAGATTGCCATGATGCTTCTGATCATCGGCGGCGGCGGCGCCTTCAAGCAAGTGCTCGTCGACGGCGGTGTCTCGACGTATGTCTCCCATCTGTTCACCAACATCAGCATGCCGCCGCTGATCGCCGCCTGGCTCATCACCGCCATCCTGCGCGTCTGCGTCGGCTCCTCCACCGTCGCGTCCCTGACCGGTGCGGGCCTCGTGCTGCCGCTGATCGCCTCCACCGGTGCCAATCCCGCGTTGATGGTGTTGGCCGTCGGCGCAGGCTCCGTTTTCTGCGACCACGTCAATGACGCCGGTTTCTGGATGATCAAGGAATACTTCGGCCTTTCCCTGAAGGACACCCTGTCGTCCTGGACGGTGGCCACGGCGGTGATTTCCGTTGTGGGATTGCTTTCGGTGCTCTGCCTGTCGCTGTTCGTCTGAGGCGGCGGTTGGCAGCCGGTGAGGGGCAAGGCCATCGCCTGTTGAGTGCGACCTGACCTCGTTCCTCTTCGATTCTGCACAATCTGTAGACAATCGCAATCGGGTTCTGCGTCATCTTTTTTAAGATGGTGCAGAACCCGATTGTGTATTCAGGTCAATCTATCGATGGGATGACTGTCATGAATCCTGCGTGGTGGTACGGACCTCGTCGACGATATGGGTCATGGCGTCATGGGCGAGTTGCGCGTCGCCTTTCCAAATGCCTTCCGCCACTTTTTCATGTGCGTTCAGCGCGTCTGGGCGTGGCCGAACCGGGTACAGCCCCTGCTCCACGCGGCCTTTCAATACGATGTCCACAAGCGGGGAGAGCGCGGTGAAAAGCTCGTTGCCGCTGTGGCTGAGCACTTCGTCGTGAAAGCGGATATCGAGCTTATGGAATTCCTCGAGATCGCCGGATTCCCCCTTTTTACGCATTTCGCTGGCAAGAACCGGCATCAAAGCCTTGGTCTCCATAGGCGCATGCAACGCTGCATCGCCGGCGGCGATCGGTTCAACGGCCAGACGCAGCTCGGTCAAGGTGAGGAGCTGTTGCTTGCGATAGCTGGAATGGAGTTTCCACTCGATGACCTGGGTGTCCAGCGACAGCCATTGGTCCAATTGTTGGGCGATGAGGCCTACTCGTTTCTTGACGATGATCGCATTGGCTGACTGCAGGGCATGAGCCGCCTCGCGGGCCACGGTCCTGGAAATCGAGAAACGTTCCTGTATGTCGTTGAGCGTGATGCTGGTTTCGGGCTGCCAACGATGTTCGATGATGTCGATCGCGAGCTGTTCGGCGACGGCATGGTGCAAGGGAATCGGACTCTGCGCTGAATCCGGGGAATCTGATGGGTTTTGCCCTGAGTCGCCTTGTACATTTGAATCGACCTTGGACATCGGATGGTGTTCCGGATGCTTTTCTGCCTGTACCTGAGACTGGCCATTAAGGTTTTCCGTTGGCCTCTCGCGTTCATTGTTCATGTTCTCAGCCTATCAAAAGTCTCTCAATAAATTCGAATATACTCGTAAAAAACGGATATTGATAAAAAAAGAAGTCCAAAAACCATAAAAGTAATATCTATAAAGTATATGATATGCTTTTATTGATAGTAGAGGTTGTTTCTCAAGGAGGAAATGATGCAGCTTGGCATGATTGGGCTAGGACGTATGGGCGGCAATATGGCCAAAAGGATTCGTGAGGCGGGACACGAGGTCGTCGGATACGATCTGAGCCCCGAATCCGGTCGTGACGTCTCGAGTCTCAAGGAACTGGTCTCGCGCCTTGATGCGCCGCGCATCGTCTGGATTATGGTGCCCGCAGGCAAAGCCACGGACAGTACGCTCGACGAGCTGATGGGGTTGCTCGAAAAGGGCGACATGGTCGTCAACGGCGGCAACTGCCGTTATACCGATGACAAGCTCAACGCCGAAAAGCTGGCGAAAAACGGCATCGAATATATGGACTGCGGCGTCTCCGGCGGCGTGTGGGGCGAAGAGCGTGGCTATGCCCTGATGGCTGGCGGCACCGATGAGGAATACCAGCGTGTCCTGCCGATTCTCGAGGCGCTGAAGCCGGAAGGCAAGGACGGTCTCGTCCACGCCGGCCCGGTCGGCGGCGGCCATTTCGCCAAGATGGTGCACAACGGTATCGAGTACGGCATGATGCAGGCGTTCGGCGAGGGCTTCGCGACGATGGAACGCAGTGAGTATGTCGATGATCCCGCCAAGGTCATGGCTTCCTGGCGCGCTGGCAGCGTGGTCGATTCCTGGCTGCTCGATCTGGTGGTCCGGGCGATGAAGGACGATCCGGATCTGAAGAAGATGCCGCCTGTGGCCGACGAGACCGGTGAGGCGAAGTGGACGATCGAGGCGGCGGCCGAGCTCGGCGTGCCGACTCCGGCCATCAGCGCCGGCCTGTTCACTCGTCAGGCATCCCGCGGCGGCGCCGACGACGTGCTGCGCGTGGTCACCGCGATGCGCAACCAGTTCGGCGGGCATATCACCAAAGCCTGAGCTGAGAGCGTGTCGAACTTGCGCTGATGGCGAATGTCGTCGATACGCTTGAATGATAGTGTGGGATTCCTTCCGTTGAAGAGGGAATCCCACACTATTTATATGGTGTTTATCTCGTTTGACGGCCGTGGCGAATCAGGCTGTCGACGATGCCGATGACGATGCCAACGACTGCGGGGATAAGCCAGGTGAGCTGGGCCTCGTATAAAGGCAGGGTTGCCAATGCTTGGCTTACCGATGTCACTGGAAGTCCGAAAACGGCGAGCAGCTTGACGATGCAATCGAAGATGGTGAACAGCGCCACCAGCAGCACTGTCCAGAAATAGACGCGCGGGAATCTGGACGAGAATGGTTTTTCGACGAGATTGAGCAGCACCAGCACGATGGCGATGGGGTAGAGCGCGCCGAGTACCGGCAGCGAGACGGTGATGATGGCACTCAGACCCGCGTTCGAGACGATGAAACTGAACACGGCGAAGAAGACGCTCCATGCACGATACCTGACCGGATGCCCGAAAACGGTGGGGAAGGTGTTCTCGAAATAGGTCGCGCACGTGGAGATGAGACCGGTGCACACGTTGAAGCAGGCGAGTACGAAAATGAGACCGACGAATGCGGTGCCGATCGAGCCGAAAGCCGAAGTGGTGAGATTGGTCAGCACCGTCGCCCCGGTGTCGTTCTTGCCGTTTGCGGATTTGATGGAACCGCTTACCGCCCCGATGAACGAAAGCGCCGCATAGATGATGATGAGCAGAATGCCTGCGCCGGTTCCTGCTATGCCGGTTTCGCGCCGGTTCGCCTTCGTTTCGGTGACGCCGAACTGGGAGATGTTGGCCGAGATGACGATGCCGAAATACAGCGCGGCCAGCAGGTCCATCGTCTGGTAGCCGTTGACGAATCCGTAGATCAGCGAGCCGTGCGCATAGTCGCCGAACGGTTTGCCGAGCGACGCGTGACCGATGAAGATACAGGCAGCGAACATGACCGCAATCAGCACCAGGAGCAGCGGTCCCATGAAGCGTCCCAGTGACTTCGAGAGCTTTTCGGGATGCTGGCTCAACAGGAACGACAACGCGAAAAAGACGATTGAATAGAGCAGCAGCGCCAAGCGGTTGTTTTCACCCGCGAAGGGGGTAATCGCCATTTCATAGGAAGTCGTGGCGGTGCGGGGAATGGCGAAGCAGGGGCCGATGGCCATGATGATGACAAACGCCAGCACAGCGGCGAATTTGGGGGAGACGCGCGAGGCAAGGTGCTCGAAGCCGCCCGCCGAAGCCACTGCCAGTACGCCCAGAATCGGCAGGCCCACCGCCGAGACGATGAAGCCGATGGTGGCCGGCAGCGCCGCGCTTTGCGCCTGGGCGCCCATCAGCGGCGGGAAGATGAGGTTGCCAGCTCCAAAGAACATGGAGAAGAAGGTGAACGCGACGACGAGGCGTTGCCGACCGTTCAATTTCAGGGTGTTTCGGCCTTGGCCGTTGTCGTGGGAATTGAGGGACACCTTATCCTGTTGCGGCTCGACAGGCTGTTCCGATGTTGCGGTGTCAATGGTATTTGCCATAAAACTTCCAATATAACTCTGTGTGATGCAATTGATGCCATCGCATCCACTATGCGGATTTCGTTTTCACTATATGCGCCAGTCACGCCAAGCGTGGGCGAGTGGACAATATGCATGTATCTGTCTGCTGGAAGCTGCTGTTGCGTCGGTGCGGTTGCGGTGCGGCGACTGCCTGTTCCGACGTTTGACGGGCCTGGTTGGTGTCGATACAGGGATGCGTATGGAGGTTGGGCTTACTTGCAAGGCAGCGCTGAATGCTCACAGTGTGACCGGTATTGAGGGCATACCAGATCGTTTTTATAGTATTGCCGGTGATGCCGCAAGCGAGTTCGGCATCTCTTGGAGGAGGAGGATGGATGTCGGTGGCGTCCGGGAAAACAGTGTCGGCGGCGTTTCGTGAGGCGTTTCCGCGTACCCTGCCGATTTGCGCCAGCTTCGTGTTGACTGGCCTCTCCTACGGGTTGCTGATGTTTTCCAAAGGATTCCCGCTCATCTACCCGGTCTGCATGGCGGCGTTCATTTTCGCGGGATCCATGGAATTCGTCACCATCGATCTGCTGTTGAGCGCCTTCAACCCGTTCGCCGCCTTCGTGATGACGTTGATGGTCAACAGCCGTCATTTTTTCTACGGTCTGGCGATGCTTCGCCCGTTCCGTGGGCTGGGCTGGAAGAAACCTCTGCTTATTTTCTGGATGTGCGACGAGACGTTCGCCATCAATTCGTCGGCCAAGGTGTCACCGGAGATTGACCGCGGCTGGTTCATGCTCGCCGTCTCCGTACTCGACTACTGCTATTGGGTTTCTGGCGCCGCGCTGGGTTGGCTGATCGGGGGTGTGCTGCCCTTTTCCACCAAAGGCGTCGAGTTCGCCATGGTCGCCATGTTCGTTTCGATTCTCTTGGACCAATGGTCGTCGTCCCCGCACACGTTGCGCGGACATACGCCGGCGTTGGTGGGTCTGGTGGTGTCTCTGGCCTGTCTGCTGGCCTTTGGCCCGAAGGATTTCATGTTGCCTGCGCTGGCGGGCATGCTGGTCGTCTTTTTGGTGCTGCGTCCCCGATTGGAGGAGCTCAAGTCGGATTCGTCCGGTCGCGGCGACGGTGGCGGTTTTGCCGGAGACCTGGATACATATACAGATGGAGAATCTGCCGACATCGGCGGCAAAGCCGATGACGGCGCTGTCGTGCAAGCGGCGGCAGGCAGCCATGAAAAGGAGGGTAAGCGATGATGACGATGAGCACGATGCAGTCCGTAATCACCATTGCCGTGGTCGTCTTCGCCACGATGGTCACTCGTTTTACGGTGTTCCTGCTGTTCCCCGATTCCAAAACGCCTCCTCGGCTCATCCGTTACCTGGGTGATGTGCTGCCATATGCGATGACCGGTATGTTGGTGGTCTATTCTCTCAAAAACGTATCGTTCGTTTCGGGTGACCACGGCATACCCATGCTCATTGCCATCGCGGTGCTCGTGTTGATATACCGCTGGCGGCACAATTCGCTGTTGGCGATTTTCGTGGGGACCGTCCTCTATATGGTGCTGGTGCAGACCGTATTCGCCTGAAATCCGTCTGTGACGGGCGACACCTTTCGCTACGATTGAGACATGTCCTTCTTTGACTTTTTCGGCGGGTTCCCGGACCCGCGCAACGGATCCAATCGTTATCGCCAGAATGATGATGACGACGATCCTACGATCTTGCATATCCATACCGACGGCGATGACGACGCCCAATCTTCAAACAAACGACCGAATTTCTCGGCAGGTGATTTCTGGCCGCCGCGCACCGGTAATCCGCGTCTGACGAGGCGCGCGAACAACCGGCCCCAAAGCACGTCCAAGGGGACGAAGGTCTTCATCGGTGTGGTGGTGGTCGTGGCGCTGCTTCTGGCCCTGCTGTTCGGTCTCGATCACTTCGTCACGGACCTCATGTGGTTCGGCCAGCTCGGATTCCAGTCGGTGGTGTGGACTCAGCTGTGGACGAAGGTGGGCCTCTGGATCGCATTTGCGGTGTTGATGGCTCTGGTGAGCTATTTCGCCGCCACCATGGCCATTCGCAAGCGCCCGGATTCCGCAGACGGCTCCACCATCCGCGTCAGAGGTGACGTCGTCGAAGTCGGCAAGTCCGTCAGTTCCAAGACGGCCAGGCGCGTGGCGGTCATCGTTTCGCTGATTGTCGGTCTTGTTTTCGGTTTCCAGTTCAACTCGAACTGGTCCGAGGTCCTCCTGATGTTCCATGCCCAGCCGTTTGGCGTCTCTGACCCGCAATTCGGCATCGACAACGGCTTCTATGTCTTCATTCTCCCCGGCCTGAACCTGATGCTCTCCGCGCTGAGGATGCTGCTCTTCTTCGGTCTGCTCTTCTCGATCGTCACGCACTTCGCCATGGGAGGCATCCGCATCACCATGCCGGTCAACGGACACGGCATCATGACCATGACCAAGTACGCGCGCCGCCAGATCAGCGTCTGGTTCATCCTGAACATGCTGGCTTGGTCCGTCCGCCAGGTCATCGGTGTCTTCAACACGCTCACCCAGGTCGGCAACCGCTTCACCGGTGCCGATTACACCACGGTGCACGCCAATGTACCGGTGACTTTCATCCTCGCCGGTCTGACGGCGATTCTCGGGCTTCTGCTGGGCATCTGGCTCATGCGCTCCCATTCCTTCGACGGCCCCGCCTCGCCGGATGTGCGTGTGGTGGCGGCAGTGAAGGCCTGGCGCGTGCCGATGGTCGCCGTCGCCGCCGTCGTGGTGGTGGCCATCGTGCTCGGCATGCTTTGGCCCATGTTGCTGCAACGCTTCAAGGTCAGCCCGAACGAACAGGAGATGGAATCCTCCTATATCGCCCGCAATATCAAGGCCACCCAGCAGGCCTACGGACTTGACAAGGTCAAGGTCGGCGGCTACAACGCCGTCACCGAAGGCAAGTCCGGTGCGTTGGCCAGCGACCCCGAGACCACGGCTCAGATTCGTCTGCTCGACCCGGAGGTCATTTCGCCGACGTTCAAGCAGCTGCAGCAGTCCAAGCAGTATTACCAGTTCGCCGATTCGCTCGCGGTCGATAAATACGACATCGATGGCAAGAGCCAGGATACGGTCATCGCCGCCCGCGAACTCAACGTCAACGGCAACGACAACCGCAACTGGGTCAACGACCACACCGTCTTCACCCATGGCTACGGCGTCGTCGCCGCGTACGGCAACAAAGTGACCAGCGACGGCAATCCCGAGTTCTTCGAATCCGGCATCCCCACCCAGGGCAAGTTGACGAAGTCGCAGCACTATGAGCCGCGCATCTACTTCTCACCGAATTCGCCGCAATATTCCATCGTCGGTTCGCCCAAAGGCACTGCACCATGGGAATTCGATTACCCGAAGGGCTCAACCGGCGCTTCCAATACCTTCGATGGCAACGGCGGGCCAAAGGTCGGCAACATGCTGACCCGTCTGCTTTACGCCATCCGTTTCGGCAGCGACCAGATCTTCTTCTCCGACCGCGTCACCTCCGACTCGCAGATTCTTTACGACCGCAGCCCGCGTGACCGCGTGGCCAAGGTCGCCCCGTATCTGACGCTCGACGGGCGTGTCTACCCGGCCGTGGTCAACGGGCGCGTGAAGTGGATCGTCGACGGCTATACCACCTCGGATGCCTATCCGTATTCGCAGATGACCGATCTCGGCGTGGCCACCCAGGATTCGACCACGATCACCTCCAAGACCGTGCAGGGGCTCAATTCGCAACCTGCCAACTACATCCGCAACTCCGTGAAGGCCACGGTGGACGCCTATGACGGTTCGGTTGATCTCTATACCTGGGATACGAAGGATCCGGTCATCAAGGCCTGGCAGAAGATCTTCCCGGGCCAGTATCATCCGATTTCCGATATCTCGGGGGAGTTGATGAGCCATCTGCGCTATCCGGAAAGCCTCTTCAAGGTGCAGCGCCAGCTGCTTTCGAAGTACCACGTCACCAGCCCCGGCCAGTTCTTCTCGGGCGAGGATTTCTGGCAGACCCCGGTCGACCCGACCGAAGCCAAGGACGCGCAGCAGCGCGATGTGCTGCAGCCGCCGTACTATCTGACGCTGAAGACGGGCGGTTCCAAGAAGCCGCTGTTCTCGCTGACCTCCACCTACATCCCCGCAGGCAGCTCCACGCGTGAGATTCTGACCGGATTCCTTTCCGTCGATTCGGACGCGGGCAATACCAAGGGCAAGATCGGGCCGAATTACGGCACCATACGATTGCAGGAGCTGCCGAAGGATGCCAACGTGCCGGGCCCCGGTCAGGCGCAGAACAACTTCAACTCCAACGCGGACGTCTCCAAGGAACTCAATCTTCTGGAAGCCGGCTCCACCAAGGTGGTGCGCGGCAACCTGCTGACCCTACCTCTGGGTGGCGGCCTGGTCTATGTCGAGCCCGTCTACGTCAAGTCCAGCGGCGCCACCAGCTTCCCGCTTTTGAAGAAGGTCCTCGTGGCCTTCGGCGATCAGGTCGGTTTTGCCGACACCTTGGACGAGGCGCTCGATCAGGTCTTCGGCGGTGACTCCGGTGCTTCCGCAGGCGATGCCGAAAACAAGGAAGGGGCAGCAGCCGGTGACTCCTCGTCCGGCAACTCCGCGCCTCAGAGTGATTCCAGCGACAAATCCAAGGGCAAGAACGACGGTTCCGGCGCAACCGGCGCAACCGGCGCAAGCGGATCGTCGAGCAACGATCCCGCGCTCAAGGATGCGCTCGCCAAGGCAGGCCAGGCCATGAAGGACTCCGATGCCGCGATGAAGAAGGGCGACTGGGCCGGCTATGGCAAGGCCCAGCAGGAGCTCAACGACCAGCTGAACCGCGCCTTGCAGCTGGAAGGCCAACAGCAATAAGCCGATAGGCCACCATAACGGCGTTGTATGAGCAGCGATATTCCGATGCTGTTCATACAACGCCGTTACTATATTCAATCAATAAGTCTTGGAAACCAGAACTTCGCGGAACTGAAACGAGGGATAGCCATGATTCGAGCGGCGGTGGACAGCGATCTGCAGGCGATCACCGATATCTACAACGAGGCCGTCATCGCCGGCGGCTCCACAGCCGATTTGACCCCACGTACCCTTGAACAGAGGCGCGCATGGGTGGCCAGCCACGAGCCGCGTCATGATTTTCCTGTGGTGGTCTTGGAGGACGAGAACGGGGAAGTAGTGGGTTTCGGTTCCCTGTCGCGTTTTCATCCCCGTGCCGGTTATGACGGCGTGGTTGAATTGAGCTATTACATTGCCACTGCCGCGCAGCATCGAGGCTATGGCACGCAGATGGTGTCCTGGCTTGTCGACAAAGCCAGGGAACTCGGCAACCGCAAGGCCAACGCGCTGATCTTCGCCAGCAATGCCGGCTCCATCGCCCTGATGAAGCGTTTCGGCTTCACGCGCTATGGGTTTTTGCCGCAGGCCTGTTGGGATGGCTCACGATATCTCGATATGACGTATTGGTACCTCGATCTGTAATTGCTGCGGATCAGGGTGTCGGCCGCCTGTCTTGTTTGCCGTTCGGCGTAGTCGCGCGTCGGTTGGAATCGGTATGATGGATATCGGATAACCGCGTTTCGGTGCATTCTGCCATGCCCGCTTCGATGCGGTTTTACGTTAAAGACCTGATATATCGCTTATATATCGCCGATAAGAAAGAACGTAGCGCGAGATGGCATCACAATTCTGGTTGATCGCAGGACTGGGCAACCCCGGCAAGAAATACGAAGGCACCCGCCACAATATGGGCTTTATGGTCGCCGACGTGTTGGCGCAGCGCTGGTCGGTGAGTGTGAGCGACCATAAAGGATTGGCCGAGCTGGGCAAGGGTGTGATGAATCTCAACGGCACAAGCCTCAAGTTCTTCCTTGCCAAGCCGTTGACGTATATGAACGATTCCGGTGATGCCGTTTCATCGATTGCGCAATACTACGACATCGATCCCAGCCGTATCATCGCCATTCACGATGACATGGATCTCGATTTCGGCCGGATCAAGGTCAAGGCCGGTGGTTCGGCTGGCGGGCACAACGGCATCCGCTCGATTGATAAATCACTGGGTACCAACAAGTATGCACGCGTTCGTATGGGCACCGGCCACGCCGCGCGCGGTCCGCACGCTCATGAGAACACGGTCAATTGGGTGCTCGGCGGGTTCTCCGGGCAGCAACGCAAGGAGCTTCCCGACTTTTTGGCCGACGGCGCCGACGCTGCGGAAACCATTATGTTCGAAGGTCTTGGCGAGGCTCAGGAGCGGTTCAATGGCCGCTGAAGCAAAAGGCCGTTCCGAACACGCAACGAAACGCAATAGCAAGGATGAAACGCCAACGTCTACATCTCGATCAGAGACCAATCCGGTGACGAAGCCCGATAAAGGCACACAGAAAGAACCGTCGGCGCAGGATATGTCCGGTTCACTTGCAGAGTTTTTGCCGCGTCTTGACGATGATGGGGCGTTCCGTGATTTGCTCGCCGGCGAAATCGAAGCCCCTGAGGGTGCTGCCGATCAGGCGCTGACGGTCGGCGCTCCGGAGGGCATCCGACCGGCGCTCGCGGCCGCGCGGGCACAGTACTCTTCCGTGGTGATGGTCGTGTCCTCCAGCCGCGAGGCCGAGGAGACCGTCAACTCCATTCGTTCGTGGTATGGGGGAGATCCAGACGAGGTGAGCCAGCTCGAAGCGTGGGAGACGTTGCCGCACGAACGCCTGTCGCCGCGTGCCGACACCGTGGCCAGTCGCATGGCCGTCTTCCGCAGGCTATGCCACCCGCAGGAGCACAGTGCCATGTTCGGCCCGATCCGAATCCTCGTCATGCCGGTGCGTTCGCTTATCCAGCCGGTGGTGGCCGGGCTGGGCGATGTGGAGCCATTGGTATTCAAGGTCGGACACGAAATTGCGCTGGATGAGGTTTCTGCAAGACTGGTCGAAAACGCTTATACCCGTGTCGATCTGGTCGTTAACCGCGGCGAGTTCGCGGTGCGCGGCGGTATCGTCGACGTCTTCCCGCCGACCCTTCCGCACCCGGTGCGTATCGAGTTCTTCGGCGACGAGATCGACACCATCAAAGAGTTCCATGCCTCCGATCAGCGCACCTACGGTGACGGCGTCGATACCGTCTGGGCCACGCCCTGCCGTGAACTGCAGTTGACCGACAAGGTGCGTGCCCGTGCAAAATCGCTGATCGGCCAGATTCCCAACGCCGACGACATGCTGCAATCCATCGCGGACTCCATCCCGGTGGAAGGCATGGAATCGCTGATTCCAGCGCTGATCGACGATATGCAGCCGGTGGCCACCATGTTGCCAAAAGACGCGGTCATCATGCTTTCCGACCCTGAAAAACTGCGTCGTGCCGCCGCCGACCTCGCCAAAACCGCCAACGAGTTCCTCGCCGCCAGCTGGCATGTGGCCGCAAGCGGTCACGGGGCAGGTGCGCCCATCAGTTTTGACCAAGCGAGTTTCCTTGACTTCGAAGAAACCGTCCGTTCGCTTGAATTCTCCAACCATGATGTCTGGAGGCTTACCAGTTTTGGTGTGGACCAGAACATGGCCGGTCATGTCCAGTTCAGCGCTTCGGTTCCCGAGGAGTATCGCGGCGACGAAAAACGTGCCACCACCGGCGTCGAAGGCCTGATAGATGACGGTTTCGAGGTGACGATTACCGCTGCTGCCAACGGAACCTTGTCAAGGCTCAGGCGTGCCCTCGGCCAGACTGGGGTGACGCGATTCGACACCGTGCGCTCGCAGGCCATGGACGGTTTCATCGATACCGCCGCCAAGTTCGCCCTGCTTACCGAGCGCGACCTAACCGGCAAGACCAGTGCCGTCGCCCAGCGCAAGACCTCGCGTCGCCGCCACAAGGCCATCGATCTGATGGAGCTCAAGGCCGGCGACTACATCGTCCACGAGCAACATGGCATCGGTCGTTTCGTTGAAATGCGCCAGCGTACCACCGGGGTGGGCGCCAACCGCGCCACCCGCGAATATCTGGTCATCGAATACGCGCCGTCCAAACGGGGCGCGCCGGCTGACAAGCTGTTCATCCCCACCGATCAGCTCGATCAGGTCTCCAAATACATCGGCGCCGACAAGCCCAAGCTCAACAAACTCGGCGGTTCCGACTGGGCGCAGACCAAGGCCAAGGCGCGCAAGCATGTCCACGAAATCGCCGATGACCTGGTTAAGCTCTACTCCGCCCGTCAGCAGGCCAAGGGCTTCGCCTTCAGCCCGGACACCCCGTGGCAGAAAGAGCTGGAGGACGCCTTTCCCTATCAGGAGACGGCCGACCAACTCACCACCATCGACGAGGTCAAGGCCGACATGGAAAAGCCGGTACCGATGGACCGCCTCATCTGCGGCGACGTCGGTTTCGGCAAGACCGAGATCGCCGTGCGTGCCGCATTCAAGGCTGTGCAGGACGGCAAGCAGGTCGCCATTCTGGCCCCGACCACGCTGCTGGTGCAGCAGCATTACGAGACGTTTACGCAACGCTATGAGGGCTTCCCGGTCGACGTCGCCGCGATGAGCCGATTCCAAAGCAAAAAGGAGATCGACGAAACCCTCAAAGACCTTGAGTCTGGCAAAGTCGATGTCGTTATCGGCACCCACAAGCTGCTGAACCCGAAAATCAAGTTCAAGGACCTGGGCCTGCTGATCATCGACGAGGAGCAGCGTTTCGGCGTCGAACACAAGGAGACCCTGAAGGCGCTGCGCACCAACATCGACGTGCTTTCGCTTTCGGCGACCCCGATCCCCAGAACGCTTGAGATGGCCGTCACCGGCATTCGTGAGATGTCGACGTTGGCCACCCCTCCCGAAGACCGCCTGCCCGTGCTCACCTACGTCGGTGCCTACGAGGACGCGCAGGTCACCGCTGCGATTCGTCGTGAGCTGTTGCGCGGCGGACAGGTCTTCTACGTGCACAACCGTGTCAACGACATCGACAAGGTCGCCTCGAAAATCCACGAGCTCATCCCGGAAGCGAAGATCGGCATCGCCCATGGCAAGATGGGGGAAAAACAGCTTGACAATATCATCCAGGACTTCTGGCATCGCGACATCGACGTACTCGTCTGCACTACGATCATCGAGACGGGACTTGATATCAGCAATGCCAACACGCTGATCGTCGACCACGCCGATCGTTTCGGCTTAAGCCAGCTCCATCAGCTGCGTGGCCGTGTCGGACGAGGCCGGGAACGTGCCTACGCCTACTTCCTCTACGACCCGTCGAAGCCCATGACCCAGCAGTCGCACGACCGCTTGGCCACCATCGCGCAGAACACTGCGCTCGGAAGCGGCTTCGACGTGGCCATGAAGGACCTCGAACTGCGTGGAACCGGCAATCTGCTCGGCGGCGAGCAGAGCGGTCACATTGAGGGCGTCGGTTTCGACCTCTACGTGCGCATGGTCTCCGACGCCGTCGAGAAATACAAGGAGCCGGAACGTAAAGAATCCGTCGCGGTCACCATCGACCTACCCATCGAGGCTTCGATTCCGGTCGATTACATCGATTCGGACAAGCTTCGCCTCGAAGCCTACCGCAAGTTGGCCAGCGCGCGCACTGAAGACGATCTTACCGAGCTGCGAGAGGAACTTACCGACCGTTACGGCCCGTTGCCGGAGGAATTCGACACGCTGTTCGACGTCGCCAGACTTCGTAGCAAGGCCCGTGCGCTCGGCATCAGCGAAATTGTCACGCAGGGCAACCGTGTGCGCATCGCCAAGATTGACCCGCCGGAATCGTTGCAAATGCGACTTTCCAGGATTTACAAGGGCTCGCAGTATCGTCCGGTCACTCATACGCTCCTGATTCCCGCCCCGTTCGGAGGAGCGCTGGGCGGCAAGCCGATGACCAGCCCCGAGGTGATGGGCTGGGCTGACCAGTTGCTCGAAGATCTGGCGTGGCGTGGAGGTTCGCGCTGAGGGCGCACCGGTAGTGCGCTCTGTGTCAAGACAGTCGAAATGATGAAAGGAGTGGAACGATACGGCGACATCAATGTTAGCGCTCACATAAAATAGCCGATTTCGCTGGTTTACGTCCATCAAAGCCATTAACCTTGGAACTGTTAGTGTAAGTCCATCTTTAAAGGAGACATTGTGGCAGCAATTGAAAGCGTATATGCCAGCGAGATTCTCGATTCCCGTGGAAACCCGACCGTCAAGGTCGTTCTTGACACCGTCGATGGTGCCGAAGGCATCGGCCTGGTTCCCTCCGGCGCTTCGACCGGCGAGGCCGAGGCTTGGGAGCGCCGCGATGGCGACAAGTCCCGTTATCAGGGCAAGGGTGTCCTCGACGCGGTGAAGGCCGTCAACGAGGTCATCGCCCCCAAGGTCATCGGCATGGACGCCACCGACCAGCGTGCCCTCGACGACACGATGATCGAGCTCGACGGCACCCCCAACAAGGGCAAGCTCGGCGCCAACGCCATCCTCGGCGTCTCGCTCGCGGCCCTCTATGCCGCCGCGGAATCCGCGGAACTGCCGCTCTACCGCTACATCGGCGGCACCAACGGCCACATCCTGCCTGTTCCGAACATGAACATCATGAACGGCGGCGCGCACGCTGATTTCGCCACCGACATCCAGGAATACATGATCTCCCCCTACGGCTTCGATTCCTACAAGGAAGCCCTGCGCGCCGGCGTTGAGGTCTATCACACCCTGAAGTCCATCCTGAAGAAGGATGGCCACGAGACCGGTCTCGGCGACGAGGGCGGCTTCGCTCCGAAGATGAAGACCAACGAGGATTCCCTGAAGTACATCATGCAGGCCATTGAGGCCGCGGGTTACAAGCCGGGCGAGCAGATCGGCCTGTGCCTCGACGTGGCGTCTTCCGAGTTCTACAACAAGGACACCAACACCTATCACTTCGACGGCGCCGATCGCGATGCCGACTACATGCTCAACTACTACAAGGAGCTCGTCTCCAAGTATCCGCTGGTCTCCATCGAGGATCCGTTCGCCGAGGAAGATTGGCCCGCATGGCAGAAGATCACCGCCGAGATGGGCGACAAGCTCCAGTTCGTCGGCGACGACCTCTTGGTGACCAACCCGAAGCGCCTGCAGAAGGGCATCGATCTGCACGCCGCGAACTCTCTGCTGGTCAAGCTCAACCAGATCGGCACCGTCACCGAGACGCTCGACGCCATCGAGCTCGCCACGGCCAACGGCTTCACCTCCATGGTCTCCCACCGTTCCGGCGAGACCCCGGACACCACCATCGCCGACCTCGCCGTCGCCAAGAACACCCGTCAGATCAAGACCGGTGCCCCGGCCCGTGGCGAGCGCATCGCGAAGTACAACCGCCTCTTGGAGATCGAGGAGGAGCTTGGCTCCACCGCCGAGTACGCCGGCTATTCCGCGTTCAAGGCCTGCAAGAAGTACATGAAGTAACTTCTGCTGACTAAACCCATTCGCAGCGCTGTTGTGCTGTGAGCTTTGCCCGTCACATTCACTTTACGGAGTCGAATGTGACGGGTATTTTATGTCTTATGGGCACTACGAAGAACACAGGCAAAACGGCGAGCGGCAAGAAGCAGAGCCGACGTCGCGGCTCAGGCCCGATTGCGTTCTTCGTCGCGTTTTTCATCGTCGTTCTCGGCGCCATCCAATTGGCGGCGACTTTTCACAGCTATGCCTTGAATCTTGCGGAGCTCAACGGGCTCAAGCGACAGGAAGCCGCTTTGGTGTCCCAAAAACAGAATCTTGAAAATGACATCTCGCGTTGGAACGACAACGCCTATGTCACCGCCCAAGCACGAGAGAGGCTGGGGTTCGTCTTTCCTGGAGAACAGGCCATCCACGTCGAGCATCCGGAAGCGGTCACCGGTGTGAAGCCGAAATCGGAGAGTGCCGAGCAGAACGAGACCGATTCGGACGCGCCCAGTTTGCCTTGGTATCGGGAACTCGCCTATGGTTTCAAGAAGGCCGATGAGCCCTTGAAGAAAGGCAAGGCCGGCGAAGTCACTACTCCCAAGGCGGTGGGCGGACAGACCGATGGTGAAGCGAAACCGGACGGCAAGGCCAAAGACAGCAAGAACACCGTCAATTCCCAGAACAAACCGAGCCAGAAGACCGGTGCCGACAATAAGAACGGCGACAAATCGGGTGCGAAGACGGCTGGGCAATAACCGGTTTCGGCTATGCGCGGATTGATCGAGACGTTCATGGATCTTTTTCGGCTTTGAACGTCTCACCATGACCGGTGTGCAATCCGATGCTATAAAACAGCGGTAGGCAAGACCTGATGATCGACCATAAACTTAAAACCCATAACGGATAAGGAACAGCGTGCAAGAAAAGCAATCTCAACCTACAGAATCCACGAATCCGAACGTACAAGATGCTCAACGGCAGTCTTTCGCCGGAGAGGGAACCCGTTCTTCGATCATGCCGATTGATGAAAGCGGCCTCAAAGCAATGGCCGAAGAACTGGTGGGCCGCGTGATGGCGGACAAAGCCAGCGACGACGATCTCGCTTTGGTCAAGCAACAGCTGGGACGTTTCCCGCGTGGCATGGTCGCCGTCGGGGCACGTTGCGTGTGCGGCAGGCCGCTGGCGGTGGTGACGCGTCCTGTGCTGCCTGACGGCACTCCGTTCCCTACAACCTGCTATCTGACCAGTCCGGAGGCCACCAAGGCCGTCTCTCGGGTCGAAGCCGATGGTTCGATGCGGCACTATACCGATCTGGTCCAGAACGACGAAACGATTCACGCACAATACGAGCGGGCGCATCGGCTCTATCTTGCCTTCCGTCACGAGCTTGCGGAGCGGCTTGGCGACAGTGAGGAGCATATCGCGGGTACCAGCGCGGGAGGAATGCCCGTACGTGTGAAATGCCTGCACGCGCTCGTGGCGCAGACGCTGGTGATGGGTGAGGGTGCCAATCCCATCGGTGACATGGTGATGGAACGCATCGCCGATGAGTTCGCCCCGAACGTCTGCCGTTGCACGACGTCGTTGGACTGAACGGGTCGATGACGTGGCAGCCGTGCGTGTCGCGGCACGGATGTGGGTGTTCGGCCGCGGCCACAATGTCGCTAATGTTGCGGTGGGCGGATAATGTCGGAGACAGCAGAACCGATTGACACGAAAACAGATTGACACGAAACGGATGGTGCTTCCATGAGAGACGAAAACAAGGATTTTGTGACCGTTGCCGGAATCGATTGCGGCACCAATTCCATCCGTCTCAAGGTTTCCAAGGTGTTTGCCGACGGCAGCGTCGAAGACATCGTACCCCGTATGCTGCAGGTCATCCGGCTCGGACAGGACGTCGACAAGACCCACCGTTTCGCTGACGCCGCACTCGAACGCGCGTATGCCGCAGCCAGGGATTTTGCGCAGGTGCTCAACGATCATCCGGTGGACGGATTGCGTTTCGTTGCCACCTCGGCCACCAGAGACGCCGAGAACCGAAAAGATTTCGAGGATGGCATCAGCTCGATTCTGGGTGTGCGCCCCGAAGTGATTCCGGGCACCGAAGAAGCGTCGCTGAGTTTCCTCGGAGCCACCGGCAGCGTGCCCCGCAAAGGCTTGGAAGCGCCGTATCTCGTAGTCGACCTTGGAGGAGGCTCAACTGAGATGGTCATGGGGGGCGACGGAAAATCCGCGCCCTCCACAAGCGTGCAAGCCGCGTTTTCGATGAACATCGGTTCGGTTCGTATGACAGAACGTCATCTGCGCTCCGACCCGCCGACACAAGATGAGGTCGCGGAGGCCAGTGAAGACATCGACCGGCACATCGATGAGGCGTTCGAACATGTGCCGGCAGGAAAAACCGGCACCATCATCGGTGTCTCAGGGTCGGTCACCACGATGACCGCGCTGGTATTGGGATTGAAACACTATGATCACCGTGCCGTCGACGGAGTACGTGTGTCATACAAGGATATCTTCGCGGTCGACGACCGGTTCCTCAACATGACCCGCGCCGAACGCGCCACCTACAAGACCATCCATCCCGGCCGCATCGATGTGGTCGGCGGGGGAGCGCTGATCTGGAACCGCATCCTGACTCGCGTCTCGCAGGCCGTGCAGCGTGACCACGGCACGTCGATCGATTCCTTCATTTCCAGCGACCACGGCCTTTTGGATGGCATCGTCCTCGATTACGGCGCAAGGCTGTTGAAAAAGGAATGTTGATTGATTGTTGCCGTCCCGGTTTCGGCGCTCGGTGTTTTTCGACGACATTTCGGGCGATTTTACGGTAGAGGCGATGTGACATAATATCGTTCTGTCGGTATTTGCCGATGTGCTCCCGTGGCGGAATTGGTAGACGCAGCTGACTTAAAATCAGCCGCCATTGGCTTGTGGGTTCGAGTCCCACCGGGAGTACTGTACGATTCGTCTTGAAATTTGGTTGATCTATCTTTAGGATTTGCGGACGATCGGGTTTGCTCAATTGAAATAGTTCATATGATCGGTATTTTGCAGATTCGCACACAAAGAAACCTGCGGTGTACAAAGGCACGTTAGAATAATGGCATGTTCACTATTCTCGACATGTTCAAAATCGGCGTGGGACCGAGCTCGTCGCATACCGTCGGCCCGATGATCGCCGCCTCCAATTTCGTCGCCTCGCTTGACGAACGTGACCTGCTGGGCCGTGTCAGCCGGGTCAGGGTCACTCTTTACGGCTCGTTGTCGATGACAGGGCTTGGCCACGGCACCGACAGGGCCGCGGTGGCTGGGCTGGAAGGCAACGTGCCGGCCACGGTCGACACCGATCATCTCCTCAATATCAAAGAGGAGTGCGAGAACACCGGACGGCTCAATCTCGACGGAAAGCACAAGATCAGGTTCGATTACGACAACGATGTCGTCTTCGAGCGTTGGAAGATGTTGGCCGCGCACCCCAACGGCATGCGTTTCGAGGTGTTTGACGATCACGGCGAAGCAATGGACAACCAGGTCTGGTATTCCATCGGAGGCGGGTTCGTACGACTTGGGCACGCCGACGATCTGATGATCGGCATTCACGAGAAGGCGCCGAAAGGCAGCACCTTCGCCGAGGAGGCGAGCGTCGACAGCAGCAACGATTTCCCGCCCGAGGCCCCGTATCCCTTCTCCAGCGCCAACGAACTGCTTGAGATATGCAAGCGTGAAGGCAAAAGCATCTCTGAAATCGTATGGGCCAACGAGACGGCCACCCGAACGCCGAAGGCGGTCAAAGAAGCGTTGCTCAACGTCTGGCATCACATGGACGACTGTGTCAAAAACGGCTGCACGTCGACGCAGAAGACATTGCCCGGAGGCCTTGACGTGCCCCGGCGCGCGCCGAAGATCTATCGCGAGCTTTCCGGCAATGCCGATATCCTCTCCCATAACGTACGTCGGCCGGCCGCCGTGCTGGAGACCTCGGAATGCACTTGGGTCGATCTTTTCGCGCTCGCGGTCAACGAGGAAAACGCCGGCGGCGGCCGTATCGTCACCGCGCCGACCAACGGATCGGCAGGCATCATTCCGGCGGTGCTTGAATACTATTGGCATTTCGCCGGTTCCGCCAATGAGGAAGGCGTCATCCGCTTCCTTTTGGCTGCAGGAGCCGTCGGTTATCTCTTCAAGCGCAACGCCTCCATTTCCGGTGCCGAAGTGGGGTGCCAGGGCGAGGTCGGTTCCGCCGCTTCGATGGCGGCGGCCGGGCTCTGCGAGGTCATGCAGGGCACGCCACGGCAGGTCGAGAACGCCGCGGAGGTGGCCATGGAACACCATCTGGGCCTGACCTGCGACCCGGTGGCCGGCTTGGTTCAGATCCCCTGCATCGAACGCAACGCCATGGCCGCCAACACCGCGATCAATGCGGTGCGTATGGCACTTCTCGGCAACGGGCAGCACATGGTCAGCCTCGATCAGGTCATCAAGACCATGAAGGACACCGGTGCCGACATGATGTCGAAGTACAAGGAGACATCGGAAGGCGGACTGGCCGTCAACGTCGTGGAATGCTGACAAAGAACGGCATCCCACATGCCCGAAAATGGACGACCCCCTCTCGTAAGTTCTGTGCACTTTCGAAACGATGATGAACATCGGGGTGCATCAGTGCTAACCTAATGAAAATGTAAACTACAAGGAGGCCTACGTATGGCTACGAATATGCCCGAGGTGAATGCCGAATTCGGCGCGAAGCCGGTTATCAAGTTCCCCGACACCCCCGCCCCGGCCGGGCTCAAGGCCGTCGAACTTATCGAGGGCGACGGCCCGATGGTTCGTTCAGGCGACACGGTCACGGTGAATTACCATGGGGTCGTCTGGGGCAAGGACGAACCCTTCGACTCGAGTTTCGAGCGTCACCAGCCGGCGAGTTTCGGCATCGGTGTCGGCCAGGTCATCAAAGGCTGGGACCGTACGGTTCCGGGCCACAATGTCGGCTCGCGTCTGGTGGTTTCGATTCCGCCGGAATACGGCTATGGCCGGCAAGGTATGCCGCAGGCCGGGATAGGCGGCGATGACACGCTGGTGTTTGTCATCGACATCATCTCCACGCGCTGAAGCACGGAAATCCAAAACGATTGACCGGCTGCAGCGCCGGTCATATTTGTTTTCTACCGTCTGGCACTATCCGGGCGCAGAACACAAAACCGATAACAAGGCAAGGAAGAATCATGGCAGAGGAAGAAAAGACCGTTCTGCTCACGCAAGAAGCCTATGACAAGCTTCAAAAGGAGCTGGCCTACCGTCAGGGTGATTATCGTGACGAGATCACCCAGCGCATCGCGACGGCTCGCGCCGAAGGCGACTTGAGCGAGAACGGCGGCTATCAGGCCGCCCGTGAGGAACAGGGCAAGAACGAGGGGCGCATCAACGAGCTGATCGTCAAATTGCGCAACACGAAGATTCTGAAGGCGCCGCCGGCGGGAAAGGTGGGCAACGGCTCATTGGTCACCGTGGAGCTTGCGGGCAAGGAGATGAAGTACGTGCTCGGCTCCCGTGATATCGCCGTGGCGACCGACTATGACGTCATCAGCCCCGAATCTCCCATTGGCACGGCCATCATGGGTGCCAAGAAAGGCGATGAGGTCTCCTACAAGGCTCCCAATGGCCGTGAGATCACGGTGAAGATCATAGACTCCAAGCCGATGAAGTAAGGCCAATCGTCGTTATTGTTCTATATGCCTTATTCGTAAGGTGAATATCAAAAGGTCCGGATCCACCATTTCGTGGTTCCGGACCTTTTTGTATCATGTCTTGCGTTCTTGAGGCGAATGGACGGCCGGCTGCCTATGGGCGCACTTGCCAGAGACTGACGATGACCATGTAGATGGCCACCATGTGGCAGGCGTACCCGGCCACGGTACCCAGGTGGAAGATCTCGTGGAATCCGAAGACGCGCGGCCACGGATCCGGACGCCGCAGCGCATAGACGATGGCCCCGGCGATGTAGCAGGCGCCGCCTGCCGCCAGAAGAACGACCACCGCCGGCCCCGCGTAAGGCGAGAACCAGAAAAGGTCGAGGAAAGCCACCCCGGAGACGCCGAAGACGATGTAGACGGCGGTGTAGAGCCAGCGTGGGGCGTTGATCCAGATGACGTGGATGAGCAATGCCACCAGTGTACAGGCCCACATCCCGCCGATGACCCCGTTGCGCCAGTTGGGCGTCAACGCAAACGAAACCGGCGTATAAGTGCCCGCGATTAACAGGAAGATGTTCATGTGGTCGATGCGGCGCAGCAGATCGGTGGTTTTCGGCGACCAGTCACCGAGATGGTAGGCGGCCGAATTGGTGAACAGGAACGTCGAGCAGATCATGAAGACGGCGCACGCCCATTTCAGTGCCGTCCCCTCGGCAAGGCAGATGAGCACGATTCCGGCGGCCAGAGCCAGCGGCGCCGCGACGGCATGAATCCAGCCGCGCAGCAACGGTTTCGGGCGTCCGTGGACGTCGAGACGTACTTTGCGACCGGGCATGGGCGGGGGAGCGATGCCCAGCGCTCGTGCGGCTTTGACCTCGCCTCGGGCGATGACGTATGCCGCCCGCTCGTCGGCTTTACGGCGAATGGTGTCGGCCTTGCTATGTGCTTGCGTACGGATGGCGTCGGCTTTGGCCTCCATGGCCTGTTGCCGTGCCTCGGTGACGGAGGTTTCGATGGCCTTGGAGGGTTCTGCGGACTGTGCCGAATCGGAAAGATCGGGGGTGTTTTGTGCTGTTGCCGCGGATGGAGAGAGAACGTCATTTCGACTGGGGGCGTGGCGGTTCCGATTTGCGGCAATGGCGTCGTCGATCGTTTTTTTGGCGGACTTGTCGGACATGGCCCCTCCAGAGTCTCAGGTGTTTTTACGCCGCGGGTAGACAGGTGAAAACACCAATGAAACAGCAACTGCTTACGCAAGCGTAACTTACGTTATCGTAACCTAAGTTCGTGACATAGTATTTTTCAGCCTTGCGATATCAAAGCAACCGTCTCATAGTATGATTGAACCATGGCTGATTTTGATGAGATTCTCGCCGCGCAGTCCGATTTTGACGCCGGCGACCGTGAATGGCTTCATTTGTTGGTGGCGGACTGGCAGGTCATCGCCGATTTGAGTTTTGCGGACCTGCTTCTGGTGCTTCGGCGTGACGATGGCAAATACATCGTCGCCGAGCAGTGCCGTCCCTCCACGGTGATGACGATGCGTAGCGACGACGCCGTAGGCAATGAGGTATCCGAAAATCTCGTTGATGAAATCGACACGGCGATGAACGTCGACGGCGTTCTGCATACCACGACGTTGCATCAGGTCGGCAAATCGAGTGTCTGCAACGTCTACGCGCCGGTGCGCTGTGGCAACAAGACGCTTGGTGTGGTGGTGCGGGAGACCAATATGTCGACCCGCGAATCCAACGGCCGCTACGAATCCGAAAGCATCAACGCCGGCAAGATGCTCTTCGAGATGATTCCCCGTGGCCAATTCCCCTATCACGACGCGTTGATGAGCCAGCAGCACAACGCCAGGGTCTCGGACGGCTTCATCATTCTCGATCCCAACGGCATCGTGAAGTACGCCGCTCCCAATGCCATCAGCTGTTTCCGCAGGCTCGGTGACATCACCGCAATGGAAGGGCACTATTTAAGCGAAATCGGGACGCAGCTGCTCCATCCCAAGGATCCGGTCCCCGAGACCCTCCCGCTGGTCTTGAGCGGCAAGGCGGCGGCCGACTGCGAGCTGGACGCCAACAATTCCATGGTCTCGATGCATTCGCTGCCGCTCTACAATGAGACGGGCCGGGCCGGCGCCATCGTGCTCTGCCGCGATGTCACCGAACTGCGTCGCCGCGAGCAGGAATTGCAGACGAAGGACGCCACCATCTCCGAAATCCACCACAGGGTGAAGAACAATCTGCAGACGGTGTCGGCTTTGCTGCGCCTGCAGGCCAGGAAGACGAAATCCCAGGAGGTCAAAACGGAGCTCAAGGAGGCGCAGCGGCGCATCCAGACCATCGCCACCGTGCATGAAGGTCTGAGCCAGACCGTCAACGAGATCGTCGATTACGACGCCGTGATCTCCAACTTGCTCAAGATGAGCGTCGATTTGGCTACGATGGACGACCAGCATATCCATATCCGCTACATCGGCAAGTTCGGTATGATGCCGGCACAGGACGCCACGCCGCTGTCCTTGGTCTTGACCGAGCTGATCACCAACGCGGTGGAGCACGGCTTCGAAGGCCGCAAGGAAGGCAACATCACCATTTCGGTAGGCCGCAGCGGCAATCATCTGAACGTGGTGGTCGAAGACGACGGTTCCGGACTGGCCGCGGAGGAAGACAACGGCATGGCCCGAACCTCGGGTTCCGGGCTTGGCACCCAGATCATCAACACCTTCGTGACCAACGACTTCAACGGCACCGTGCGTTGGGGCGAGCGTCAGGGGGGAGGCACCAGGGTCATTCTCGACATCAACCTGCGTGCGGCACAGGAAGGCGACTGATCCTTGCGCTGAAGGATGCCAATCCGCCGGATGAGATTTTGCGGAGTGCGGGCCGGCACAGGGCCGGGAAAGGCCTTGTACCGGCCCGCACCCGTATCTCGTATCTTGTCGTCACGTGTGTCCGGTTGTGTCCTGATTCAGTCATGCACGAGAGCGTGATACGCACGGTGATTGATTCCTGCAGATGGTTTTTCGCATAACGGCATATAGTGATGTCCCTCCCGATGATAAACCGGAAGGGACATCACTATAAAGGCTGCAACAAATCTCAGCTTTGCGACGCATCATGACGGCGCGTCGCAAAGCCGCGATCAGACCTGCATCTGCATGTTC
Source organism: Bifidobacterium sp. ESL0800 (assembly GCF_029395355.1). Lineage (NCBI taxonomy): Bacteria > Bacillati > Actinomycetota > Actinomycetes > Bifidobacteriales > Bifidobacteriaceae > Bifidobacterium > Bifidobacterium sp. ESL0800. The sequence goes on from NZ_CP113913.1 coordinate 474,441, forward strand.
TGACTGCGGCGGGCGCGCATGGCGCGGCGCTTCAGGGCACGGCGCTCATCCTCGCTCAGGCCGCCCCAGACGCCGTAGTCCTGATTGGTGTCGAGTGCGCACTTGAGGCACGCGTCGATGACCTTGCAGGTACGGCAGATGGCCTTGGCCTCTTCGATCTGCTGATAGGCGGCGCCCGTGTTGCCGACGGGGAAGAAAAGCTCGGGATCCTTGTCGCGGCATGCCGCTTTGGCTCGCCAATCAAAAGCATTACTCATAGAAGCAAACGACCTTCCTGTTGTCCTCGACTGCATTCCACTACTTAGATAATCACGAAAAGCAGATTTTTTCAAGGGTTTTCACCGAAAAAAATAGTGTTAATTTTGTCCAACCGATTCCGCCAGAGTGCCGACGGTCCCCGGCTTGTGGTCTCCGGATGCGAGCTGAGAGAACAATTCGAGGTTTTTCGAATCGTCCAGAAGAACGCTCGAACCGACTCCATCGACGTAATAGTCCGGGTCGGTCCAATAAACGGAGCCGGAGATGCCGGATTTCCCTGTAGCGGCTTTGAACGCCTTGGCCATCGACAGCAACGTGAGCGGGTTGGTCTGCTTATCGACTTCGATGGAGGAAAGGGCCGCCTTGGCGACTTTCTGCGCCTTTGTCGGGCTTTTCATGATATCGGACGATGAGGCCTTGCTCATGATGGCCCCGATGACCTGACGCTGTCGCTCGGCACGTCCGAAATCGCCTTTTGGATCGGAGTAACGCATACGCGAGAAGGCAAGTGCCGTGCCGCCATCGGCCACATGACAACCAGCCTGCCAGTTGAGTCCTGAGTAAGCGTCATTGACCGTGTTGTCGTAGCAGAGTTTGACCCCGCCAAGGGCGTCAACCACGTGGGTCAGCCCATTGAATTTGATCTCGGCGACATGGTCGATTTTCTGGCCGGTGATATCTTCCACTTTGCCGGTCAGTGTCTTTTTGCTTTGTGTTTCGGCCACGGCGTTGATCTTCATGTTCGTTCCATCGACTTTGACCAGCGAATCACGCGGAATCGAAATGAGCGAGGAGGAACCGTGGGAGGGCTTGGTCAGCACGAGTATGGTGTCGGTGCGGAAGCCCGGAGTGTCGTCGGCGCTTCCCCCGACTCCGGAATCGTCACGTTCGTCCGAACCGAGCACGAGCCAGGAGGTGCCGTTGGTATTGACTTTGCCGGTCAGCCAATCGCTTTTGTCGAGTTGCGAATTGGCCCAGTTCCAGCAGCCGAAGATCGCCAGGACAATGACCAGAACAATGGCGAGCAGAGCGGAAAGCACCCAATGGTGTTTTTTGTGTGGTCTGGTCGCCTCATTGCCGAATCCCGAGCCGAACCCCGAAGGTTGGGCTCGGCTCGGACGTTTCGGTGATATCGCAGAACCGTTGTATTCCCGTTTTGAACTCCGTGAAGACGAGGAACGTGCCGGGGACGCGATGCGCGAGGAACCCGTACTCTGACGGGGTGTGCGTGGCTGGGCCGGGGCTAGGGCCGGTGGCTGGTCCGGTTTTTGAATTGGCCGGTGACTGGCCGTCCTTTTGCGGGGTTTGGCAGGAGAAAAGGCGGGAGGGACCTGCGGGGTGGCGGAGGGAACCGGTACCCGTCCGGTGTCCGGACGCTTGCGTGCGCCGGAGGGTATGAAGCTGGGTGGGGTTCCCTGCGCGTCGAATCCACCTGACTGCTTGACCATATACCCTCCCGAAAGCTTAGAGCAGTTACTACTTTTACTCGCGGGAGGATGCGAAGAGGGGAGGGTTTGCCTACTTCTGCGCAGGAACCGCACATACGGTCGCGTTGAGGTACTGGTTGGCCACCCCCATGTACTGGCCGGTGACGGGATCATGGATCATGCCGTTTTCCGGGTCCACGGTTCCTCCGGTGACGGGGTCGATGAGTCTGCCGTCGGAGGCGGTAATGAGTCCGGTCTTCGGATCGGGAGTGCCCTGCTGGGTTTGGGTGCCATTGGCATCCTGGCCTTGGTTTTGACCCGTCGTGCCTTGGCCTTGGCTCGGGCTCTGGTTCTGAGCGCCCGTGCCTGTGTCCTGTTGGGTCAGCGGCTTGTATTCGCGCAGTTTGGCCCAGGTTTGATCGGCGTCATCGGACCAGACCACACGGTTGTTTGGATCGGTGGGCGCCGGGACGACCGAAATGGTGCGTGCATAGAGATGATCGGGTTTGATGCTGTGCAGGCTCAGGGCGAGTCCGGCCAACGTGGTGACGCTGGAAAGGCCGCTTGAGATGCTCAACGATTTCAACGCTTCGTTGGCCAGACGGTACAGCTGTGCACTGTTGGTCAGGAGGTTCTTCGACAACGCCTCGGTGAGTATCTCCTTGACCAGATACTGCTGGCGTGCGGTACGCATGATGTCGCTGCCGTCGGTGCCGGTCCCGTGGCGCATACGGGCGTATTCGGTGGCCTGCGTGCCGTCGAGGTGCTGGAGGCCGCGCTTGAGGTCAAGTCCCGTGTAATCGTCCTTCGTGTCGGTCGGCAGGCAGACGTTGACCCCGCCGATGGCGTTGATCATGCCTTGCAGGCCTTGGAAATCGACCACGATGAAGTGCTCGAGCTTCAGCCCGGTCAACGCGTTGACGGCATTCATCGTGCAGCTCGCGGCGCTGGCGAGGTCGCCGCCTTGGTTCCAGCCCGAGGCGAAGATGGAATTGAACATCACATTGTGTTGTGCGGGAATGATGCCTTTGCTGGTCTGGCAGCTCGGTGCGTCGACCATGGAATCGCGGGGGATGGAGACCAGATTGATATAGGAGCGGTCGGCGCTGATCTGCACGACCATGGTGGTGTCGGCGTTGTGTTCGCCTTCGTCGTCGCTGCCGCCGAGTGCGGCGTTGTCTCCGCCCGCTCGCGTGTCCTGTCCCAGAACCAGGAATTCGATGGGCTTGCCGGCATTCGGATCGACGAGTTTCTCTTCTTTGCCATGTGGCTGGATGATGGGCTTGACCGCTACAGGGGCATGCGCCAACGTGAATGCGGCCACACCTACCGCGGTGGATACGCATACGACGATGGCCACCAACGTCATGATGATGGCGCTGCGTAGCCGGTGGCGAACGATATAGGCGGTACCGTGCATGGGCTTGGGGGAGCGCCAGCCTGCGAGGTTGGGTATCTTGAGGTCTTTGATACGGTGTGAAGCCATACCTCGCCTTTCTGTTTACCCGCCAGCCGAAGTCTCAAAGCCATCACGGGACTGCCATTCGTTATTCCTAGAGGGCATTGTATGCCTAGAGGTTGAATTTTTCCTGAAAATCCGTTGCCATAGACGCATTACGCATGGGTACTCATGATACATAATGTCCGATATAACCGTGAATTCTTTCACTTCGATTGCTGCCGGCACGGTAGAGAGGCCATCGTCTACACTGGTGAGCATGAGTTCCAACGGCAGTGTCGATATACAGCGAATTGTGGCCGAGGTCATCGGCTCCAGACCCCGAGTCAAGGGGCAGAGCGTCGATCGAAGCGTCGCCGCGATTGTCACGGTCGAACATGATGTACGGTTTTTCCCCGCTACTCTGCGTGCGTTGATGGTCCAGAAGGTCCTGCCACGCACCATTGTCGTCGCCGATTGCACGGGTGGCACCGCACAGCCGATGCGTACGGGCTTCACCGTCTCTGCCCTGCCCGAACCCGGAGGCGGGGCGGCGCAGCTTGCTGCCGATCCCCCCGAGCGTGTCGATGTCCAGTTGGTGCGAGCCGCCGGGGCGCGTTCCTTCGCTGATGCAGTCGCCAAGGCCTTCCTCTACGCCAGTCTCCCCGCCTCCGTCCGTGCGCTTTGGCTTCTGCACGACGATTCCAGGCCTGTGGGTGCCGGTTGCCTGGAGGCTTTGGTCGAGGCTTGGCACAACACGCCCACGGTTTCGCTGATCGGTGCCAAACAGCTCGATTGGTCTGGTTCTGCGCTTCATAACGTCGGCAGTTACGCGGGCAAACATCGTCTGGAAAGCCTCGTGGTCGACGGTGAACCCGATCAGGAACAATATGACGGGCGTGCTGATGTGTTTGCGGTCTCTTTGGCAGGTGCCCTGTTGCCGTTGCAGACCAAAAAAGACGTCGGGGAGATCAATCCGTGGTTTACGACGTTCGCCGAGGGCGCCGATTTTTCACGTCGTATCTGTGAGTCCGGGGGCCGGGTCATCGTCGTGCCGCAGGCCCATATCGCCCACCGTCGCGCACGTTTCGAAGGCATTCGGACAAGGACCGGCGCGCCTATCGACGAGGAGAATCCGGTGGATGCGACATCTGCCACACTCGATGCCGCCCAGAAATACTATTACACCGATATCCGCACGTTGTTCTGGCCGCTGGTGTGGGTGCTCAACCTGCTGCGTGCCCTGTGGCATGCCATAGGTGCCCTTCTTGCCAAAAGCCCGTGGCGTGCCTGGTGCATACTCTGCCTGCCGTGGCGTATGCTCGGCCAGTTGCCGCAGATGATCCATGCCCGGCGACAGCAAAGCATGCGTCATGGGGCCGGGGCGCCCGCCTTGGACCTGCTCTGCGCCGATCGCAAGCAGATCGGGGAATGGCGTAAACGCAGCCGTGCCCTCGACAGCCAACAGCACATCGAGCTTCTTTCCCCTCTTGCGAAAAGCCATTTGCGTATGCGTGCGATACGGCGTTTCGGCTTTGCGGCTCTTATGGCCGTCGTGGCTCTGGTGACGGTCATCGTCTTCGAATGGAACGTATTCCGCCAGGCATTGGGCGGCGCCAGCCTGTATTCGCCGTCGTGGCTTTCCAGTGGGGCAGGTTTCTCGACATTGCTTTGCGCCGCAAGCACCCCGTGGGCCTTCGGTGTCGGCGTCGGTGTGCCTGCGCCCCCTGCTCCATGGCTGATGGTCTGGCTTGTGGCCTCGGTCGTTACGATCGGACATCCCGTCATCGCCATATCGTTGATGTTCTTCCTTGCGGCCCCTGCCATGGCGCTTGCTTTCTGGGCATTGGCGGGTGTATTCACCCGTTCCGACTGGGTGCGGGTGGTCGTCGGCCTGCTGTGGGTGGCCTTGGCCTTCGCCTTGGGCGCGTTCGGGAGCGCGAATATTGCGTTGTTGATGGTGATGGTGTTCCTTCCGGCGGCTTTTGCGTTCACGTTCAGGGCCGTCGGCATGTATGGCACTGAAGATTTGGTGCACTCGCATGCGTCCGTGCAGGCTGCGGGTTGCGCGGCGTTGTGTTTCGCGGTCACGGTTGCCTGCGAACCGCAGCTGATATTCCCGCTGATTGTCTGCCTTGTGTTCTTCCTGATCCTTGTGCGTTCGCATCGGCTGATGCTGCTGCTCATCCCGGTGCCTGGATTGGTGCTTTTGCTGCCTACGCTGGTCAACAGCGTCCACTATGCAAGCGTCGGGGCATGGCGGCAGCTTTTCGCCGATGTCCTTCAGCCTGTGCCGGATTCCGCTCCGGCGTCCCTCTCCGCAGGACAGATCATCTCCCGCGCCTTTGCCCTTCCGTTCGGGGTTGATATGCGCGTGCAGCTGTTCAACAGCCAGCGCGGCTTTGAAACCTTGGCGATTCTGGCGGCGTTGTGCGTCATCGTGGTGGTGGCTCTGGCCGCGTTGCTGCTGCCGTTCGCTCTTCGTGCCTCGCGGATGATGTGGTTCGTTGCGCTCACCGGCCTCGTACTGGCCATGGCGGCCTCGAGAATCTGTGTGTCACTCAAGGGCGGTGACGCCTTCGCCGCGTCTGTGCTTCCGGGCGTGGTGCTGGCCCTTTTGGCATTGCTTTCCTGCGCCTGCATCGTCTCCGGCGGTGCCGTCAAGCGTTTCGTGCCTTTGAGGATTTCGGAAAGCGAGCAGGATAGAACGAACGCTGAATCCAACGGTGTCAAGGACAAAGTCAAGGGCATAGCCATCAAATTCGGTCGTGCCCTGCTTGTCCTGGTACTGGCGCTTTCCGCTTGTTCGGCCGCAGCGTTCGGCATGATGTCTCGGGGCAATGAAGTCGAGGCGAGCGACGCCGGATTGCCGATGGTGGCTGTGGACTATCTGCAGAACAAGGAAAACCATCGCGTACTGGCACTTCAGGCCGTCACCGGCAACCACATCGATTTTTCTGTGATGCGCTCGCGGCGTGGCGATCTCGTTGACGTTTCACCGGCATGGAAGGCCAGCGTGGCCTCCGGTGCCGGCGATTTGTCGGCAGATCAGATTGCAAAGGCCAGCAGCGAACTGCTTTCCAACGGCAACGATGATGCCATTGAAACCCTAGCCAAGCTCGGATTCGGCGGTATCTATGTCTCCGCTGATAAATCCACCTCCGATCGTGACGCCACGTTGCGTCTGATCAGCAACATCAATTCCAGCGACGGGGTCCAATCCGTGGTGAACGCAACGCAAGGAACCTATTATCGACTGACCAAGGTGGACGAAAAGAAACAAGGTGTGCCGATCAAGGGGCAAAATGCCGCACAACACAGCGCCTGGCGGAAAACCTGGCTATGGTGCTTGGGACTGGTCATGGCTGTCTATGTGCTGGTGGCGATTCCCAGAACGCGCGGATACGGACGGGAACAGGCATGAAGAATACGGAGAACATCATGAATAATGACATGGACGACGACAACCCTGGTTCTGCGCTTCCCTCTCTCGGACCAAACGTTCCCGCCCCTCCAGCGGCTTCCGGGGTTTCCAACGGACCCGATTATCCCGGCAGCAGCGAGGATATCCGGCAGGTGCAGGGCTCGATGGCCGATTCGGAGTCGGCGAGTGTGAACGATTCACGCTCGCGGTCGGCTTCTCGTTTCGTGTTGGCGGTGATTACCGTGGCGGTACTGGTGGCTTTGATGGTAGCGGTGGTGCTGGTGCCTTTGCCTGCGTGGCTCGTCGACTCCGGCAGAGCAGGCAACGCCGCTGGGGCGCAACAAGTCGACCAGACGGATCTGACCTATTATTGTCCGTCCCGTATGGCGCTTTCAGACAATGGAAAATATGGTGACAGCGCCTTCCAAGCCACGGAAGGCAACGTCGCTTCGTCGGCCAGATACGCCGCTTTCGGCTCCGTCTATGAAGCGAGTGTCGGCGCGGTCACCAATGGCAGTGTTGCCGATAACAAGAAGCTGACCGGAGGCGACACGCTCGACAGCGCTACGGTCAAGACCTATTCCGGTTCTGCCGATCAGGGGTCACAGGCCTTCGAAACGCGTCTGTTGAAAGCGAAATCCGGTACGGGTGCAGCGGCATCCGTGGCTTCGTGGGCCAGCGAGGGCGATCTGAAAGGCCTGGCTGCTTCAACCTGCGTCGTTCCCGCACTCGAACAGGATTTCCTGCTTGGACCCACCACCACCGGTGTCACGCAGCAATTGTCCGTAGCCAATTTCTCGTCGAAAGCCACCTCGTTGCAGGTTCAGGTATGGAGCACCAAACACGGTTCCCCGTTGCGGCTTTCCACCGGCAACGTCGTCAATATCGGTGCCAATGGCGAGGCCACCCTGGAACTATCCGCGGCGGCATCCGGCGCCGAGGCTCTTTTCGTGAAAGTCAAAAGCAAGGAGACGCCGATCGCGGCGGTTGTACGCAGCGTGGAGCTTGAAGGGCTCAACGCCAAAGGCTCTGATTATGCAGTGCCTTTGGACGCCGCTTCCAAGAAGGCATATCTGCCCGGAATCGTCGACGGTGACCAGGTGACGGTATACGCCCGTGCCGAGCAGGATACGGATCTGAACCTTTCCTGGGTTGACGCCAAAGGAGCGTCGTCGGCAAAGACGCAGCGTCTTGAGGCCGGCAAAGTCGTTCCGATCGATCTGGGCAAGGCGCCCGAAGGCGTGATTGGGCTTGAGGCAAATGCTGCCGCCCCTGTCAACGTAGCGGTCAAAGTGACCCAAAATGCCGATTCGGGTACCGATTTCGCCTATGTCACACCTTCGTTGGCCTATGCTCAGTCGGCGGTCGTGCTTCCCGACCATACCGATGGGACGCTGTTGCTGCTCAATAGCGCGGAGCGCGAGACCAAAGCCACTTTGCAAGGGTATGATGCTTCCGGCAAACCCGCAGGGAGCAAGCAGGTCACGCTTCCATCCAAGGCCGGGACCAGCATCGTTGCCAAGGACGTCGGCGACCATGCAGTGATGTTTCGGTTGAAGAACGGCAAAAACGTATCGATGGGCATGAGGCTTACCCAGTCCGATGTCACGAATGCCAAGCTCGCTTCGGTCGCCTATCTTGGTGCGTCGGGCCTTGAGCCGCGCAATATGAAGGTATGGAGCACCGACAATGCCGGGATCGTGCACTGAAATGAGGGTGTGTGGCCTGCTTCACTATGTGCTTGACGTTGCGTGCTAACTGCAGGCATGGCTGAATGGCGTGGAAGTCGGCATACCAGACGTAAACCTTGAATATGCCGAAATCGACGGCATATCAGCCGGGTGCTATAACTCGGTACCGGTCCAGTCGGGGTCGATTTCCTCGGGTCTACGGCCGTAGAGGTCGGCAAGTCTGGAGACCAAGGCGTCACGTATCGCCCATTCGAGTTCGGTTTTGTCGGGATGGTGCATCTGCATGGGCATGCGGTAGAGCACGATGCGTGCGGGGATGCCGTGGTTCGCCGCGAAATTCTGCGAGGTCGGGTTGCGCCTGGGCTCCCAAGGCGCAGGAGTGGAAGGCGGCACGTCCTCGACGGCGAATTGCACCGGGCGCACAAGCTCCGGCCACGCTGCGAGCAGCCGCCGTATCTGGGAGGAGACCATATCGTCGAACATGCCGCAACGGGAGCGGTAGCGAGGCAGGCGTACACCGAACATCGGGGTTCTTGTACCGCGTCCGTGCCGGTTCCGATAGACGTGGGTCTGCCAAGGTGGTCGCAACATGGTTTCATTCTATGGTGCGGCATAGGCATTGGTAGTCGTAGCATAAAGGGATATTGGGTATATTGGGCAGTCGATGTCAAAGAACGGAGCGATTGATGGCGGCAGACGCGAATGCGGCGATAGAAATGTGGCGGGATCACGATCTTTCCGCGCTTGTGAAGGGTACAAAGGTGATTGCCTTTGACCTGGACAACACCTTGGCCCGTTCGAAAAAACCCATGCATCACGACATGGCCTCACGTTTCTCGACTCTGACACGCCTCATCGATGTGGCCCTCATCACCGGCGGCCGCTTTGAATTGGCGAAAAGCCAAGTGCTCGATGTGCTCGAACCAGATGCCGACCGCACGCGCATCCATGTGATGCCGACCAGCGGCACACGCTATTTCCGTTGGCGTCAGGGGCGATGGCGATGCCTCTATTCCAATGACCTGGATACCGCCGACCGCAAAAGCGCCATCGCGTCCATCGAACGGCACGCACGCGAACAGGGAATCTGGTTGGAACATACCTGGGGGCCGCGTATCGAGGACCGAGGCAGTCAGATCACGTTTTCCGCATTGGGACAGGAGGCGCCGGTAGATGCCAAGGAGCGTTGGGATCCGGACAACAGCAAGAAAAACCGTCTTGCCAAGGCGGTTGGCGTCGATCTGCCCGATCTGGTGGTGCGCTCTGGGGGTTCGACCAGTATCGATGTCTCGGCCCGTGGGGTCGACAAGGCCTATGCCGTGCGTAGGCTTTGCTGCATTGTGGGCTGCTCGGTCGATCAGGTTGTTTTCATTGGCGACCGCATGGATCCGGACGGCAACGACTATCCTGCTGCCATCATCGGCACGAAGCCGATCCTCGTCTCCGGCCCCGGGGATACGATTCAGGTCTGCAACCGTCTTATCGAGGCCTTGTCTGTGTCCTGATTCTCCTTGTCTCCGGGCGGCATATCCGTCTCTACGTCTTTTGTTCTTATCGTCGGTTTCGATTCGTTGCGTTTGGTGCTTTTCCGACAAGCGGCTTGAATACCGCGACACGCCCGGGATGTGGATAACCTGGAGCATTCGACCACAGTGATCTGTTTTTCCTCGGTCTCACGGGAAAATCGGATAGCTTTGGGGTATGAAAACCGCCGACTTAAGAATTCATGATGCGTTCAGCGCCTGGTGCATCGCCATCCGTGATCTGCTCCTGCCGAGGGGCTGTGCCGGATGCGATGCGCCTGATGAGGTGCTTTGTCCTTCGTGCGCCGCCCTTTTCCGGCATGCCTATTCGAGGCAATTGCCGGGGAAAGTCGGATACTGCTATGGGTGCTCTTGGTATCAGGGAGCCGTTCGACATGCGATTCTCAACTGGAAAGACCACGGCGACGAGGAATGCGACCGTATCTTCGCTGTATTGATGGCTGATTTGACGGCAAAGGTGCTGCGACGGCAAGGGGCTTGCGCCCATGGCTGTGCCCTTGCGTTGGTTCCGGCACCTTCGTCGCCTTCTTCGATGCATCGGCGTGGACGATGGCAGACGTTGCCGCTTACCAGGTTGATGTCGCGAAGCCTGAACGTCGACGGGCTTTGCGCTGTCACGAAACCGGTGTTGAAGCTTGAAGGCGTGCATGGCAAATCGGTGCAGGCGGCAGGGGCCGCGTCGCGTTCGCGAAGAATCGACGGGCATGTGCATGTTGCCCAAGATTTGAGCGGTGATGATTCGTTGTTCGTGGTTGTCGACGATATCGTCACGACAGGCGCCACCATGGGCCAGTGCATGTCGGCGTTGACGGCGGCGGGGGCCAGGAGAGTCATCGGGCTTGCGCTGGCCTGTACGCCGAACCGCTCGCAATGACGAGATTCGTCGGCCATATCGTCTTCTATCAGCCGACTGTGCGGATAATTCGATGAATCCTATCAATGTATGACAACTGCCGTATCTGCTGATTGCATTCGCTAATTGGCATGGGCTATGGCCATCTCATCCCAGCGTGTGGTGGCTCGCGGGGAGAGCATTTCACGTCTCATGGTCCATGAAGCCCCGGTGTCTTCATCGCAGCGTCCTTTTCCGCGGATACCGCCATAGCCGATGCCGACCCGGGCTGTGCCGAATTTTCTGTTGGCCTCATCGATTACACCTCCCAGATTGTGGTCGTCGCGCCTGGCTTCAAATCCATGCAAGGTGGTGAAGTCTTTGGCGTCCTGCAGGCCGAGCAACAGCACCCCGGCCCTGATATAGCGGGCATGCGGGTCGGCTCTGCCACGCATGGCCTCGCATGCGGCCTTGGAGATGACCAGCGGGTCGTCGCTGGGGTCGCGCAAGGTGGTTGTCGCATGAAAGGACTGATAGCTGTTTTCAGGCCCGAACGGGCTGGTGGCGCAGAATGCGGCAACACAAGAGCACAGGCTTGATTGGCGGCGCAGCCTGCGGCACGCCTTCTGCGCGTAGACGCTCAGGGCCTGATTCAGTTGAGCCATGTCGGTGACGGGTTTCGAAAACATGCGCGAACACAGTATCTCGGACTTGCGTTTGCCGTCGTTGGCGCTGGCGTCGCCGACGATGCAGGGAATACCGTTCAACTCCAACACGGTGCGTTCCAGGAGAATCGAGAAGCGGTGCCTGATGGATACCGGGTCTTGGCGCTGCAGATCGAGCGCGGTGACGATGCCCATGGCCTGCAGCTTGCGTGTGAGTCGCCTGCCCACGCCCCATACATCGCTGACCGGTATGGAAGCGAGAGCCGCATCGCCGTATTGTGCTTCGATGTCGCGCCACAGGCTCACACCGCCGCTTTCCGGATGCTGTTTGGCCCAATGGTTGGCGACCTTGGCCAATGTTTTGGTCGGAGCGATGCCGACGCTCACCGGTATGCCGACTCCTTGTAATACGGCTTTGCGCATGGACCTGGAGATTTGCATGGTCTGCGAGGCGTCGGTTGAAGGAGAGAGGAAGCATTCGTCGATGGAATAGATTTCCTGACCTGGCATGAACCTGCTCATCACCGACATCATCCGTGCCGACAGGCTGGCGTACAACTCGTAGTTCGAGCTGCGCGCGACCACGCCTGCCTGTTGTGCCTCTTCGCGGATGCTGAACCACGGCGTTCCCTCCTTGACGCCCAGCCGTTTCGCCTCCGCGCTGCGGGCCACCACGCATCCGTCGTTGTTGGAGAGCACGACGACGGGTTTGTCGGCCAGTCGCGGATCGAAAACGCGCTCGCAGGAGGCGAAGAAGCTGTTGGCGTCAGCCAGCACTTGAAATGACTCGCTCATACGTTCTGCTAGTTGCCGCGTTGGGGGAAGGGGTAGATGGTGGCGCCGCCCGACCAACCCGGGCTGCGCGAAGCGAGCCCGGTGGTTCCGTTCGCCTTCTCGGTGGCACCGGAATGGTATGCGGATGCATTGGACATGCCGGGACGGGTGATGCCCGGCAGGGCAGAGCCGAACCGGCTGGAACGGCTTTGGATGTGGAAATTGCCGGTGACCACACCCCATATCACCAGTTCCTCGGCGTTTTGGGGCGAGAAATCAGGGTAACGAGGGTTCTCGGGATGCAAGATTGGCGTCGATCCGCGCATAAGAAGGCGTTTGACGGTCAGTTCGCCGTCAAGCACGGCCACCACCACGTCATCGACCTGCGGTTCAAGCGAGCGATCGACCACCAGAAGGTCGCCATCCCAGATGCCGGCGCCCTCCATGGAGTCACCGGCGACGGTGATGATGTAGGTGGTGTCAGGGTTGCGGATGATGTGTTCGTCGAAGCTGAAATCACCTGCAAAATAATCCTGCGCGACCGACGGAAACCCTGCGTGCACCGCTTCGAGGGCGATGGGGATGGGTGTCGGCGCAAGCGTCGAACGAAAAACTCGGGTGACCCTGCAATCCTGCCCAGGGTCGCCGCATGTCAATCTGCATGATGTCGTGGTCATGATCGCACGCCTCCCAATAATCGAACGTTTGTTCGAATATTATTGTGTCAAAAGGTCGAGACAATAAAATAGAACATATGTTCGATTATGTGAGAACGCGTGAGAGGATACCGGAAAAATGGGACCAATACAGGACGGGCCCTAAACGGATAACCTGCCGAGACCGTCAGAGCGTTGTTTTCCCTGTTGGTTCGTCGGCGGCGATATGGAATTTCGGCAGGGTGATCTCGAAATCGGTGCCGCGGTTGTCGTCGACGACCTTGACGTTGCCGCCGTGCAGCTGTGCCGCCCAACGGGCGATGGAGAGTCCGAGGCCGGTGCCGCCGGATTCGGTGCCCGGGCCCGACTTGCCCTTGACGAAGCGGCGGAAGATGTCCGCACGCGCTTCCGGTGGAATCTGCGAGCCGAAATTGACGACGTTGGTGATCACCGTGCCGTGGATCTTGTCTTCGTGGGCCTCGACGAGCACCGTGGTGTTGTCTGGCGAATGTTTGAAGGCGTTGGAGATGATATTGGTGAAAAGCTGGCGCAGCCTGTCCTGGTCGCCTTCGATCTCGATGGAATCCGGCACGTGCACATCGACGTCGTGGGCGTGGCCGGCATCGGCGATTTCCAGCGGTTCCAGCGTCTCTTCGATGAAGTCGGCGAAGTTGAACTGCTCGATGTTGAGGCTCGCCGCTCCGGCCTCCATGCGCGAGAGGTCAAGCAGGAAGGCGATGAGATCGGAAAGCCGGTGGGTCTGGTTCAAAATGCCTTCGAGGTTGGCCGGGGTGGGGTCCACCACGCCGTCGGCGAGGTTCTCAAGCATCGCCTGCAGGGCCGAGACGGGAGTGCGCAATTCATGGGAGACGTTGGCGATCATGTCACGCCGCATCTGGTCGGCGTGCTGCAGTTCCTCGGCCATCTCGTTGAACGAACGGGCGAGCTGCCCCACTTCGTCGTTGCTTTGGTCGCTGACGTGCACGCGCACCGTATAATCGCCTTCGCTCATTGCCCTTGCGGCATCGCGCATCTGGCGCAAGGGGGAGGTGAGTCCGCGCGAGAAGAAGTAGGTGATGCCAAGTGCCACCACGAGGGTGAGCGGCATGGCGATCCAACCGCTCAGCCCCACTTTCAGCAGGAACCACGCCATGACGAACGCGATGGCGGTGGCGACGACGATGATGATGCTCAGCTCCATTTTCAGTGATGAGAAGAATCCTATCGGACGCTCGTTGTCCAATATTTTCTTGCCGGGCTGATGGGTATGGTTGTTCATCGTTGTGGTCACTGTGCTCTTTCGGAATTGGGGGGTATACAAAAAGCAGCCCCGTAGGGCTGTCGATTGTTTATGGTCACTGCGCGGCAGGTGTTGAGACGGTGCCGTCTTCCGGCGGCTCGAACGCATAGCCGACGCCGTGGGCGGTGCGGATCAGATCGCTGCCGAGCTTGTGGCGCAAAGCCTTGACGTGCGAGTCGACGGTGCGGGTGCCGGAGGCATCGGGCCAGTCCCACACCTCTTCCAGCAGCTTCTCGCGCTTGAAGACGGACTTGGGTTTGCGGGCCAGCGTGGCCAGAAGGTCGAATTCCGTAGGGGTGAGATGCACCTGCTTGCCGTTTTGGGTGACGATGCGCTGGCGCGGGTCGATGATCAGCGTGCCGAAGTCGAGCACCTTCTCGTTCTCGTTGTTCTTGGCGATGAGGGTGGCACGCTCGACACGGCGCAACAGGGCTTCGCAACGGGCGATGAGTTCGCGCGGGGAGAACGGCTTGGTCATGTAGTCATCGGCACCGGCGGAAAGTCCCATGACCTTGTCGGCCTCTGAATCGCGGGCGGTGAGCATAAGCACCGGCACCGGGCGTTCGGCGATGATGCGTTTGGTGGCTTCGATGCCATCCATGACGGGCAGCATGATATCCATGATCACCAGGTCCGGCTTGATCTGGCTGGCGGCGCGTACGGCGCTCGCCCCGTCTCCTGCCACGCGTGCGGTCCATCCGTTGGCAGTGATGCGCTGGGCGATCGCCGTGGCGAGATCAGGCTCGTCCTCGACCACCAAGATGGTGCGCGGTGTCTTCTGATGTGCCGAAGTGTTGAGCATGTGTCCTCCGCTTTCAAAAACATTGCTACAAATAACCTATTATAGGTTCCGGCGCACCCAATTGGCTTTCAACTGTGGTTTTCATCGGTTTTAGCAGTTTCTATCGGTTCGCAGCAAGGATAAACGTCCGCAGCGCGTGAAAAACTTAGACACATTGCGTTTAAGGGTTTTCGGAGGTTCCATGGATTACAAGGTTGGGGATGTCGTCGTTTATCCGCGTCACGGCGCGGCGAAGGTGACAAACTTCGAGAAGCGTACGGTAAAGGGCGTTACGCGCGATTATCTACAGCTTTCAGTGCTTTCCAGCGATGGTCTGGTCATCGAGGTGCCGGTTGAGAACGCCAAGAAGGTGGGCATCCGCAATATCGTCGACGGCAAGGAGGTCGCGAAGGTCTTCGAGATCCTGCGTACCCCGATCGTCGACAACGAGAAGATGAACTGGTCACGGCGCTATAAGCTCAACGTCGAGAAGATCGCCACCGGCGAGGTCAACAAAATCGCCGAGGTCGTACGCGATCTGGCTCAGCGCGACGTCGACGAGCACGGGCTTTCCGCAGGCGAGAAGCGCATGCTGACCCGCGCCCGCAACATCCTCACCTCGGAGATCGCGCTTTCCGAGCATATCGACGAGGATGAGGCGCAGCACCTGCTCGACGTCAATCTGGGATATGCCGAGCCCACGCCCGAAGATGCCAAGCACCATTCCCAGGCGCCTGAGGAGCCGGCGAACAAGACGCTGGCCAGGGTCGAGGCCGAAAACAAGGACGCCAAGGGTTCCAAGAAAAAGAAGTAGCGGTTCTTCCGGCTTCAAGCTGGGCCGCTGCAACCGTTGATTCGGTTTTTGACGTAACGTTGAGGGTCATCTCGATATCAGGAGATGGCCCTCAATGGTATAGGTATGTATAAATATCGTTTCCCGGCGATCCGGCGGTCCAACGTTGTGGTGGTCCGGTAGCTCGGTTGTCCGGCCGGAACGGCCTCAGCGGCGGCGCAACGCCTCCACGCCTTTGGCGAGCAGCCAGAACAGCGTGGAAATGGTGACGATGACGAAGCTTGGGGGAGTGGGCATCATGGCCGAGACCACCAACCCACCCCAGATCGAGATCAGGCACAGCAGGCTGGAAAGCACCATCGAACGCAACGGCGTACTGGTGAGGATGTTCGCCGTGGCGGCGGGGGTCACCACCAGCGCGAAAATGAGCAGCGTGCCTACCGCGGGCACCGCGATGGTGATGACGCCGGCCATGATGGCCATGAACAGCACGTTCATCACGCCTATCGGCACTCCCTTGGCCTGGGCGACCTGCTCGTCCAGGGAGCTGAACAGCAGCGGGCGATAGACCACGGCCATCACCGCGAGCAGCAGCACGTCGAACATCGCGAAGCCCAAGACCTGATCGCCCGTGATGGTCAGGATCGAACCGAACAATATCGCCTGCATCTGCTGCGCGGCCGAACTCGACATACGGGAAAAGAACAGGCCCAGACCGGTGGCGAAAGCGAGCACGGTGCCGGTCGCGATCTCGCGCTGCGAGGCCTTCTTGCCCAGCGCCCCGATGGTCAGCGCCCCGCCAAGTGCGAAGACGCCGAGGCCAAGCGAGACCGGCAGACCGAGCAAGACGGCCCCCGTGGCTCCGGGCAGCCCGATATGCGCCAAGGCATGCGCGGCGAAGGTCGAGTGACGGGCGATGGTGAAATAGCCCATCACGCCTGCGGCCAGCGCGATGCACAGGCCTGCGATGAAGGCGTTGTGCATGAACGGCATCGAAAGCGTTTCCAGCCATTCACGATTGAATCCGAATTGAATGTGGCTCATAGCTCCGCCTCCTGCTCGCGGTTTTCGGCGTGATGACGGTGGAACCCGGCGACTTCGTCAGGATTGTGGATATCCGGTGTGATGTCCTCCGGTTCATCCGGGTCCGGAGTGACGAACATATCTCCCTGAGGGGTGGTGACCACTTGCACTTTCGTGCCGTAGAGATGGGTCAGCAGATCGGCGTCCAGCACCTCGTTCATCCGTGCGTAATGCGGGTGCCCGTCCAGCAGATAGACCGCGCTGTCGAGAATCGGCAGCAGCATGTTGAGGTCATGAGCCACCACCTGAATGGTCATGCCCATTTCATGGTTGAGTCGAGCCAGCACATGTACCGTCTCGCGTTGGGCGGCAAGATCGAGATTGGCCAGCGGCTCATCGAGCATCAGCAGTTTCGGACCGCTCACCAGAGCCTGTGCGATGGCGACGCGTTGCCGCAGGCCTCCCGACAGCTCGGAAAGCCGGTAATGACGTTTATCGTCCACGCCGGTGAAGGACATGGCCTCGCGCGCCCGTGCCCGTTGCGCCCGTGTGACGGGGTGGATGCCGAAACGCGTTCCGGTGAGCCCGAGCAGCACGGATTGCTCGGCGGTGAGGTTCGACTCGATGTCGCCGGCATAGTTTTGCGGCACGTAGCCGATCAGGTGGTTGGTCGTTCCCGCCGGCCCGCCAAGTACGGTCAGACTGCCGTTGAACAGCGGCAGAAGACCGAGTTCCGCCTTCATCATCGTGGTTTTGCCGGCGCCGTTCGTCCCGACGATGGCGGTGATGGAACCTGAGGGAATCGAGAAATTGCCGTGTTGCCAGATGATTCTTTCGCCGCGTTTGATGCCGGCGTCGCGGAAGACCAGCGCCGGTTTGTCGTCTGCGGTTCCGGCTTCCTGAAGGCTTTCGGGTTTCGTCTCTGCGTTCATCTTCTTGTTCTTTCGCTGGCGATCGAATGAAACACTGCTTACGGATTGATATATAATATAGTATAATTGAAATTGAAAATCATTCTCAAATAGCAGTGAATTGTTCGTTTGGCGAAAGCGGGATTACTTGCCGGGGTCGGTCTGTCCTGCATTCGAAGGTACCGAACCGTTGCTCGTGCCCGGGGCCGCAGGCGTCTGCTGGCTGGAATCCGTTCCATTGCCGGACTGCCCGGAGTCGTTGCTGTTGCTGCCGCTGTTGCCGGTGTTCACCTTCTCATGGCCGGCAACGCTCGCTTTGAAATCAGCCATGGCCTTGTCGATGCTTTTCGTCAGCGCCGTAATCCAGCCGGTAAGCGTGGTCTCGGATTGCGGCATCTGTTCACTGACATCGACGACGGGCACTTCGGTGCGTCCGGCCGTTCCGGTCAGGAGATTGGTGGTATTGCTCGCCTCCTGCGTGTTGTTGATGAGCAGGTTGACGTCGCGCCCGGAGATCAGATGCTGGAACTTCTGCAAGTCGCTCGGCGCAGGCTCGCCTTCGCTCCCGACGGCCTGCGTATAGCCTTTCGGGGTCTTGTCGGTGAATCCGAGGTCGTCCATCAGGTAATAGGCGACCGGTTCCGTGGCGCCGTAGGTGGCGTCCTTGTACTTGCGCGAGAATGTCTTCATCGTTTCTTCGAGCTTGGTCTCACTCGCCTTCCAGGTCTTCAGACGGGCCTGGAATTGCTTGGCTTTTGCGGGCCGCGCCTTGGCGAAGGCATCCTCGAGTTCCGTCGCCATCGCCTTGCGTGCGTCCTTGGAGAACCAGAGGTGCGGGTTGTCCCCGGTGCTTGCCCCGACCGCTGTGGCCGCCGAAACGCTGGTGGTGCCCTTGACGATGGATTTGCTGGCCCAATTGTCGTATCCCGCGCCGTTCACGACCACTATTTCGGCGCCTTGCAGTTTCGCCATATCGGCGGTCTGCGGTTCGAAATCATGGGCATCGACCGAGACGGTGTTGACGATCGAGGTCACCTTGACGTCCGATCCGCCGATTTGCCTGGCCAGCGAGCCCCACTGGTTGATGGAGGCCACCACCTTGATCGGTCCGCTTGCCTGCTTGGAGCTGTCGTTCGTCTTGCTTGGCGGCTGGGAGTCATTGCCGCCGCCGCAGGCCGCAAGGCCGAAAACCAGGCAAAGAGAGCCTACGAAGGCCATAGCCTTGGCCTGCCATCCGAATCGCTTCATACTGACCCCCTGGTCGATGTCCGTTAGCCGTTGGTTTGTATAGCTTTCATTTCAGTATAACGACAAGGCGATATACGGAAACGAGAATCGTTGTCAAACAACGAATACGGTCATACTCGTATATCCAAACTTTTGGTTTTGACAGCACGGAACCGAACGTCGCGCTGCAGGGCTCCTGCGGATTTCGTTGTTTTAGTTGGTCTTTTAATAGGTTTGAATCATTGGCTTATAAGCGGTTATAAGCAAAGGGTATGGCGTCGATAGTGGACACGCCTGCGTTTGTGGGCGGTCTGCACTTTACAATCGATAACTATGGTGTCTGGCTTGAACACGGCCGGACGGAATGTCGAAATACGTATTTCTATGAAGGAACCAACATGGCAGATGTGCAACGGACTCCTCTCAGATTGGACGGGAAGGCCGCGGCCGCGGCCATCAAACAGGATCTGCGCGGGCGTGTGGAAAGGCTCAGGGCCCAAGGCGTGAAGCCGGGCTTGGGTACCATCCTTGTCGGCAACGACGTCGGTTCGCACAAATACGTGGCGGGCAAACACAAGGATTGCGCCGAGGTCGGCATCGCCTCCATCGCGGTTGAGCTGCCCGAGACCGCCGGCGAGCAGGAAATCATCGACGCCGTCGAGCGGCTCAACGCCGACCCTCAATGCACCGGGTACATCGTGCAGTTGCCGCTGCCCGAAGGCGTCGATTCCAACGCGGTCATCGCCCACGTCGACCCGGCCAAGGATGCCGATGGCATGCACCCGGTCAATCTGGGTGAACTCGTGGCGCATATCGACGGCGGCAACCCCGCGCCGCAGCCCTGCACGCCGCGTGGCATCATCACGCTTCTGAAGCATTACGACATCGATCTGAACGGGAAGGATGTCTGCGTCATCGGCCGCGGCATCACTGTCGGCCGCACCATCGGCCTGATGCTCACGAGCAAAGATGTGAACGCGACCGTGACCCTTTGCCATACGGGAACCAAGGATATCGGCGAGCATATGCGTGCGTCCGATGTAGTCATCGCCGCCGTCGGCCGCGCCGGATTCGTGCGGCCCGAGGATATCAAGCCGGGGGCGGTGCTTGTCGACGTCGGCGTCTCGCGCGTCTATGACGAGCAGGCAGGACGTTACCGCGTGCGCGGTGACATCGACAAGGCCTGTTACGCCTTGAGTTCCGCATACACGCCGAACCCCGGGGGAGTAGGGCCGATGACCCGTGCGATGCTCCTGGCGAACGTCGTGGAGATGGCCGAGCGCAAGCTTCATTGAGCCGACGGCGACACGCCCGGATTCTTTGGAATGCTTTGACTAGGCCGACTAGTAATCTTATGACTTGCGTGGCCGTAAGGTCGCCGACATAACTTAATAGGTAATTATCCATCCAACTAATAACAAAGAAACCACGTTTAATGGCAGAGAACAATAACGAAGTCACCAAGGTCGCGATCAACGATATCGGTACCGAAGAGGACTTCATCAAGGCAGTCGATTCCACTATCAAGAATTTCGATGATGGTGATTT
The DNA here is from genome assembly GCF_029395355.1 of Bifidobacterium sp. ESL0800. Lineage (NCBI taxonomy): Bacteria > Bacillati > Actinomycetota > Actinomycetes > Bifidobacteriales > Bifidobacteriaceae > Bifidobacterium > Bifidobacterium sp. ESL0800. The sequence continues at coordinate 494,733 of NZ_CP113913.1, forward strand.
GGTCACCGGCACGGTCGTCAAGATCGATCACGACGAAGTGCTGCTCGACATCGGCTACAAGACCGAGGGCGTCATTCCCTCCCGCGAACTTTCCATCAAGAAGGACGTCCATCCTGACGACGTCGTCGAGCTCGGCGATACCGTCGAAGCCCTTGTCGTCACCAAGGAAGACAAGGAAGGGCGTCTGATCCTGTCCAAGAAGCGTGCCCAGTATGAGCGCGCCTGGGGCGATATCGAGAAGATCAAGAACGACGACGGCGTTGTCGAAGGCACCGTCATCGAAGCTGTCAAGGGCGGCCTGATCGTCGACATCGGCCTGCGTGGCTTCCTGCCCGCATCGCTCGTCGAAATGCGTCGCGTCCGCGATCTCTCGCCGTACATCGGCCAGAAGATCAAGGCCAAGATTCTCGAGCTCGACAAGAACCGCAACAACGTGGTGCTCTCCCGTCGCCAGTATCTCGAGGAGACCCAGTCCGAGGTTCGCGAGACCTTCCTGGCTCAGCTCAAGAAGGGCCAGATCCGTGAAGGCACCGTTTCCTCCATCGTCAACTTCGGCGCGTTCGTCGATCTGGGCGGGGTGGACGGTCTCATCCACGTCTCCGAGCTTTCCTGGAAGCACATCGACCACCCGTCCGAGGTCGTCAAGGTCGGCGACAAGGTCACCGTCGAGGTGCTCGATGTCGATATGGATCGCGAGCGTATCTCGCTGTCCCTCAAGGCGACGCAGGAAGATCCGTGGCAGCGCTTCGCACGCACCCACGTTCCCGGACAGATCGTCAAGGGCAAGGTCACCAAGATCGTGCAGTTCGGCGTGTTCGTCTCCGTCGAAGACGGCATCGAGGGCCTGGTCCACATCTCCGAGCTCGCCAACCGTCACGTCGACAACCCGGAGACCGTCGTCAAGCAGGGCGAAGAGATCTTCGTCAAGGTCATCGACGTCGATCTCGACCGTCGTCGTATCTCCCTGTCCTTGAAGCAGGCCAACGACTCCGTCGACCCGTCCAGCGAGGACTTCGATCCGGCGCTCTACGGCATGCCCGCCGATTACGACGAGGACGGCAACTACAAGTATCCCGAAGGCTTCGACCCGCAGACCAACGAATGGATCGCCGGCTACGAGAAGCAGCGCGAGGAGTGGGAGAACCAGTATGCGGCCGCTCACGATTTGTGGGAGCAGCATAAGGAGTTCGTCGCCAAGGAAATCGAAGGTGCGGCCGAGTCCGCGGCTGAAGATGGCCAGGGCGCTCGTGAGGAGAAGTCCGCCGGAGAATCCACCAAGTATTCTTCGGAGAACGAGTCCGAAGGCACGCTTGCTGGTTCCGACAAACTGGCGGCTCTTCGTGAGGAGCTCCTCAAGGAAAAGAAGTGAAGTCGCCAAAGGTGATTTCACGTTGATTTCGTGAGATTGGTCGGCACAGGCTTGAGGTCTGTGCCGACCTTCTTGTTTCTTGCCGAAGCAGACGAAATTGGGGGATGCATGAGAATCGGATTGACCGGAGGCATCGCGGCGGGTAAGAGCACCGTCGCCGCTCATTTGAAGGGACTCGGCGCCTGCCTTGTCGATTACGACCAGCTGGCCCGTCAGGTGGTCGAGCCCGGGAGCGTTGGAATGCGTCGAATTGCCAAGGAATTCGGAGCTGAGGCGATGAATCCTGACGGTTCATTGAATCGTCGATGGATGGCGGCGCATGTCTTTTCTCCGCAGGCTGCCCCTGATGCCAGGCAGAGGCTTGACGAAATCGAACATCCTTTGATATACCAGCGGGCGCAGGAACTGGAACGCCAGATTGTCGAAAAATACAGGATACGCACAGTCGAACGCGAGAACTCCGGGCAGTCTTCCCTGAGTTCCGTGATCGTCCACGACGTGCCGTTGCTGGCCGAAGTCATCGATACCATACCGTTTTCATTCGACCACATCCTTACGGTCGAAGCGCCGGAAGAGGTGCGCATCCAACGGATGATGGAGGCGCGGGGGATGAGCCGAGAACAGGCCGAAGGCAGGATACGCCACCAGTCGAGCCGCGGGCAACGCGAGGCCATCGCCGACGTGGTCATTGACTCGACACAACCAATCGAACAAATGTTCGAGCATCTTGATATGCTGTTCGCACAATGGCGGTGAACGACGGCAAAATGATTCTATGGTAAATACGGTTCGGTTTGTAGCGGGCTGATGTCAGGAATAACGCAGGCACGGCCGAGATTGTCGGTAAGTCTGGCAATGGAAGGAATGACGGACAAATATGGGGTTCAATATCGAGCGGTCGCATCATCCGTTTGTGGTGAAGGCGCCGTATCAGCCGTCTGGCGACCAGCCCGAGGCCATCGACGAGATCGCGCGGCGCATCAACAACGGCGAGAACGACGTGGTGCTGATGGGCGCCACCGGCACCGGCAAGACCGCGACCACCGCGTGGCTCATCGAGAAGCTGCAACGTCCGACGCTGATATTGGAACCCAACAAGACCTTGGCCGCGCAGTTGTGCGCCGAGTTCCGCGAGCTGATGCCCGACAACGCGGTGAGCTACTTCGTTTCGTATTACGATTATTACCAGCCCGAGGCCTATATTCCCCAGACCGATACCTATATCGAAAAGGACTCGAACGTCAACGACGACGTGGAGCGCTTGCGCCACGCCGCCACGGCGAACCTCCTGACCCGCGACGACTGCGTGGTGGTGGCCACGGTCTCCTGCATCTACGGCTTGGGCACGCCCGAGGAATACGCCGGGCGCATGCTCTTCCTGCACGAGGGGGAGGAAATCAACCGTGATTCCCTGTTGCGTAAGTTCGTCTCGATGCAATACAAACGTAATGATATCGCCTTTACCCGCGGCACCTTCCGCGTGCGCGGCGACACCGTCGAGATCATCCCGGTCTACGAGGAACTGGCCATCCGTATCGAGTTCTTCGGCGACGAGATCGACCGCATCTCCACATTGCACCCGCTGACCGGCGACGTCATCGCCCACGAGTCGCAGGTCCATATCTTCCCGGCCTCGCACTATATCGCCGGTCCCGAGCGTACCGAACACGCCTTGAAGACCATCAAGGAGGAATTGGTCGACCGCACGGCCGAGCTGCGCAAACAAGGCAAGGAGCTCGAAGCCCAACGTCTTGAGATGCGCACCAACTACGACCTCGAGATGATTCAGCAAGTCGGTTTCTGCTCCGGCATCGAGAACTATTCCCGTCACTTCGACCAGCGCAAGCCCGGCAGCCCGCCGCACACCCTGCTCGATTTCTTCCCCGACGACTTCCTGCTGGTCATCGACGAATCGCACGTCACCGTCCCGCAGATCGGCGGTATGTACGAAGGCGACGCCAGCCGCAAGCGCACCCTGGTGGAGAACGGATTCCGCCTGCCCTCGGCGATGGACAATCGACCGCTGAAATGGCCGGAGTTTCTCGATCGGGTCGGGCAGACGGTCTATCTTTCCGCCACCCCCGGCGACTACGAACTCGGTCTTTCCGACGGTGTGGTCGAGCAGGTCATCAGGCCGACCGGCTTGCTTGACCCGAAGATCGACGTGCGTCCCGTGAAAGGGCAGATCGACGATCTGCTCGGCGAGATCAAGGACCGTGTCGCCAAGCACGAGCGCGTGCTGGTGACGACGCTGACCAAGAAGATGGCCGAGGACCTCACCGACTACCTGCTGGAGCGCGACATCAAGGTGGAATACCTGCATTCCGACGTCGACACGCTTCGCCGTGTGGAGCTCTTGCGCGAGCTGCGCGAAGGCAAGATCGACGTCATCGTCGGCATCAACCTGCTGCGCGAGGGCCTGGATCTGCCCGAGGTCTCGTTGGTGGCGATCCTGGACGCCGACAAGGAAGGTTTCCTGCGCTCGCACCGTTCGCTCATCCAGACCATCGGCCGTGCCGCGCGTAATGTGTCCGGAACCGTCATCATGTACGCCGATGAGGTCACCGACGCCATGGAGACGGCCATCAGCGAGACGAACCGTCGCCGCGAGAAGCAGATCGCCTACAACAAGGAGCATGGCATCGACCCGAAGCCGCTGGTCAAGAAGATCAGCGACGTCACCGACATGCTCGCTCGTGAGGATGTGGACACCGAAACGCTGCTGGCCGGCGGCTACCGTGACGAGAAACGTGCCGGGTCCAACAAGCGCATCGCCCTGACCAGCCTCGACGAGAAGGATCTGCAGAAGCATCACGACGACATCATCAACGCCGGCCTGCCCGCCCAGGACCTCGCCGACCTCATCCGCCAGATGAGCGAGCAGATGCACACGGCCGCCGAGCAGCTCCAGTTCGAGCTCGCCGCCCGTCTGCGCGACGAGATCCGCGACCTGAAAAAGGAACTGCGCCAGATCACCGAAGCGCAGAAATAACCCCCATCGTGATCAACAACGATCAATGACCGCAGATAACCAACGTTGCATAAGGTCATCGCCCTCCCGTAGGGTGGAAACATGGCCGAAACACCCTTAGCGTTTATGATCGCCACATATGTGGTACTTGCGATTTTCTTCGTTGCCGATTTGTTTGTGATCGGACGTAAGCCGCATGTGCCCAGCACCAAGGAGTGCGTGCAGCATATCGCCTTCTTCGTTGTTGCGGCGCTTATCTTCGGTGGTCTGGTCTGGTGGGTGTCGGGCTCGCAGCCGGCGCTGGAGTTCTATTCCGGCTGGCTCACCGAATATTCGCTCAGTATCGACAATCTCTTCGTCTTCGTCATCATCATGACGAACTTCGCCGTGCCGAAAAAGCTCCAGAAATACGTGCTGAGCGTGGGCATCACCATCGCGCTCATCCTGCGCGGGCTGTTCATTCTGGTGGGCGCGGCCGTTATCCAACGTTTTACATGGGTTTTCTTTATTTTCGGGGCGTTCCTGATCTATACCGCCGTCAAACTGGTGGCCGGCGACGATGAGGATGAGGAGTATCACGAAAATGCGATCATTCGAGCTCTTCGCAAAGTGGTGAAAATCACAGACGAGTATGACGGCGAAAAAATCCGGACCGTGAAGGACGGCAAGAAGTTCTTCACCCCGATGCTCATCGTCTTCCTGACCATCGGCACCACCGATGTCATGTTCGCCTTTGACTCGATCCCCGCGATCTTCGGGCTCACCAAAGACCCGTTCATCGTCTTCACCTCCAACGTCTTCGCGCTGCTCGGTCTGCAGCAGCTCTACTTCCTGCTCGGTGCCCTGCTCGACAAACTGGAATACCTGCCATACGGCTTGGCAGTAGTCCTCGGGTTCATCGGTGTCAAGCTGTTGATGGAAGCGCTTCACGGCAATTCACTGCCGTTCATCAACGGTGGCAGGCCGATTGCCCAGGTGCCGGAAATCCCCACGTGGGTGTCTCTTGCTGTCATCGTCGTAGCCATCGGGACGGCGGCTGCGGCCAGCGTCATCAAGATGAAAGCAGACGCCTCCAAAACGAAATGATGAAGGTCGATCCATGGTTATGTGAGCGCTCACATAAAAGTCGCCATAACAGGCCACATTGCTTGCGGATGCTAGTAGACTGGATAGATGTTGCGGGAAGATTTCCGCCAAACAAATGTCAGAAAAGAATAGGCAGGTATTCATGAGGAAAGCAAAAATCGTAGACACCATCGGGCCGGCGAGCGAATCGCTGGAGAACCTGACCGAACTGGTCAAGAACGGTATGGATGTCGCGCGCCTCAACCGTTCGCACGGCACCACCGATGACCACCTGAAGGTCTACAACAACGTTCGTCAAGCCGGCAAGACCACAGGCCGCAACGTCGCCGCCCTGGTCGACCTGCAGGGCCCGAAGATCCGCTGCGGCTGGTTCAAGAAGAACGCCGACGGCGAGGACAAGGTCCAGCTTAAGGCCGGACAGGAATTCATCATCACCACCGACGACATCGAGGGTGACGAGCACATCACTTCCACCACCTTCAAGGGGCTGCCCGGCGATTGCCATGTCGGCGACCCGATCCTGATCGACGACGGCAAGGTCCGCCTCGAGGTCACCAAGGTCGAGGGCAACAACGTGCACACCAAGGTCGTCGTGGCCGGACCGGTTTCCAGCCACAAGGGCATCAACCTGCCGGGCGTGGCCGTCAGTCTCCCGGCCCTGACCGAGAAGGATGAGGCTGACCTGCGTTGGGCCATCCAGACCGGCGCCGACATCATCGCCATGTCCTTCGTGCGTTTCGCGACCGACATCGACCGCGCCCACGAGATCATGGACGAGGAAGGCCGTCGCATCCCGATCGTCGCGAAGATCGAGAAGCCGCAGGCCGTCGAGAACCTCGAGGACATCGTCAAGGCGTTCGACGGCATCATGGTCGCCCGCGGCGACATGGCCGTTGAGATGCCGTTCGAAGAGGTGCCGCTGGTCACCAAGCGCTGCATCGAGCTTGCTCGTGAGTACGCCAAGCCCGTCATCGTCGCCACCGAGGTGTTGGGCTCCATGGTCAATTCCCCGATCCCGACCCGCGCCGAGGCTTCCGATTGCGCCAACGCCGTCCTCGACGGTGCCGATGCGACCATGACCTCCAACGAGACCGCCGTCGGCAGCTATCCTGCTCAGACCGTCAACACGATGGCCCGCATCTCCGGCTACGCCACCGAGCACGGCTTCGACCGCATTCCTTCCATCAGCAATCTCGACATGTCGAGCACCGGCGCCGTTTCCTCCGCCGCCGTCGACCTCGCCGACAAGACCAATGCCAAGGCCATTGTGGCCTACACGCAGACCGGTTCCACCGTGCACCGCGTCTCCCGCGAACGTCCGGCCGCCCCGATCTACGGCATCACCAACAACGAGCACACCTATCACTGGCTGGCTCTGAGCTGGGGCACCGAAGCGTTCTGCACCGACGCCGACTATCACGACATGAACCGTCATCAGCTGATGATCTTCACCGACAAGCTGCTTCGCGATGCCGGCAAGGTCGTCAACGGCGACAAGATCGTCGTGCTGTCTTCTGCTCAGGGCGAGCAGAAGTCCGGCCGCACCGATTCCATCTACGTCCACACCGTGGGTGCCTGCGACGCTGACTGAAACCGTGAAAAGGTTTTTGGCGAAACGCTTCTAGCCGTTAGCTGAAAGCCCGGCTGTTTCTTGAAGGCGATTCCTGGTTGATAAACGGAAACGTTTTGGAACCGGGAATCGTCTCGTTTCTTGAACCGGCCATTGAGCAGAACGTGCGAGAAGACACGCAGATGACGAAATCGACACTCTGACGTCGCTTGATTATGCTACTTTTAAAGGGTTGCAATTCTGCAGTTGCGGCCAGATACAAGCCCTTGTATCCCAATTGGTAGAGGAAACAGCCTCAAAATCTGTGCAGTGTGGGTTCGAGTCCCACCAAGGGCACGTTGAGTGAGTTTATCACTTTTGAATGATTGATATATCATAGTATCAATGTACTTTGTACTCGACATTTGCCATAAGAGACTTGAGAAGGCGCGAAGATACGGGTGCAGGAGTGAATACAGAAATGGAAAATGATATGGATCAGATACTGACCGATGAGGAATTGAAGGCCGCCGCCACCGATGACATCGAATCCGTCGCCGACGAAGCCAAGAACGAAAAAGCCGAAAAAGAGGGCGAGCCGCATCAGCGCACCGTCGTTGTGGCCGAAGACGAATCCGTGAACCGTATGGATTTGGTCGCCATGCTCGAAGACAACGGCTACAAGGTCGTCGGTGAAGCCGCCAATGGCGAGGAAGCTGTCGAACTTACCCGCAAGTTCCATCCGGATGTGGTATGCATGGACGTCAAGATGCCTCGCATGGACGGCATCACCGCCGCCGGCACCATCTGCGACGAGAACATCGCGCCTGTTGTCATGCTGACGGCCTATTCCCAGCCCGATCTGGTCAAGCAGGCCACCGGTGCCGGTGCCATGGCCTACGTCACCAAGCCGTACGAAGAGTCCAAGCTGCTCCCCGCGCTGGAAGTGGCCATGGGCCGTTTCGCCGAGATCAACGATCTGCTCGATACCGTCGAAGCGAACGAAGGCAAGCTCAAGGAGACCGAGTCCCAGCTCAAGGAAGCCGAAGAAAAGCTCAAGAAGGCCGAGGATACGCTTGAAGAGCGCAAGCTCGTCGACCGCGCCAAGGGCCTGCTGATGGACAAGGCCGACTTCTCCGAGCAGGGCGCCTTCCGCTGGATCCAGAAGACCTCTATGGATCAGCGCATCCCCAAGAAGCGCTTGGCCATGGCCATCATCGCCAAGTACGGCGATCCGAAGCCGGAACCCAAGCAACGCTGAGCTTAAGGCAAAATCTTATGAAGTCGCCTGTCGATTCGCCTATGAATCGGCAGGCGATATTTGTATAGTGGATAGAACACGGCGTACGAAACGAATTTGCAAGGAATGACGATCTTATGAGCGATAGCGACGATACCGAAAAGGCCGGCAACACCACAGCATCAAACGATACCTCGAAAACGGGTGATGACACGAAAACGAAAGAGGTCTCGAAAACCAAAGGCGATACGGAAACCAAGGCAGTCCCGACAGCAGCAACGGCCTCGAAGACCAAAGGCACGCTATTGGTGGTGGATGGCCATTCCCTCGCGTTCCGCGCCTATTTCGCACTGCCTGTCGAAAGCTTCACCACTTCCACCGGCCAGCCGACCAACGCTGTCTGGGGCTTCTCGACCATGCTCGCGCAGGTGCTCGATAACGAGAAACCCGATCATCTCGCCGTCGCTTTCGACATGGCCGGCGGCACGTTCCGCAATAAGATGTTGCCGCAATACAAAGGCACGAGAGACGCCGCACCGGAGGAGTTGTTGAGCCAGCTGCCGATCATTCAAGACCTCCTGAAGGCGTTGGGCGTGCGTTATGTGGAAAAGAAGGGCTACGAAGGCGACGACATCATCGGCACTATGGCCTCGATGGGCGAGGACGCCGGATACAAGACCTTGGTGCTCTCCGGCGACCGGGACGCATTCCAGTTGATCGATGACGATATCACCGTGCTTTACCCAGGCCACCATTTCAAAGATCTGAAGCACATGACCCCGCAGGCCATCGTCGACAAGTACAAGGTCACCCCGCAGCAATACCCGGACCTGGCGGCCATGCGCGGCGAGACCGCCGACAACATCCCCGGAGTTCCGGGCGTCGGCGACGGCTACGCGGCCAAATGGATCAACCAGTACGGCGGGCTCGAGGGGATCATCGAGCACGCCGACGAACTGCCAGGCAAGAAAGGGCAGGCGCTGCGCGACAATATCGAACAGGTCAAACTCAACCGTCGTGTCAATGCCGTGCTGCGCGACATGGACCTCGGCGCCTCCATCGACGACTTCACCCTCGGCGGTATGGACATTGACAAGGTCAACGCCATTTTCGCCAAGCTTCAGTTCAGCAATCGGTCCAAGAACCGACTGGTCAAATCCTTCAACGGCGGGGTCATGCCTGACGTCGCTAACGTGACCGAGGATTCCACGCCGGCTGAGGACGACCAGCTGAGCATCAAAGAGCCGAACATTACCGAGATCGCCGATGCCGGCGAATTGGGCGACTGGATCAACAAGAACATGGGTCCGGAGTTCGTCGCGGATATATCTGGTATTTCGGATCATGTATTGGAAGTTTTCGGAGCAGAGGGCGATGCGGCAACGGCGAAAGCCGGTAAAGCAGCTGGTGCCGATAAGGCTGATAACGCTGGCAATACGGGTAAATCAAGCGAGGCCGATGGTCCGGCAGAAGCCGGCTCTTCCAAGTCTGACAGCGACGAGCGGTCGGATGAACAGGCCATCATCGAAGGTGCCAAAGGGCCTGAGCTGGTCGATCACGACATGAAATGCTCCGAGCAGGTGGGCCATTCGTGGGTGCTCTATGCCGCAGGCCGTTCGAAACCGGGGAATGCCAGGCTTGAAACCGTTGTCATGCTCGTCGGCGATGAGGCGGCTGTGATTGCGGCGTCGGCGATCGATGATGTCATGCGCGACGAGCTGCAGACACTGCTGGGCGCCTATCACCGCTCCATGGTGGTGCATGGCTACAAGGAGCACCTGCATCTGCTGGCGTCCGTCGGTATTGCGCTTGCCCGTCCGCTGTTCGACACCAAACTGGCCGGATATCTGGTCCATCCCGATTTCCACGCCGACACCCTTGCAAAGGCAGCGGAACATTTCCTCAAGCTGGAAATCCCGGAGAGCAAGCCGAAGAAGGCGCAGGGAGAGCTTGATTTCGGTGAGGACGACGACGCTGCTTCGAATGCTGAGGAATCAAAGGAAGCCCAGCAGGAAGCCGTCAAGGACGCCGCCATCGTGCGGGCGCTCGCCGATTTCCTGAAGACCCCGATCGACCAGCGCAAGCAGTTCGGTCTGCTGCGTTCCATCGAATTGCCGGTCTCACAGGTGCTTTACGACATCGAGGACGCCGGCGCGAAGGTGGATCTGGGACGTTTACACGAGCTGCTCGACGGCTTCACGGCCGATGCCGACCAGGCCCAGCAGATCGCCTTTGAGGCCGCCGGCCACGAGCTCAACCTGCAAAGTCCGAAGCAGCTGCAGACGGTGCTGTTCGACGAAATGGGACTCAAGCCTTCAAGAAAAACCAAATCCGGCTCGTACACCACCAACGCAGCCACCTTGCAGAACCTGTATGTCAAATACGCCGAGGACGAGAAGGCCAGCAACTTCCTCGGAGCCCTGCTTCGTCATCGCGAGACCAATAAGTTGAAGCAGATTGCGCAGACGTTGTTGGAAGCCGTCAACGCGCGAGACGGACGTATCCACACGACTTTCGAGCAGACCGTCGCGGCCACCGGGCGCCTGAGCTCGGTCGATCCGAACCTGCAGAACATCCCCAACCGCAACGCCACAGGCCGTGAGATTCGCTCCGCGTTCGTGCCGGGCGAGGGCTTCGAGTCGTTGCTGAGTTGCGATTACTCGCAGGTAGAGCTGCGCATCATGGCCGACCTTTCCGGCGACGAATCGCTGATCGAGGCGTTCAAGTCGGGTGCGGATTTCCACCGGTATGTGGCCAGTCTAGTGTATGACATTCCGATGGATGAAATCAGCTCCGACCAGCGCAGCCACGTCAAGGCGATGAGCTACGGGTTGGCTTATGGGCTCAGCACCTATGGGCTTTCGCAGCAGTTGAAGATCAGCCCCGCCGAAGCCGACGTGCTGAAAAACAAGTATTTTGCCACTTTCGGCAAAGTCCACGACTATCTCGAGTCGCTGGTCGCCACCGCGCGTCAGAAGGGTTACACCGAGACGATGTTCGGGCGCCGCCGTTACTTCCCGGGGCTCAAGTCCTCGCGCAGGCAGGTGCGTGACGCCGCCGAACGTGGTGCGCTCAACGCGCCGATTCAAGGTTCGGCGGCCGACATCATGAAGATTGCGATGATTCGGGCCGACCACGCGTTGCGAGAATCAGGTGTCAAGAGCCGTGTCATCCTGCAGATCCACGACGAACTCGTACTTGAGGTCGCGCCGGGGGAGAGCGAGCAGGTCAGTGAGTTGGTGCGCGACGCCATGGAACACGCCGTCGATCTGGCCGTGCCGCTGGACGTGTCGATCGGCATCGGCTCCGACTGGCAGGCCGCTGCGCACTGATGGCCAGTGGAAATCGCTGATGCTGCTTGTCGCTGGTAGGTGAGCGTACGGATTGGCCGTAATCGGGATTTTCTCCGGGCTGCCTGCCAACTGGGAAGTGTTCGACGATGGCTCTATTGTGGTAAGCAATGGAGCCATCTTTCGTTTATCGGCCGGAAACGCGATAAAGCGCTGCGTAATGATGTCGGTTTCGGTGGTGTTGTCAAGCACCGATATCCATTGGAATGGATGGCGAATAGTTCGGAGGAAATATGTCAGATCAGGAAAAGCCAAGACTTGCCGAAGTCGTCAAGGTATTGGAGACTCTGTATCCGCTCAAGTACGCCGAGGATTGGGACCATCCAGGGCTGATCGTCGGCGATCTGAACGATACCGTCGGCACGATCGTCTTCGCCGCTGACCCGACCATGGCCGTGGTCGACAAGGCGCTCGCGATGGGCGCTGACCTGCTTATCTGCCATCATCCGCTCTTCTTCCGTGCGGTGCACGAGGTCTCCGGGCTTGGCGTCCATGGAGCCATCGCCGGCAAGCTCTACCGGGCGCACTGCGGGTTGTGGGTCGGACACACCAACGCCGACGTCGCCTATCGTGGGGTCGCGCAGGCCGCCGCGGATGCATTCGGTTTGCAAGACCAGGTGCCGCTGGTGCCGGCAGGTGAGGAACACGGCCATGCCGTAGGGCTGGGACGTGTCGGAACGCTTGCGCAACCGATGACGCTGCGGACATTTGCCCAGCGTGTGGCCGATGAGGTGCCGAAGACGAATTATGGCATTCAGGTCGCCGGCGATCTCGATGCCGAAGTCCGAAAAATCGCCGTGCTGCCCGGATCGGGGGATTCCGATTTCGACGAGGTCCGGGCCAGCGGTGCCGATGTCTACGTGACCAGCGACCTGCGCCACCACCCGGCCACTGACGCGTTGCAGCAGGCGTGGTACGAGGCGAGTCTGCGGCGGCAGAACGGCGAGACGGGCGCGCGAGCGACCATGCGGCCGGCTTTGATTAACACTCCGCATTCGGCCATCGAGTCGATGTGGTTCAGGTATGCGCTTGACGATATCGCCGACGGGGTGGAGCAGGCCACCGGTTTCCGTCCCGAAGCGCAGCGCGTCGGCATCGTCACCGACCCGTGGCAGCTGGTGCTCGGACGGGAAGGTGAATGATGGGCTCAACAGAATCAGCAGAATCAGCAGAATCAACACGGACGGAACGTATCCAGGAAGAGGTCAGCAGGCGTTTGCAGGCCTCGAGTGACGGTGTCGATATGGAAACGCCGGTGCGGATGCTTTCAAGCGAAACCGTCTATCGCGGGGCGATTTTCCATATCGATGATCGAAAGCTGGCGCTCGCTGGTACCGACGGCGGGAAAGTAACGGTGCGTCGCCAGATTCTGGTCCATCCGCAGGCCGTGGTGATGCTGGTTCACGACGAGCTGACGGACCGATATTTGCTGGAACGCGAGTATCGTGTCGGGCCCAACAAGTTCGCTTACGGTTTCCCGGCGGGGCTGATGGAGGAGGGTGAAGAGCCTGAAACCTCGGCCTTACGCGAACTGCAGGAGGAAACCGGGGTCACGCCGAAAAACAGACAATCGGTGCGTATCGAACACGTCGGCAATTTTTATTCTTCCGGCGGTATGACCAATGAACTCGCGCATATTTTCGTGCTTCATCTCTCGGCGTGGAAGCAGAAGCCGCGTCATTTCGACAAGGACGAGCACGTGCAGTCCGCTTGGGTGACGTGGGAGGAGCTGACTGGGATCGGCATTCAGGCCGCGGATTCCACCATCGCCATTCAACACGAGGAGATTCGCCGGTTGCGTGAGCAATTGACAACGAAAGAATAGGCGAGCTCACCTTTTATTGTCGATTTTTCTTTTACGGTAGAAGATGTGTCTTTTTAAAAAAGAACGTATTATATGCGGTTCAGGAAGCAGAGCGCGTTTCATCTGCTGATTATTCGCACTGGAATTTATGCAGCGATACTCTGAAATTCAGATGTAGTGCAATTCTATAATCATTTCCAAAGTCGAATTCGACGGCGTTTACTGCGTCGCCGCAATGCGCGAATGCATGCGGTGGTTCTTGTCGACTGAGGATGGGATGGTGGCGGCGATGTTGGCTGCGGCCGTGGCTGTGGTCGAGTCCGCAGCAGTCTCTTCCTGATCGATACGCAGCACTTGTTCGGCGATACGATCGGCTTCGATGGCGGCGATCTGACGTGAGAACATAATGAACCAGCCGAGGAAGACGAGACCGGCCAACGCTTCGACGTTGGTCATCGTGTTGGCGCCGTTCAGCCATTGCACGAGCACGACGCCGCAGACGGCAATGGCGAGGTAACCGGCCGCGTAGATGGCCACGGAAAGCTGTGGGGCGAGCCAGGGGAGCGCGAGCAGCAGCAGGCCCATCACGCAGACAATGCCGCGGGCGAAGACGTTGTGCAGAATGGGATGCGGCGTATAGCGGAACGTGCCGATGCCGATGAAAGCGAGGCCGGAGAAGGCGAGCATTGCCGAAAGGCAGATCAGACGCGCTTTGTAGTGCTTGATGCGGCTGGAACGCAACGGACCCTGTTCTTGGTGCCATTCGCGGCGCTGGCGGTAGGAGGTCACGAGCTCGGAGATGGCGAAGTAGCTGACGATGATGATGCAGATGCCGGCGAGGATCAGCGTCGAGTTGAACATGCGGGCGGCGAAGGTGGTGCGGTCGCCGAGCTGGGAGAAATTGTTGGTGTACCAGTTCGGGTCGTCGGTCGTGAGCCCTGCGACGCTGACGCCGGCCACGACGAAAAGCGGCAGCAGGCCGGCCAGTGTTTTGGCGTCCATCAGCTCGGCCTGCACGAAGGTGACATAACCGGCGACGCCTGAAAAACCGGCGCAGATCGCGACGATGTATTCGAGGAACATCGTGCCCATCAGGGTGCCGGCCATGCTTAAGAGGGCGAACGAGGCGAGAAACAGCGTGGAGGCGTAGACCGTCGCCAGTGCCAGGATCTCGACCAGGCGGCGCAGGATTTCTATCAGGCGGTTGTGGGTGTTGAGCGAGCTGGAACGCCGGGCATAGCCGAAGATGAAGGAGATCGTGCCGCACGCGGCGATGATGATGGAGGCGATGACGAACTGGCGGCGGCTGATCATCCATGCAGCCGGTAGCAGCGAGACGCATAGTTCCATGACGCCCGCTCCCGCGATGGCGCAGATGATGAAGGAGACGAGCCCCGAGGTCTCCGTTCGCTGATGCAGTCCCATTGAAATTACCTTCTGTGTTCGAGATTCGCCTGATCCAGACGCTCTTGCCTATCTTAGCGAGTCGCATGGCCGGGGTTGCGCTATACTTATTTGTTGTGCTTGTTTTTGTGGGCACATCGGGATGTAGCGCAGTTTGGTAGCGCGCCTGCTTTGGGAGCAGGATGTCGCAGGTTCAAATCCTGTCATCCCGACTTTTGGCTTTGAAAAACTGGTGTACTAAATTGTCGGATATTGTTTGGTTCCAAAAACACGATAGTTTTCTGATTATATATATCAACGTGTGATGAGGAGTTGGCGTGAAGGACAATATTGTTATTCTTGACAGAACGGTTCTCGGATTTCTGTGTATGATTATTTAGTGCTGGTCTAACATATGTGGCAGTTGGAAAGAGGCGATTTCTCCGACTTCGGATGGATATTCAACTTGCGTTATAACTAAGACAGATACAAACAGACTGATTAGACTACTTGGATTAAGGGATACCGATCTGATTATTTAGAAGCTTTGTTATGAGGTTACTTAAAGGTATAAAATTTTCTGAAATAGAATAAAAAAGTGGGTAGGGACAATTGTCGGGCTACCATCCGATTAAGTAGGGCGGACGGTCCGGCAATTCGTTAAAAGAGGAGTAGCAATACTTCGTCATGCGTTAGTATTCGCTGAAAATTGTTTGTCCAACTTTAATGAAGTAGAAAGCCGATAAAGTAATCTGATATTGTCCAGTATATTTATTCTGTGACGGTGCTTCTGAGTCCGAGTTCTATTTAGACGTTTTAACGCCTATAAAATGATTGAACTTGACAAGGTGGGTTATAGGCCATTTCGTGGTGTTTTAGGGTTGGCTTTCTAGTCGGTGGCGTCGGGGTATCGGGTGGCGGTGTGGAACTCGTTCCAGTCGATGCCGGTGCCTATGACGGGTTCGTCGCCCGTCCTCGCCTGTTCCTTGGCCGTCTCCTTCCTGGCCCTTTCGGCCTTGCGCCTCCTGTTTTCGAGGTAGGTGTCGAGCAGGGCGCCGGTGTCGGGGTGTGGGCTTCTCGTGTAGCATTTCCATTCGCAGGCGCGCATCATGTGCCCGCAGGGCATGCCGCGGTGGTCGTCGAGCATCCGCTTGATCGGGCTGTTGATCCCGCCCTCGAGCCCGTTGGTGTCGCGGGGCACCCCGCCCCCGGCGGCCAGGGCGGGGTCGGTGTAGGCGAACAGGCTCCCGTCGCGGAACAGGCGTTCGAGCCTCTTGTAGCAGCGGCGGAGCCGCTCGTGGGTCCACCACCACTTCCTTCCCGCCGCGCGGGCCGGGTCGTCCTTCGCCGTGGTGCGTTCATTGACCATGGCCTTCCACCGCTCGTACCACGCGTTGAGCCCCTCGCCCCAACGGGCCGCGCCTTCGGCGTCGCTGACCTTGAACAGCCTCGACGAGAGCTTCTGCAGCTCCCTGGCGGCCTGCGTCTTGGGCCTGTGCGTGAGGTCTCGGTTCGTGTCGAGGTGCACGTGCACCAGGCAGCGCTGCAACCGGGTGGCGGGCCACTCCGCATTCGCGGCGGCGGTCATGCCGCGCATCCCGTCGCTGACCAGAACGTCGGGCGCGGGCACCCCATGGAACAGGTCCCGGTACTCGGCGATGGACTCGTGGGCGCACCAGCGGATCCGCACGACCAGACCGGTCTCCCCGTCCATGAGCACCAGCAGGCAGCGGCCGTTGACATACGTGCCGTCCGTCTCCAAAACATGGGATCCCCGCGTGGTCATGGGGATGACGGGGTCGACCTCCCAGCACCATCGCCGGTCGCGCCGGAACGAGCGCCCCTCCTCGGCAAGGGTATGGCCGCCCAGCAGCCGGGCGACGAACGAGTCCAGCTGGCGGAGCATCGCCTGCCTGTGGTTGGGGGCCGTCGTGCCCGCGTTGCATTCGGGGCATTTCCACCGCTGCGTGCCGGCCGCGGTGCGCCCGTTCCTCTTCATCCGCCCGCCGCAACGCGGGCACCGTTTCGCCTGCCTCGACCTCGCCCTCATACAGACAAGAATCACCCGTGAAGCCCACCGCTTTTATCCCGGGAAAAAAGAACAGAACGAAACGCTTACTCCCACAAGGCCAAACCCCGATCTTAAGCACCACATTCTGGCCTAAACCCGACAAGCTTCATTAATCCGGAAAGAAACTACTTGCTAAATAGTACTCTGGTTTAGAGGAAGCATAGTAAAAAGTTATATAATTGAAATATATTATAGAAGAGTGCTTAAGGAGAGCGTCAATGAAGACTATGCCTATTGATGTCGAAGCTGTGGCCACGAAAGAGGCAGAGAATTTAGGAGAAAGTGCTGTACAACAGCTTTGGAAGTTCGGGAAGGAGAGATGGGATGAATGGAAGATTGGCAATAAAAAGTACTTCAATGACTATATTAAAAGAATAGCAAATCGTTACGGTAAAATGAAAACCTTGTTATATCAATCTCCAGAACCGTTAGAATCTTTCTTTGAATGTCCCGATCTTTATTATCGTAATTCTCAACATGAGAGCATCAACTCGGCTTCATTTGATTCTGTCATTAAGATATCAAAGCATATCCTTATTGAAGGTACTGCTGGGATTGGCAAAAGTACGATGATGAAACATCTGTTGCTGAGTGCAATAGAGGAAAAAGAATATGTCCCGGTGTTTATTGAATTAAGAGACAATATTTCAAATCCGACTACTCTAAAAGAACAAATCCGGCTTTCTTTTGATCATTTTGGTTGCACCTTAACGCAACAAAACTTGAAATATGCATTGTCAAAAAGCTGTTTGGCAATACTTCTTGATGGCTTTGATGAGTTGCCGGAGTCACTTGCACGTGAATTTGTGCGTCAACTTCGTGATTTGGCTGATGAATATCCCGATACGCCTTTGATATTATCAAGTCGGAAAATCAGTGATTTTCAAGAGTTTGAGGAATTTGAAGTGATTGATTTAAGTCCACTTAACAAAGTCCAAGCAGTCAGTCTTATTAATAAACTCGATTACGATTCTGGTGTAAAGAAAAGGTTTGCAAAGGCTCTCGACGCTAGTCTTTATCACAAGCATGAATCTTTTGCATCTAATCCTTTGCTGCTTACGATAATGTTGCTGACCTATGAGAGTTATGCTGAAATTCCTGATAAGATTCACATTTTTTATAATCGTGCTTTTGAAACGCTCTTTCAAAAGCACGATGCTACTAAAAGTGGCTATAAACGACAGATGCGTACCAAACTATCGATGGATGAATTTAAGAATGCATTCGCAAAATTCTGTTATAAGACTTATTTGGAAGGCGAATTCACTTTTACGTATGACGAAATGAGCGCAAAGTTGAAAGAGATTGGTAAAGAATATGGGTTTAAGCCAAGTAGCTTTATCGAAGACTTGATTAAAGCGGTATGTCTCATTTGTGAAGACGGCGGACAATATACATTTACACACCGTTCATTCCAAGAATATTTTACCTCGTACTTCCTCCTTCAACTGACTGATAGTGATCTCCAAAAAGCAGGACAATTCCTAATTTCAGAGTATTCGCGAAGAAGTGCAGATTCCGTCTTGCCGATGGTAAGAGAAATGAATCCTGCACGTTTTGAAACAGATGTGTTGACCCCTATCTTGGAATCTGTAGAAAAGAGTAGTAAACAGTATAAGGATTTATACTGCTGTTATATTGACCAAGTTCTCGACGGGAAAGTTTTTCGTGTTATTTTCCCGAACGAACATATTCGCGTATATCGTCTCCAGGTGGGACTTAAAAGTTTATTATCTGAAAATGCTAAAAGCAGCTTCTTGTTTGACTACTGCTTTTCATACCGTTGGAATGAACATGAGACAAGGTCTAAAAAAGATATAGAGCTTCAAAGGAATGCTCTGGAACAATTTGCCCTTTATCTCAAGCGCTTGTACCCAATTCAGAAGTCAATAAGATTCAAAACTACTGCAAGATTCACTGCAAAGCTTTTACTGCGCAATGGAAAATTACGTTCACTGTTTGAAGAAACATATTTAGGTAGTAGACTACTTGCTTTTTCGCATTCTCTGCAAAAGATAAAGCATAAGAATGAAGCTAAAGACCGTAAGAAAGCTTCTCAATTAGAATATCTTTTAAGTCTATAGAACCTTAGAAGGATAAGAGGGTGCGGACGAAAAGCTGGAGATGCTTTTCCTGTTTTCGTTGTCTGGTTATGCCATGAGGCAGAGAGCCCGGAGGTGCTGGTCCGGGTTCCTGTAGCCGAGGCTGGCCTTGATGCGTTTGCCGTTGTACCAGCCGATGTATTTGCCAGTCTTTCGATGACCTACTCGCAGGGAGTCGTTCCCAGTACTCGGAGTAGACGGCCACAGTCTTCATACGACCGAAGAACCGGTGGTGTCCGGTAGGTAGTTTGCGCACTTTGGTTTTTTAAGATTTGATAAGAGCCATGCTTCCCTGTCGAATCCCAAAATCTATTTGCGCAAAATTCCAGATATCACCAACTTGTGGGCTTCCCGCGGGATTCAGACTTTTCGCGCCACAATCGAGAACGTCAGAGGAATACGTGGATAGCCTTCGGGCATATGCCATGATTCGTCCTGCTCGTCATATTCGAGCATCGGCAAGGACTGCCAATCGGAAACGTCATATTCGCCGATGCGCTCGATGCGCAGTCCCGCGTCGATCAGGACTCTTGTCATCTCGTCGAAGTCGTGGGCCCAGTTGTGGTTGTGGGTATGGGTGATTTTCGGCTTTGGTGAAGCATTGCTTTTGCTGCCGACAGTATTTTTCGAATTCGCGTCATCGGAATTCTCCGTTTGTGGGGCCATGGTATAGGTGTTTTCGGTGTCGTAGGAGTCTTCGGTACCCGGGAAATAGCTGTTGCCGATGCTTAGCCCGTCCTCGCCGAGCGCAAAGAGCAACGGATGGTTGTCGCGGATCATGAAAAATCCATTTGGCGCCAGAAGCGCGGCGATGGATTGCGCCCAGCCTTCCAACGACGGCAGCCAGGTCACCGTTCCCACGCTGGTGACGATGACGTCGTATTGCTTGCCGGGCAGCACTTCGACCGCCTTGCGTGCGTCGGCCTCGACGTAGGTGATGGCAGCTCCTGCTCGCTGCGCAATTTGCCGCGCGTAACGCAACGAGGACGAGGAGAAGTCCAGTCCGCAGACGTCCTTCGCGCCGAGTCTGGCCCAGCAGACGGTGTCGGTGCCGATATGGCACTGCAGATGCAGCAGCCGCTGGCCCTGAACCGAATGGTTCGGCAGATAGGGTTTGAGCACTTCGTAATCACGTCTGACGACCGGATTCGCCAGCGGCGAGCCATTGATCAGCGCGTCGATGTCGCCGTAGCCTCCGTTGAAATGCACTTCGGCGCGATCGTTCCAGTTCTCGCGGTTGTCCTCGATTTCCTGTGCGTCCGTCGGTGCGGAATTTTGCGCTTTTATCACGTCATCATTGGCGGTCATCGGTTATCTGCTTTCCTGTTTTCGTCTTTTTCCTCATCGATTCAACTGTTTCAAACCCAGTATAAATGATACCTGTCAGGCAGCGATTGGAAAGTGCTGTCTGACAGGTAATGATTAATAGCAATAGGGAAGGATGGGGCGCTCGATCATCCCTCCTAGATTCCCCATACCGGCCACTGTGTTTCGCTGGTGTTTATCTCGATTTCGTGGATTGCGTCCGCGGCGGCGTCTCTTGTCGATTCGGTCGGAGCTTGAGCCTTCAAGCGGTTGAGCGGGCCGATGGCCGACGAGGGGAGCTGACCGAGATAATCCGTATCGACTACTTCGATATTGCCGTTCAAGTAGCCGTCCACATCGACGTTGGCGATGATGGTGTCGGGCTGAATGAAAGCAAAAACAAGCCACAGTGCGAGCGTACCGAAAAATGCGACACGGAACAGTTCAAACGTCGGGCTTAGCAGTTTCCACACCGTGGCCACGAGCAGGAACGCGATGGCGACCATACCCCAGTATGTCAGCAGGCGTAGGCGCGTCAGGCCGTATTTATTGACGTACAGACTCATACGCCAGACGGCCGAGACCAACATCACCGTCGTGGAGGCGACCAGCACGAGTTCGAGCGTCAGCAGGGACTTCGCACGTTTTCCGTGCTTGTGCAGGTAGAGGCAGGCCATCACGATGATGAGGTTGATGGCTGTGACACCGACAAGCTGGAAGAATCCCGCGCGGGCGTAGGCTGCGTAGCCTCCGAAGCGTTTCAGCGTGTCCACGCCGCCGAACAGATATGTCGATTGAATGATCGCAAATACCAGATACACCGCGTCGAGCATGGCAAGCATCGTGTTGAGCGTAGCGGTCGAGGCATGATGATGGGAGATACTTGTGCGGAAATCGGCTTTATGATGCGGGTAACGCAGGCCGAAGAGCAAGGAAAAAGCGAGTGGGATGATCACTATGAAACGAATGGCATCCAGGAGGCGAGAACCGAAATCGATGTCGATGGCATTATCAAAAAGACGGTTGACGATCCATGCGAAATTGCCGTCAGCGGAGGATAGTGCAGGAACCACGATGGACAGTATCAGGATCGCGCACACCGCACCCATGATGATACTGCCGACCGCGTGTCCGCGCCCTTTTACCCACGATGAGGCGACGCGTCCCAAAACGGACCAATGACGGAACTGTTCGGTGATGAATGTGCCGAGCCCATGCAAGACCCCGCGCATGCGGAACAGTTCGTCATCGTTTTCGCCGCTCAGCGACAGAACAGTCAGGGGCAGCGTTATGGCCAAGGCGCAAGCATTGAGTGCGCGGAGCCAGATGGCTTGAGAGAACGCGGGTACGAGCATAAGCGCCACAGTGCAGACAAGCAGGGCGAGTGACAGTTTTGACATGTGCGGATGCTGCTGTTTCACCGGTTTTGCCTGCTCGGTGTCTTGCGATTCAGGGGGCTTTTTCGGGTTCTGCGGTTCCTGTTTTCGTCTTAAAAACCAGGCGCAACCGAGGAATGTCAACAGGCAGACGCTCAATGCCACACCTCCCGCGATTGCGAAATATCCTGAAAGACGCAGAGGCGAAACGCAAATGCACCAAAGCAGCGAGAGTGCGATTGCGCAGATTAGCGAGGCTTTGTCGGCCTTGGTCAGCGGGGCAGGCGGAACCGTCGCACTCACCGCGTTGGAACTTGCATTCGCTGTATTGGTCGTGTTCTTTGCTGTGCTTGTGTCGATGGTTCCGGCATCGGCGCTCGCAGAGGTTGCGTCGCTGACTTCGTTCTGGGCAATGGCTTCGGATGGAGAAACGGAAGGTTCTGTGTAGGGATTCGTGGTAGATCCTGTTTTGTGCTTGGTTTCGTTCGTTACAGGCCGTTTTTGGGTATAGTTGTCCTTAGACATGGTGGTTTCCTTTTCAAAATCGTATGGTTGACTGTTGTTGTCGGGCCACTGCGTTGTGGCGAACTGAAGTAAGGGTTATGGAGCTATCCCTCCGGTTCGTAGTGCAGCAAATCGGCGGGCTGGCAGTCCAGTTCCTGGCAGATGGCGGCCAGCGTGGTGAAGCGCACTGCACGGGCCTTGCCGGTTTTGAGGATCGAGAGGTTCGCCACCGTCACGCCCACGCGTTGCGAGAGTTCGGTCAGTGTCATGCGCCGGTCGGCGAGGATGTCGTCGAGGGTTACCGTGATGCGTCCCATGTCAGATCACCAGGTCGTTTTCGTCTTTGAGTTCGGTCGCGGCGGCGGTTAATGAGGCGAGTGCCACGGATACCACGGCAAGCACTGTGCAGAAGACGAAGGCCACGCCCGTGCCCAGTATGGTTCGCCCGCGTGTGTTGGTCAGCCCAAAGGCGGCTGCGACCAGCTCGATGATCCAGATTGCTGCCGAGACGCCGAAAGCCCCGCCAATCGTACGCAGATTGCGGACGTTGCTGTTGGTGAAGGTCTCTTCGCGTCCGATTGCCACAAAAAGTCGCCATGCGTATACCGCCACCACGGCCAAAGGCAGCATGCCGGTTGTGGCGAACAGAGCGGAGCCCTGCCTGAGGTCGCCGACCCTTTCGGCTGCGGGAAGCACGAGCAGCACGATGGCCAGGCATATCACGACCGCGAAGACGTCCGTGGCTTCGAGCAGAACCGCCAGCGTGTGGTGCGACATATGCGCCTTGCGCTTGTAGGGTTCGGTGTCGGATGTGTCTTGCCGAATTTTGCCGCCGCAAGTGTTTGTGTGTTCTTGGGCTCTCATCTCAGTCTCCTTTGTCGCGCAGGCTATCCGTTGGTTACTTATCATAAGCGGTTCATATCGTTTTTCAATAAAAGGCATATCGTTTTTCAATAAAAACACAATTCGAAAATCAAAGCGTTTCGGGCCAAAGCGGAAATCGTTGATTTCCTGAACGGCATTGCTGTAGCGTTGACGATACATTCCAGAGCGATCCGGCCAGCTCGGCCACGGATTACGCAAGAGGAACGCCGAGAAGCGCGACGAGAAGAAAATACCGGGATACGGATAAGGATAGGAGAGCAACCATGAAATTAGCAGTTCATGATTTGTTGATGCTCAACACCGGCGAGACGCCGAAAGAGAACGTGCAAAAAACCAGGGGACTCGTGCAATATGCCGAAAGTCTCGGATATAGCCGTTACTGGTTCTCCGAGCATCATGGCTTCCCGGCCAGCGCGAGCATTGCGCCCGAGCTGCTGGTGGCCTATTACGCGGCCGCCACGAAGACGATGCGCCTTGGTACAGGCGGCACCATGATCATGCATTATTCCCCGTTGAAGATTGCGGAGACCTTTAAGACGCTCGAGGCGATTGCACCGGGACGGATTGACTTGGGTCTGGGACGTGCCCCGGGCGGCGGCCCTGCGGAAATCATGGCCTTGTCCGAAGGACGGCCGATGCTTGATCGTGACCCGCAGATGTACGGCAAGATCAACGACATTCTGGCGCTGCTTACCGATGGTCAGGCCGCTGATGCTAGCCCGCTCTATCGCAACGTTTTCGCCGCGCCTGATACAGACGAAGACATCCCGCAGCCGTGGATGCTCGGTTCGAGTGGACAGTCGGCGATGAAGGCCGCCGAGTTGGGCCTGGGCTATAGCTTCGTAAAATGGTTCGGCTACAATCCCGGCATTTCGCCCGCGGTGTTCAGGGCATATCGTGATTCCTTCAAGCCGAGTGTCTTCTTCGACCATCCCATCGTCAGCATGGATTATCGCGTGCTGATCTGCGAAACTGAGGAGGAGCTGCATCGACACGAGAAGTCGTTCGAGCTGTCCTATCTCACCTTGGGCCAACCACAGGCCACATTGGTATCGCCGGACCGTGCGGAATCGTATGTCTACACTGAGGCTGACGAAGCCCGCTTGAAGCACGCTTATGACAACAGGATTTTGATCAAAGGCACCAAGCAGCAGGTCAAGGACATCCTCGACGAGGAGATTGCGGCGTTCCACATCGATGAGCTGATGGTTCATGTCCCGGTCTACAGCCTTGAGGCGCGAAAGAACACCTACAAGTACCTCGCGGACATGTACTTGTGAGCTACTACCTGCCGTATGCGATGACTGACCGGCTTCTACCATTGAAGACCAGTTAGAACCGTTCAAAAACAATGAAGAGGAAATCCCCACACAGGAAGGATTTCCTCTTCATTGTTTCTAGGTGTAGATCACCTTATTAAAAAGAGATTACTTTTTGATCTCGTCCATATCTAAACCAAGCGTTTCGGCCACGCGGGTGCCGTAGTCGGGGTCGGCCTTGTAGAGCTGGCGGGTCTCGAGCACCTGTATCTCGTGGGCGTGCTCGCCCTCGACCTGGCCGAGGCCTCCGGCGATGGTGGCGACCAGACGCTGCTTCTCATCCTCGCTCAGGATGCGGTAGAGGTCGCCGGCGGCGGAGAAGTTGTCGGGTTCGTAGGCGGCGTAGTTGCCGGTCTTGCCTTCCAGTTGGTCGCCATGATTGCGGGCGGTGGTGTCCTCGGCCGGGCCGTCGTAGCTGTTCGGTTCGTAGTCGACGGCACCGTCCTGTGCGTTGTTGCTCATGAAGCCGTCGCGCTCGTAGTTGTGCGTCTCGACTACGGGTCGGTTGACCTTGAGCTGCTCGTAGTTGGCGCCGAGGCGGTAGCGTGCGGCGTCCTTGTAGGCGAAGATGCGGCCTTGCAGCATCTTGTCGGGGGAGGGCTCGATGCCCGGTACGAAGTTGGCCGGCGCGAACGCGGCCTCCTCCACGTCCTCGAAGTAGTTGTCGGGGTTGCGGTTCAGGGTGAACTCGCCGATTTCGATCAGCGGGTAGTCCTTGTGCGAGACGACCTTGGTGATGTCGAAGATGTCGTGCTTATAATCCAGCCCTTCCTCGTAGGGCAGGATCTGCACGCAGACCTTCCAGGACGGGTAGTTCTTCGATTCGATGGCGTCGAACAGCTCGTGCAGCAGGTAGTCGGTGTCTTCGCTGGAAGCCTTGACCGCGGCTTCCTCGCTCATGTTGACCACGCCCTGCTCGCTCATGAAGTGGTACTTGACCCAGAAGGCGGTGCCGTCGGCGGCCACCCACTTGAAGGTGTGGCTGCCGTAGCCGTTCATGGTGCGGTAGCTGGCCGGGTTGCCGCGGTCGCCCATCAGGTAGGTCACCTGGTGCACGGTCTCGGGGGAGTGCGCCCAGAAGTCCCACTGGCGGGTCGCGTTGCGCAGGTGGGTGCGCGGGTCGCGCTTCTGGGAGTGGATGAAGTCGGGGAACTTCAGCGGGTCCTGGATGAAGAAGGTCGGGGTGTTGTTGCCCACGATGTCGTAGTTGCCCTGCTGGGTGTAGAAGCGCAGCGCGAAGCCCCGTACGTCGCGCAGGGTGTCGGGGTAGCCGAGCTCGCCGGCCACCTGCGAGAAGCGCAGGAAGATCGGGGTCTCCTTGCCCGCGCCGTTGAAGACGTCGGCCTTGGTGTATTCGCTCATGTCGCGGGTGAGCTTGAAGGTGCCGTAGGCGCCGGCGCCCTTGGCGTGCACCACGCGCTCGGGGATGCGCTCGCGGTTGAAGTGCGCGAGCTTCTCGACCAGCTGATAGTCCTGCAGCAATACAGGGCCGCGAACACCGGCGGTCTGCGAATGGTTGTTGTCGGCCCACGGTTGGCCGGAAGCGGTATTGAGAGTGACAGTCATTGAAATCCCTTCTGTCATTTTGATGTATGAAGAAGATAACAATTCCGCCCGGTTTAAACAAGGGTTTCGTGCTCTTTTGTGGTCTTTTCTACATTTGGCCATCTGGCACTTGACAGCTCGGCTACTCGCTGTTTGCAATAGTTCGTGGAGTGATGCTGTGAAAAATGAATATGCATTCAGCGCAAGAGCCAGGAACGGCGTTTCGCTTTGGTTGCTGCAATTACATTGCCTGTGCAGGGCGTTTCAACGCCGTGTGTCATGGATTTTATACCGATTAATATGTACAGCCATGCGGATTCGCCTATGGAGATGTGTCGGATTCATGTTTCTTGACGTTTCGGCCTGCCGACTGGCTAGACTGGTGAATCATGCATCTTCTTTTACCGCCATCCGAAGGTAAGGCCGCACCGGCTGCCGGGCGCGCGTTCGATCTCGACTGCTTGTCCTTTTCCGAACTCAATGACGCCAGAGAAAAGGTTCTGCGCGCGTTGGTCGAGACGTCGAAACGCGAGGATGCCGGCGAAATATTGAAGGTCGGTGCCAAGGGGATGCGAGAGGTCGTTGCCCAGCGTGATATTCTCAATGCCCCGACCGCGGCAGCGCGTGAGGTCTATACCGGCGTGCTGTACGAGGCCGCACAGTTGCATCAAGGTGATGGTGTGCTGATTTTCTCGGGTTTGTTCGGTGTGACAACGGGCGAGGACTTGATACCCTCTTATCGGCTTTCAATGAATGTCTCGCTTCCCGGCATCGGTCCGTTGAAAACGTTCTGGCGCAAGGCGCTCGCGGGGTGGAGTCCGGAGGCCGGTTTTACCAAGGCTCCAAAACCGCAGGCGAAGAACGGCAGGTCGGTGGACGATTCGGCAACGCGAGAATCCTCAATAGGGGGCTGTGACGATACTGCCGACGTTACTGTCGATCTGCGTTCGGAACTCTATCGAGTCACTCAACCAGACGTGTCAAACGCGCGAGCCCATTGGTGGGACGTCCGCATCGCCGACTCGCGCAACAAGACAATCTCTCACATGGCCAAGCACTACCGAGGCTTATTGACGCGAGCCCTGCTCGATTCGCCAGCCCAGCCCGTAGACGAAGTCGCCCGCACGCTTGGCGCCACAGCTATCGAAAACGAAGGTAACATCCGCCATCTGACGTTGGTTCCTTTCGGCCTCTAGACAAATCGGTGGTTCCGTGTTCTGCTGTAATGCGAAACCACCGAATTCGTTGACGAATGTCACTTCCACGCCACGTTGTCGAGGTCGACGCCTCGGGTGGCGGCGTTGGACTCGATGACTTCGCAGAGCCACTGGGCTAGGCCGGGCTCGATGTCGTCGTAGTGCTTTTTGAAGCGCGGGTCGGCGGCGTACATCCTGCCGAGGCAGACCTGCATGGACGGGGTGACCTCGTAGTGGTAGAGCGACGCACGATGTTGTTCGGCGAGTTCATTGGCCTCGTCGCTGCCGGGCTTGACGCCGCGGCGCTTGGCGTCGGCCAGTTTCGTCTCGACTTCGCGCATGTGTCGCTCTTGCTTCATCTTCGTTTTCCCGTCCGTGGTGGTCTGGCGTTCGGCGAATTCCATCCATTGTTTGGTGTCGCCCCAACGATTTTTGGCCTCGCTCTGCCTCAGGTCGGGATTGGCGTTTTCTGTATTGGTCATGGTCGTTCCTTTCTCTGCCATGTCGATGAGCCGGTCGGTTTCGTCAAGGATTTTGCGGAGATGGTGCAATCTCTTCTCGAGGTCGTTTCGTCCCGCTTTGAGCTCCTTGACGACTTGCGGCGCAGGGGCATCGAGCAGGCGCCCGATGCGCGTGGCCGGTACGCCCAGCTCCTTGTAGACGAGCAGACGACGGAGTCGATTCAGGTCACCCGGCACGTAAGCCCGATAACCGCTGGCATCGCGTCTCGGAGAGAGCAGACCAAGGTCTTCCCAATGCCGGAGCATACGCACGCTGACGTGGAACATCTGCGCCACTTCGCTGACTCTCAGGCCGATTGGCTCGGTCGATGCCCATGACGTTTTATCAGTATTGGTGTCGCTCATTGTGTTCCTCCTTCGTATCTCGTCTGTGGCCGGCTTGCGGTCGCAAAAGAAACGCTATGCCCTGACAATATGTCAGGGTCAACAACCTTCGGCGTGTCGTACGGCTGGAGATATTCGGATTTCCGCGGCTTAGGGCCGGACTATGATTTCAGATAAGAGACAACGGAGCGAATGACAGGGTTTGATATCACATGAAACGCAATGATGATCGGCAACAGCCCATAGATGAAGGAGCCTCGCAGCTTCCATTTGATAGTAGTGAGGCCGAGTACACCGGCGAAACCGATCGAGCCGAACAGACTTTCGAAGCCAAGCGGACTCTCGAAACCGAACGGGCCGATGAAGCCAATCGCACTAGTCTGACTGTTCAAACCGCAGCAGGCGATTATGAACCAAGCCATAGGAAGCCGAGTACTGATGTTTCCGGCGCTTTACCCACGTCCGGTTGGGTAATGGAATCCGACAACACGCCAATAGATACGCACTTCAACAAGCCTTCCCCACAAAATAGCGACATGGATAAAAAGATCGACAAGCTTCAGATTCTTGTCGCCGTTGTGGTGATTATCGTGATTGTTCTGGCCTCTGCCATCGGTTTCGGGATGAGGGGAAGGGTCCAGCGTGCCGAGCAGATGATTGCAATGATCAAGAAGGAAATGTCCACTCCCGGCCGGCCGATCGTCGACAAGGTGGGCGATCAAGTCTCCAGACTTCGCGGCGATCGTTCGGCGATCGACAAGCAAGTGCTGGATATGATTCGTAGCAAGAACGTCGGCAAAGCGGACACGACGAAGCTCAACTCCCTTGTTTCCGATACCGACGCCGACAACGCGACGTTTGCTGGGCTCGACGGCATGGATACTGTGGAAGTGAAAATGCAACTCGATCGCTATGCCAAGGCCTATGCCGCTTACAAGGCCCCGCTCGACGATTACGCCAACCATGCGCCGGCCATTTCGACAATGTACAAGACCTGTGGCGGCAATTGGGGGAGTATTTCAGAAAGCGACAAGGATAAGGCGAAGTACGACAAGATGATGGCCTCGTGCCGAAGCACGGTTGCGCCGCTCTCGGATTCCGGCGATGCCGCGATGAAGTCCTTGGTCGCTGCGGTGAATGCTGCTTTGGATTCCAGCGATAAGGCCGCCAAGCAGATAGTCCCGATCGATGAGGATGCAGACGATATCACGGCCCAGGTTGACCGGATGGATGATCTGGAAGCGGACGCGGATCCGTCGTTCGGCATCAGGGAGCACGTGGAACAGTATGGCCGTGACCTGCTCGCCGAGCGTAATGCGTTTCATCTCAAGTGGTGCGTCGACCGCGCCCACAAAACCGAAAGCGCACAGAAGAAGTCCGCAGCAGCCGGCGCAACGGCGCGCAAAGCGTACCTGAAAGGGCCAGGTAAGGCCGATAACGCCAGGAATCCGGAAGCGACGGCGAAGGCTGTGGGCAACGTCGCCCGGCAATGGAATCTGCTGGACTCCACCGTTGAGGCGCTTAACATCGAAGGCATGGGAAGTCTGGAGTCCGTTGACCTCGACGATCTGGGCGCCGTCATCAAAGCCGCGGACACGGCCAACGAGGAACTTGCCAAGCAGATGGACGCCAACGGGGAAAAGGATGATAAAGCATTCAACGATTATCTGTCAAGCTATCGCAAGGACAAGTCGCTGATTACCGCGTACTCAACCACCATACTTGCGGTTTCGAATTCGAAATCGTCTTGCGCGAACCTGCCCGAGCAACCGTCTTTGGATGCCAATTACACCCAGTTTTCCGGTTACGTGGACGCCTGTTCGGCCGCTTTGAAGCCTTTGAAAAAGGCAAAGGACAACAAGACCCATGACCTGTACGCAACAATGTCGGCGAATGCGAACAAAAATGTGAAGATAGTTGCCCGGCTGAAGGCTCTGGGAGCGCCGAGCGATGCCGCCAACGGGCCGCACGGCCATGAGTACCAGCAACTTCGCGCTCAACTCATCAAGAACACGGATTTCAAACACATGGAAACGTTCGACAACTATGCCAGTGATTTCAACCATGCACGCAATGCGGTGGATGTGCTCGACGCGTTGCAACGCCTGTCAGGACAGTCTGTGAATGACTGATTTTTTCACTTGGACCAAGTTGGTTTGCTTTGCTGTATTGCTTGTCCGTAAAAGTCGGAAGATGATTGGGTTTTTCACTTGGGTCAGGTTGCTTGCCGCGTTTGGATATTTGGAGGCAACTGTAGGGGAGTTCCACTAAAATCGCGACTATGACAAGCGTTGAAGCCTTTGACAGCAGCTGTGATGATCGCCGCAATGACAGCCCGGCCGGGCCTTCTCATTGCGAGAACGATAAGCCAAATGAACATGTGGATTCCTCATTGCCCGCCAAATCCAAATCGTCTGGGCTGCCCGACCCGTGGCCGGCTCCGCTCGCCGAAGGCAGGCTGGACGCGACCGTGGTCATCCCCGGCAGCAAGTCGTTGTCGAACCGGTATCTGATTCTGGCCGCGCTCGGGCACAGACCGGTCACGATCGAGGGCATGCTGCGCTCGCGCGACACGGAACTGATGGCCGGCGCACTGCGGACGCTCGGAGTCGGTGTCGAATTCGATAAGGGCGAGGAAACCCGCGTGACGGTGACGCCGCCCGCCTCCGGCCGATTCAACGGCAATGTCACGGTATTCTGCGGGCTGGCCGGAACGGTGATGCGCTTCGTGCCGGGGCTGGCGCTCTTTGCCGACGGCCCGGTGCGTTTCGACGGTGACAAGCAGGCTTACGCGCGTCCGATGCACCCGTTGCTTGACGGTCTCGAGCAGTTGGGAGCGTATGTCGAATACGAAGGGAAGCCCGGATTCCTGCCGTTCACCATTACGTCGCAGGAAATCCGGGAAAGCGATGAAAATGAGCAGGATTATGCGGATTCGAACTCCTCTTCTAGCCCTTCTGGCTCACAGCTTTCATCTGTGGCCATCGATTCGTCTTCATCCTCGCAATTCATCTCCAGTCTGCTGTTGGTCGGTTCGCGTCTGCCGCAAGGTTTGGACTTGAGGCATACCGGAGCCAAGCTTCCCAGCATGCCGCATATTCGTATGACCATGGCCGATGTCAACGGTGCCGGCGGAAACGCCGAAATGCCTGAAATCGGTCACTGGCAGGTGCCCCATCGCGCTTTGCAACTGCTTGACGGAGTAGTGGTGGAACCTGATCTGTCGAACGCCGCCCCGTTCCTCGGCGCCGCGATGATTGCCGGTGGCACGGTGAGCGTGCCGAACTGGCCGACCTCCACCACGCAGCCTGGTGGTCTGCTTCCCGATATTCTGCAGAAGATGGGAGCTTCGGTCACGTTGGATGGCCGGCCTTTCGACGAGGTTATGGCGGATGTGCGCAATCCTGAAAAGTCGGTTTCCGTGCCGAGAAACGGGACATTGACGGTTTCGATGAACGGATCGATTCGCGGGCTCGGCAAGGCGTTCGACATGTCTGCGGCAGGGGAGATCGCTCCCAGCATCGCCGCTCTTGCTGCTCTGGCCGATAGCCCCAGCGAGCTGGTCGGCATCGGCCATCTGCGCGGGCACGAGACGAATCGTCTGGCGGCCTTGGTCGCCGAAATCACCCGTATCGGGGCCGGGGCCGAGGAATTGCCCGACGGGTTGTCCATCACGCCGGTGCCGCGTAACCTGCTGCACGGTGAGATCATGGAAACCTACGCCGACCACCGCATGGCGACGTTTGCCGCAATGGTCGGCCTTGCAGTGCCGAATACCCGAATCCGCAACGTCGCCACCACCCGCAAGACCATCCCTGACTTCCCGGGCATGTGGTACAAGATGCTTGGCTGACCGCGCGGCGCGTATTGGCGCAGATGGCAGACGTGGATAAGTGAAATGCTTGAGCGCGATGTCTGATATCGCTTGGGCTATCCAACACGTCGCCTGAAGATATGGCAAAGGCCGGAACCGAATGTTTCCATCGGTTCCGGCCTTATCGTCATTTCACAGAATATCAGAATCCGATATCATCATCCTGCGAAACGAAACGGCTCACTTCTGGAAGACGTTGCCGTAGGAGTCCTTGCCCGCGGCGGCGATCTTGTCGGCCTTGTGGGCGATCGCCAGCTCCTCGTTGGTGGGGATGACGGCGATGATCACGGAGCTGTCGGGCGTGGAGATGATGCGCGGTTCCTTGGAACGGGTCTCGTTCTTCTCCTTGTCGAGCTTGACGCCGAAGGGCTCGAGCTTCTTGCATACGCGGGCGCGTACAGCGTCATCGTTCTCGCCGACGCCGGCGGTGAAGGTGATCACGTCCACGCCACCCATCTGAGCGGTGTAGTTGCCGATGTAGCCGACGATGCGGTGGATGTAGACGCCCATCGCGGTGATCGCGTCTTCGTTGCCTTCCTTGATGAGGCGATCGACCTCACGCATGTCGCCGTAGCCGGTCATACCCATCATGCCGGACTGCTTGTTGAAGAGGGTGTCGAGCTGGTCGACGTCCATGTGGGCGTTGCGAATCAGGTGGAAGACCACGGCCGGGTCGATGTCGCCGGTGCGGCTGCCCATCATCAGGCCTTCGAGCGGGGTCAGGCCCATGGAGGTGTCGATCGGGCGTCCGGAGATCTGTGCGGAGGCGGAAGCACCGTTGCCGATGTGCAGCACGATCTGCTTCAGGCCTTCGGCGGGCTTGCCGACGATGCCGGGGACGACAGAGCCGATGTATTCGTGGCTGGTGCCGTGGGCGCCGTAGCGACGGATCTTGTACTTCTCGGCGACTTCCTTGTTGAGCGCATAGGTGCTGGCTTCCTTGGGAAGCTGGAAGAAGAAGGAGGAATCAAACACGAAGATCTGCGGTACGTCGGGCAGCAGCTCTTCCATGACCTCGGCTCCGGTGGCCTCAGGGCCGTTGTGCAGCGGGGCGAGCACGGCGAGATCCTTGACCTGCTGGATGGTCTTGGCATTGACCAGCGCCGGCTGCGGGAAGACGGAACCGCCCTGCACCACGCGATGGCCGACGGCGACGATGCCGGACTCCTGAAGATCGGGGCCGTATTCCTTGAAGAAACCGAGGACGCGCTTCAGACCGTCGGCATGGGTCTTGATCGGCTCATCGAGCTCGTGCTTCTCGCCATTGTATTCATGCTTGTAATGGCCATCAATGGGTTCGCCGATCTTCTCAACGAGGCCGCTGGCAAGAGCGTCCCCTGAGCCTAGATCCACCAGCTGGTACTTGATTGAGCTGGAACCGGAATTGATGACAAGGACGGTTTTCGCCATTGTTTGCATCCTCCATATCGATTGATTGACCCGTGGACGTTACCACGGCTACCAAGTTTCCAGTTTACTCACGAGCTGTTACAAGAGAGGGCTGAAAGTGGCGAAGTACGCGCGAAGCAATCCTGAATGTTTTTGGTTGAATTCGTATTATGAAATGAGAAATCCCGGCATCTCGATATGGCGAGTATGCCGGGATTTGAGGTGGAATTTGATTTTATATTACTGTTGCGCTTCTACGGCGGTCAGGGCGACCGTGTTGATGATGTCGTCGACGTTGGCGCCGCGCGACAGGTCATTGACCGGCTTGTTGAGTCCCTGCAGCACCGGGCCGATGGCCAGGGCGCCCGAGGTGCGCTGCACGGCCTTGTAGGCAATGTTGCCGGCGGCAAGCGACGGGAAGACGAAGACGTTGACATGGCCTGCCACGTTGTTGCCCTTGGCCTTGGTGGCGGCCACGGTGGGCGACCAGGCGGCATCGAACTGGATGGAGCCGACTGCCGGCAGATCCGGGGCCTTCTCGTGCACGAGCTTGGTGGCCTCCTCCACGAGATCGACGTCCGGGCCCTTGCCGGAACCGAGGGTGGAGTAGCAGAGCATGCCCACCTTGGGGTCGACGCCGAAGGCACGCGCGGTCTGCGCGGACTGGATGGCGATGTCGGCCAGCTGCTCGGCGTTCGGGTTGAGGTTGATGGCGCAGTCGGCGAAGACGGCCACGTGGTCCTTGAAGCACATCAGGAACGCGCCGGAGACCAGCGAGGCGCCGGGTTTGGTCTTGATGACCTGCAGTGCCGGGCGCACCGTGTTGGCTGTGGAGTTGATCGAGCCGGAGACCAGGCCGTCGGCCTTGCCAAGCACCACGAGCATGGTGCCGAAGTAGCTCGGGTCGGTCAGCTGTTTGCGGGCCTGTTCTGGCGTCATGCCCTTCTTGGCGCGCAGCTCGCAGAGCTTGGTGGTCATCGGTTCGAGTACACTCTCGTCGTCCATCGGCTGATAGCTGGCCTTCTCAAGTGACTTCAGGCCGAGTTCCTTGCCGCGTGCGAGAATGGCGTCCTTGTCGCCGACGATGATCAGATTGACGATGTCGCGCTCCAAGAGGTAGTCCGCGGCCTTGATGATGCGGTCCTCGCTACCTTCCGGCAGCACGATGGTCTTCTTGTGGGCCTTGGCGCTGGCCAGCAGGCCGTTCTGGAAGGCGTAGGGGGTGGTCGGGGCGTCGAACGACGTGCGGGCCGCGGCCACGACCTCGGAGGCGGGAGCGTTGTCGGCGAAGGCCTTGGCGGCCTTGTCAGCGGCATCCGGATCGGTGTCGGAGGGGAAATCGACGGCCGGGATGGTCCAGACCGGAACGGGGGAGTCTTTCAGAGCTTCCTTGGCATCTGCGGCCTTTTCATCGGTGCAGCCGGTGACGAAGACGCCGGCGACCTTGCCGCCGGCCTGTTCGACTTCGGCCGTGCAGGTTTCGACGGTGGCCTTCACCTGTTCGCCGTTGCGCGGAATGGTGCAGATGGCCAGGAACGTCTTGGCTTTGAGGTCGGAGGCGATGTCGGCATTGAGCGTGAACGCTTCCGGGTCAAAGACGGCGGAACCGTCGCTGCCGACGATGACCATGGAATCCGGATTCGTGCGCTCGAGCTCGGCGCTGTAGGCGGCGACGATATCACCGCGGGCGCCGCTCTTGTCTTTACGCGCGCACTTGGGGCATACGCCGCGAACTTCGTCAACTGACTGGCCGGCGTTGGCGGCCTTGAGCAGTTCGGCAGTAAACGTTTCCTTCTTGCAGGCCACCGGACGGAACACTGCCGTCTTGCCTTGAGCGGCAAGTGCCTTTACTACGCCGTAGGCCACTACGTTACGGCCGTTCTTGCCTTCTGGGCTTGCGATATAAATGACTTCGTTTGTCACGAGATAACTCCTTTATGCATGTTGCGCACGATCTTTTCGATCAACTACGATATCGATCGTTTCCATTTTAGGCGGAGGTGTGACGTAGCCGACGTTCGGTTTGACAATACTGAAATTGAACAACAGAAAAGGACACCGGGTCGAAACCCGATGCCCTTTTCCATCAAATGGCTACTTAAAGCGTAGACGAATGAGAATCAGCTCACTCGTTGTCGCTGCCGGTGCTCATGGCTGCCTTGGCGGCCGCTTCCTTGTCCTGGTTCTTGACGTCGGAGTATACGAAGCCGGTGTAATCCGGGTGATCGTAACCCTCGTCGACCGCGAACTGGAAGGCGTCCGTACGGAACTTCTCGAGCTTGGCGATATCGTCGGCGTACTTCTTGGCGTCGAGCGTGCGCAGCACCTCTGCGGTCAGCTCGTAACGATCCATGTCGTTGACGCGCACCATATCGTACGGAGTCGTGGTGGAACCCTGCTCCTTGTAACCGTGAACGTTGAAGTTGTCGTGGTTCGGGCGGTCATAGATGATGGCGTGGATGTCGTGCGCATAGGAATGATACGCGAAGAGGACCGGCTTGTCGGCGGTGAAGAGATCGGTGAACTCCTCGTCGCTCAGAGCCTCGTCGTTCTCCTTGGGGCTCTGCAGCTTCAGGGTGTCAACGACGTTGACGACCTTGAACTTGATGCCGAACGCCTTGAGCTTCTCGCTGGCGGCCATGATCTCGAGCGTGGGGACGTCGCCGACGCAGGCGAGCACGATCTGCGCTTCGTCGTTGTTCTTGGCGGTGGAGGCCCACTTCCACTCGGCTGCACCCTTCTTGAGCTCTTCGCGAGCCTCGTCGAGGGTCTGCCAGGTGGCCGCAGGCTGCTTGCCCGCGAAGATGGCGTTGATCTTGTTGGTGGACTTGAAGGCCTTCTCGGCGACGGCCAGCAGCATGTTGGCATCGGCGGGGAAGTACTCGGCCACAACGTGATCGTTGTTGAACGTCTTGTTCAGCAGCACGGAGCTCACGCCCGGGTCCTGATGGGAGAAGCCGTTGTGATCCTGGCGCCAGACGTGCGAGGAGATCAGCATGTTGATCGAAGCGACGGGCTTGCGCCAATCGATGTGGCGCACGGTGGCCTCGAGCCACTTGGCGTGCTGGTTGAGCATGGAGTCGATGACATGGCCGAAGGACTCATAGGTGCTCCAGATGCCATGGCGACCGGTGAGGACGTAGCCCTCGAGGAAGCCTTCCATCTGGTGCTCGGAGAGCTGCTCGACGACCTGGCCGGTGACGGCCATGTGCTCGTCGGTCTGCTCGGAGAGATAGCCGTTGTCCCACTGCTTGTTGGTGACCTCATAGGCAGCCTGCAGACGGTTGGAAGCGGTCTCGTCGGGTCCGAAGATGCGGAACGAATCCGGGTTCATCTTGATGATGTCGCGGGTGTAGTTGCCCAGCTGGCGGGTGGCTTCGAGCTGACCCCAGCCGTGGCCGAACTCCTTGACGCCCTTGACTTCGTAGGCATCGAGATCGGGGAGCTTCAGATCCTCGCGGATACGGCCGCCGTTGGCGTTCGGGTTCTGGCCCAAGCGCAGTTCGCCCTTCGGCATGAACGCGGTGACTTCAGGCTTGATGGCGCCCTTCTCGTCGAAGAGCTCTTCAGGCTTGTAGGATTCCATCCAGCCCTTGAGGACCTGGAAGTGGGCCTCGGTATCGCGGGCGGAAGCCAGCGGGACCTGGTGAGCACGCCAGGAACCTTCGGTCTTCTGGCCGTCGATGTACTTCGGGCAGGTCCAGCCCTTCGGGGTGCGGAAGATGATCATCGGGTAGGTCGGACGATCCATGTCGTCGGTCTGAGCCTTGGCCTTGATGTCGCAGATCTTGTCGAAGACCTCTTCGAGCATATCGGCGAAGCGGCGGTGGATGGACATGTGGTCCTCATCGTCGAATCCGGCGACGAACTCGTAAGGTTCGTAGCCCATGCCCTCGAAGAACTCGTGGAGCTCCTCATCGGGGATACGGGAAAGAATGGACGGGTTGGCGATCTTGTAGCCGTTCAAGTGCAGGATCGGCAGCACGATGCCGTCGGTGCGCGGGTTGACGAGCTTGTTGGACTGCCAGCTGGTCGCCAGCGGGCCGGTCTCGGCCTCGCCGTCGCCGACCACAGCCGCGACGAACAGGCTCGGGTTGTTCATGATGGCGCCATAGGCGTGGCTCAGCGCGTAGCCAAGCTCGCCGCCCTCGTGCATCGAACCCGGGGTCTCGGGGGCATAGTGCGAAGGAATGCCACCCGGATAGGAGAACTGGCGGAAGAACTTCTGCAGCCCGGACTCATCCTTGGTGATCTTCGGATAATACTCGGTGTAGGTGCCGTCGAGATAGGACTGTGCGACGCCTGCGGGTCCACCGTGGCCAGGACCCATGATGAACACGGTGTTCTGCTGGTGGTCGGCGATGAGACGGTTGATGTGGCCGAACAGGAAGTTCAGGCCGGGGGTGGTGCCCCAGTGGCCCACAAGACGGTACTTGACGTCCTTGCGGGTGAAGGGCTCCTTCATCAACGGGTTGCTACGCAGATAAATCTGGCCGATGGAAAGATAGTTGGCGGTGCGCCAATACTTGTCGACTCCTTCGAGAGCCTCATCAGAAACCGGCTTGCCGAGCTTCTTCCACGGGGTGCCAATAACAGGACTAGTCATTTATGCTCCTGTACTCCTGTACACATTGTGTGCAATTGATTATTTTCTTCGGGCTCAAACCTTTGTTACTATTGATGTTCAGGGTTTGTGCCCAATCGATGTTCACTTTACGTGTCGACTCAGACTTTTGGACGTTTTTTTGCATCTATGTGCTGTCTTGCGCTGTTTTTGTGAAATAATGTTATATTCTACAAATAAATTGTGAGATTTTCGCACGTAACAAAACAACTTACAAACGTTGAAATTGAGCCATAAACTCCGTAACGCCAACGCTTAGCGATGTTCGATTCACAGAAAATTCACGCGGCGTGTTGTTTTTTGTGATGTTGTTTTTTGTTTGTTCCGATGCCATGTGGAGAACACTTGATTTTGTCGCATTGAACCGCGAGAATGGACACTACTTTATATTTGTTTCATACTATTTATATATAGGGAGAGTCCATGGCAAAAGGTCCAGTGCTTGTCGTTGATTTCGGTGCACAATACGCCCAGCTTATCGCACGGCGCGTGCGCGAGGCGCATGTCTATTCCGAGTTGGTGCCTCATTCCATGCCGGTGGACGAGATGCTGGCCAAGGACCCGAAGGCCATAATCCTCTCTGGTGGCCCCGCGTCGGTCTACGAGCCGGGCGCGCCCGATATCGACAAGAAGATCTTCGACGCTGGGGTGCCCGTGCTGGGTATCTGCTACGGCTTCCAGGTCATGGCCAACGAGCTCGGCGGCAAGGTCGACAAGGCGGCGCTCGGCGAATACGGCAAGACCGAAGCGGTGATCGACGATGCCGAAGGCGTGCTGGCCGGTTCCCCTGCCGAGCAGACCACGTGGATGAGCCACGGCGTCGCCGTCGAGCAGGCACCCGCCGGCTTCGAGGTTTTGGCACATACGCAGGGCGCCCCCGTGGCCGCGATGCAGGACGAGTCCCGCAAGCTCTATGGCGTGCAGTGGCATCCCGAGGTCAAGCACACCCCGCTGGGCCAAGATCTCTTCTCAACCTTCCTCCATCGCTGCGCCGGTCTGCCCAGCGATTGGGACGCCGACAACATCATCGACACCCAGGTGAAGAAAATCCGCGAGGAGGTCGGCGACGCCGAGGTCATCTGTGGGCTTTCGGGCGGTGTGGACTCCGCCGTCGCCGCGACCTTGGTGCACAAGGCCATCGGCGACCAGCTCACCTGCGTGTTCGTCGACCACGGCATGTTGCGTAAGGGCGAGGCCGAACAGGTCCGCCACGATTTCGTCAAGGCCACGGGTATTCGCCTCATTGAGGTTGACGCTTCTGAGGAGTTCCTGACGGCTTTGAAGGGTGTCACTGAGCCGGAGCGCAAGCGCAAGATCATCGGCGAGAAGTTCATCCGCACCTTCGAGAAGGCGCAGCGTCAGGTGCTTGAGGAGGCCGGGGCACGCGGCAAGGAAGTCAAGTTCCTCGTGCAGGGCACGCTCTACCCGGACGTCGTCGAATCCGGCGGCGGCGACGGCACGGCCAATATCAAGTCGCACCACAACGTCGGCGGCCTGCCCGACGACGTCAAGTTCAAGCTCATCGAGCCGCTGCGCAGCCTGTTCAAGGACGAGGTGCGCGCCATCGGCACCAAGCTCGGCCTGCCCGACCAGATCGTCTGGCGCCAGCCGTTCCCGGGCCCGGGCCTGGGCATCCGCATTATCGGCGAGATCACGAAGGAAAGGCTCGATTTGCTGCGCGAGGCCGATGCCATCGCCCGCGAGGAGATGACCAAGGCCGGCCTCGACCGCGACATCTGGCAATGCCCGGTGGTGCTGCTGGCCAATGTCCACTCCGTGGGCGTGCAGGGCGACGAGCGCACCTACGGCTCGCCGATCGTGCTGCGGCCGATTTCCTCGGACGACGCGATGACCGCCGACTGGTACCGTCTGCCTTACGACGTGCTGGCCACGATCTCCACGCGCATCACCAACGAGTGCCGCGGCATCAACCGCGTGGTGCTCGACTGCACCTCCAAGCCGCCGGCCACCATCGAGTGGGAGTGAGCGTCAGCGGTCGTCGTTCACCCTGTTCGTATGGTGAACGGCAATCGTACTAGGGCTTAGAACGCTACTAAACCGGCCTCTGCGTTGGGTTTAGTAGCGTTTTTGCTGCCCAATTGGCATGGAACTAAGATTGTTCTCAATTTAGTGACATATAGAGTTGTCTAGTGGGCATAAATGGAGAATAGTCT
The DNA here is from genome assembly GCF_029395355.1 of Bifidobacterium sp. ESL0800. Taxonomy (NCBI): domain Bacteria; kingdom Bacillati; phylum Actinomycetota; class Actinomycetes; order Bifidobacteriales; family Bifidobacteriaceae; genus Bifidobacterium; species Bifidobacterium sp. ESL0800. The sequence continues at coordinate 534,694 of NZ_CP113913.1, forward strand.
TGAGCTGATGACGTTTAGCATCGGCTAGTGTCTATAAATTGGGAATATTCTCGAATCAGTGACAGTTATCGTCGCCTTGTGTATATAAATGGCGAATAGTCTCGGATTGACGGGATGGCCGGAGAAGCTTTCTATGGATAGAATCAGCCTCTCATATGCTATATGTTGTGCTGTCTCTGCGATTCTTCCGTTGCTGATATATTGCTGTACAAAACTGATGGTAGCCAGCGATTTTTATTATGAGATGTTGAATCCGCCATTGCGCGTATAGAGTGAGGAAATGTCTGTTTCCTGTAGAGTTCTTCGCCCAATCGCCGGCGGCAAGGTGATGACTGGTTTAAACCAACCGCGTTCTTGAAAGGAAGGAATAACATGGACGACGAACTGAAATTCAGATATGCTGGGCGCGAAGACGTCGCGTTGATTCTGAAATTCATCAAGGAACTTGCCGATTACGAGAAAATGCTGGACGAGGTCGTCGCCGATGAGGAAACGCTCGAGGAGTGGATTTTCGACAAGCAGAAGGCGGAGGTCATTTTCGCCTGTCTCGGCGACAAGGAGATCGGATTCGCACTGTTCTTCCATAATTTCTCGACGTTTTTGGGCAGAGCAGGCCTGTATCTGGAGGATTTGTATGTTTCGCCGGAATACAGGGGACACGGCTATGGTAAAGCGATATTGAAAGAGCTGGCCAGAATTGCCGTCGAGCGCAAATGCGGCCGTTTGGAATGGTGGTGCCTGGACTGGAACAAGCCAAGTATCGATTTCTACCTGTCGTTGGGTGCCGAACAGATGTCCGATTGGACGACATACAGGATTGCCGGCGACACGTTGAAAGATCTTGCGCAATAGACATGTGTGAACCCTGTCGGAGCCTGAGAGAAAGTCTGTCGGCAGGTCGGTTACGGTTGAGCATTGAGGATTGTGGTTTTGCGGCCCGAATCGGGTGAGTTGACGCCTGTTCCTAATTGAATAAATGTCAAAGTGGCAACACGATAATGGTTTGTTCGCCTGTTAAGGCGAGAGACGATGCGTGTTGCCGAATATCAACAAGTGGTTTAGGAGGATGAATAGTGAGCAAGCATATGAGCAGAGGCGCATGGCTGGTGGTTTTGGGATTGATACTGGCCGGTGCGAATCTGCGTATGCCAATCACTATGATGCCGCCGCTGCTGAATGATCTGAAGGCCGAAATCGGCTTGCCGACTTCACTGGCGGGGTTGCTGACCACCATCCCGTTGTTGGGATTCGCACTCGCCTCGCCGATGATGGGCAAGTTCGGTGCTAAACACGGCAGCGACAAAGTGCTGGTCGTCTCGTTGATCATTCTGAGTGTCGGCAGCTACCTGCGTGTCATTCCTTCGTCATGGGCGCTGATGGTCGGAACCGCCATTCTCGGCATTGGTATCGCTGGCGGCAACGTGCTGCTGCCAGCCGTCATCAAGGATCGTTTCCCAAATAACATCGCGGGCATGACCACCCTTTACACCATGGCGCAGGTCATCGTCGCGTCGCTCGGCACTGCCGCGTCTGGCGTCGTCGCCTCAAAGATTGGTATCCAGTCAAGCATGGCGATGTTTGCGCTGGTGGGCCCCGTCGCGCTGATTGTGTGGATATTCATTGCCGTGCTCAACCAACGTCGTTCCGGCTCATCGCACATTGCCGTTGACACTCCCGTCGACCGACCAATGGTCGACAGGACGCCGTGGCGCTCGCCGCTGGCATGGTTGATTTTGGCCTACTTCGGCTTGCAATCCATGCTGTATTATTCCCTGCTTACCTGGTTGCCTTCGATGTGGCAGGAGGCAGGTTTCAGCTCTGTGGTGGCGGGAAATCTCGCCACGCTCTTCCAGCTGACTGGCATGCCGCTGACACTGACGGTGCCGATGATTGCCGAGCGCAAACATGGGCTGGCCATCATCAACGGCATCGTCGGCGGGGGATTCGCCCTTGGAGTATTGGGCATTCTCGTGCCGGGTGCGAACCTGCCGCTCAATGTGGTGGCCGCTGCCCTGATGGGTATGGCGTCGGCAGCGGCGTTCAGCATCTGCGTGATCTTCTTCCAGAAGCGCACCTCGAACGCGGCAGACACCGCGCGTCTGTCCGGCATGGCTCAGTCCGGAGGCTATCTGCTGGCGGCGGTCGGCCCGGTGGCGCTCGGCGCGCTCAATGGTCTCCTGCATACTTGGACACCTATCATCGTGCTGGTCCTCGTCGTCATCGCCCTGATGTACCTTTCCGGCCTCGTCGTCATCCGTCACCGTGATATCTATGAAGGGCTACACTGAGCAGCAGTGGTTCCACCATTACCTGAAAGGCAGAAACGATGACGATTCTTACTGATACTTATACGCTGAACAACGGGGTGAAGATTCCGAAGATTGGGTTCGGCACCTGGCAGATTCCCGATGGGGAAGTGGCTTATGATTCGGTGCGGATGGCGCTGGACGCCGGGTATCGCCATATCGACACCGCCTACGTCTATGGCAACGAACGCAGCGTCGGACGTGCGATCCGCGAGTCGGGAGTGGCGCGCGACGAGATTTTCGTGACCTCGAAGCTTCCGGCCGAGGTCAAGACGGCGGACGGGGTGCTGCCGCATTTCGAAGAGACGATGGAGAACCTCGGGCTTGATACCCTCGATCTCTATCTCATCCACGCGCCCTGGCCGTGGAGCCACGCGGGGCACATGCGCATGGACAAGGAAAACCTCGCCGTGTGGGGCGAAATGGAGAAGATCTACCAGTCCGGCCGCGTGCGTGCCATCGGGGTGTCGAATTTCGATGACCACGATTTGAAGAACATTCTCGACCATGCCGAGGTGACGCCTGCGGTCAATCAGATTCAGTATTACGTAGGTGCCACTGAGCCGCGCAACAGGACATTTGCCCAGTCGCACGGCCTGCTGATCGAGGCCTATTCGCCGTTGGCCACCGGTGGGCTGCTCGGTTCGCCGGAACTCAAGGCGATGGCCGAAAAGTACGGGGTCTCAACCGCCCAGCTGGCGATTCGCTTCTGCCTGCAGAACGGTGTGCTGCCGCTTCCGAAAGCCACGCATCGTGAACATATCGAAAACAACGCCGATGTCGATTTCACCATCAGCGACGCGGATATGGACACGCTTAACGTCTTTACCGATCCGAATCCGGACAACCACAATCCCAGCCAGCGGTGAGAATCAGCCTCAAGATATTATCCCGCAGAAGTCGCCATCCCGAACGTTGTTGCGGGATGGCGACTTCTGCTTTAGCATCATGATTCCTGAATTTTTCTAAAAACCGAATAGGATTTTTACGGTTGTATGGTGCTGAGTAATTCGATGATTTCTTCATGACGCTCTGAAACATTCATCTCGGTGGTTTGAAACAGTTCAAGAATCTGTCGTGCGGTGTCGAGTGTTTCCTTATCGCGTTCGCCGGCATCGGTCAGTGACGAGAGGTTGAGGAAAGACTCGAGTGAGTGAGAATTTTGGTCTTTCAAAGCGCGTTCGATGATGCCACGCAGCATGATCTTGAGATTGCGTGAATTTTTGCGGTCGTTTCGACGACGTTCCAAATACGGTAGGAACAGCGCCACTAATACCGCTGCGGTCTCTGCTACTGCCGTGGCCCATTCTGCCAATGATCCAATCTCCATATACTCTCCTTGGCGAAGCGTTGAAAGTGCAAAACCATACTGTACACCGTTCTCTGCAACGGGTGAATGCCGGCGATAGCGATCTGCGCTGCAGTCGGATTTGCGGATCTTACTGCAGAGCAATGGGAGCAATCGTTCATGTCTGTTGGACAAGTTGGTGTCTTGAAATCGAAACGTTTGCCTGTGATAATTGGTGAACGAGTGAAGTGGTTTAATAGAAGAATATGCATATTGTCATCTTTTGAAAGGGAATATCATGAACGAGCAAGAAGCCATGGACCTGCTGCGCAAGTTCGTAGGACTACGTACCGAAAACGGCAACGAAAAGGTCGTAGCGGATGAAATCAAGGCGATTTTCGATAAAGCCGGCGTGCCCTGCAAGGTTCTGCCGCTTGAAGAGGACCCGACACGTGCCGACCTCGTCGCCGAACTCGGGCATGGCGAGCCGATTCTCGGGCTGACCGGGCATATGGACACCGTCTCGGCCCAGCAGGAAGGCTGGAAGACCGATCCGTTCAAGCTCACCGAAGACGGCGATCTGGTCTACGGCCGCGGCGTGACCGATATGAAGGCCGGCCTTGCCGCCATGGTCATCGCCATGCTCAATCTCAAAAAGCATGAGGAGCAGATGCGCGGCACCGTGCGTTTCCTGGTCACGGCCGGTGAAGAGGTCGGCATGCCCGGTGCCGCTGCACTCGAAAAGCAGGGTTACATGAAAGGCGTCGAGGCGTTGCTCGTCGGCGAGCCTTCCGGCTACAACATCGTCTACGCCACCAAGGGCGAGCTGAACCTGAACATCGCGATGAAGGGGAAGGCTGCGCACAGTTCCACTCCGGCCGCGGGCATCAACGCAGTGGAGAATCTGATCGAATTCCTCGATACCATTTCCAAGCGCATCAAGGCCGCAGCGGCCGGAAAGAGCAACCCGGACCTCGGCGATACCGTCTTTAATATTGACGTCATCCGTGGCGGCCAGCAGGTCAATGCGATTCCTGAGTCCGCCAGTGCCGAAATCAACATGCGTATCATCCCTGAGTTCAGCAACAAAGAGATTCTCGCTGTTTTGGACGATGAGGTGGCGAAGTTCAACGACAGTCACAAGGCCACCGTCTCCTACGAGGTCGGTATGGATATCGTCCCCGCGATCGGCCCGAAGGACGCCAAGCTCGCCAAAATCGTCAAGTCGGTGGGGGAGCGCCATTTGAAGGAACAGGGCAAGCCCGGCGAGATCCCGATGTTCGGCGTATCCGGCGGCACCGACGGCAGTGTGCTCCTGCTCGACAGCCCGAAGGACACCGCCTACGTGATGTTCGGTCCGGGCAACGATACGATGCACTGCGTCAACGAAAGCCTGCCCAAGGCGATGTACTTCGATTTCATCGGCATCTATGACGACATCATCAACGAGTACATGGGCATTAGCAAGTAGTCGATTGCGTTTGATGCTGGTAAACGGACTCAGATAAACGGTTGCGGTGCGTTTCCCGGCATCGGAATGTGATAGTGCTGGTAAACGTACTGTAATAAGAGATTAAAGTACGTTTACCAGCACGAAATTGCGATGTTTTGGGCGAAGGAGCCTGTTTTAGCTTCAGTCTTTAGTTTCTGCGGTATTGTTTTCTCCGGAACCGTTATGTGTGTTGACCAGGAAATGCGACTCGTTGGGAAGTACAGCGTTCAAGATGATGGCGACCACGAACGAAACGGCGATGCAGTTGGTGGCGAAGATCGACTGGAAGAGCTGCGGGAACTGGGCGAAGATGCCGCCGACCTGCGTGAAACCGATGCCGATGGTCAGGGAGAGCGCCGCGATGGTGGTGTTGCGCTGGCTGAAGCCTGCCTCGGCGATCATCTGGAAACCGGAGAGGATGATGTTGCCGAACATCATGATGGTGCATCCGCCGAGCACGGCCTGCGGCATCGAGTTGAACACCTGGGCCACGGCCGGCACGAAGCTGGCCAGGATGAGGATGAAGCCGCCGGAGAGGATGACCTTGCGGTTGACGACCTTAGTGACGGCCACCAACCCGATGTTCTGGGCGAACGAGGTCAGCGGCAGGCAGCCGAAGAGCCCGGAGACGGTGGAGATCAGGCCGTCGCCGGCGATGGCCCCGCTGGTCTCGCGGTCGGTGGGCAAGCGGTTCAGGCCCACCTTGGAGAGCGCCGCGGTGTCGCCGAGCACCTCGACCGAGGAGACCACGTAGAGCAGGGCGAACGAGATGATGGAGCCGGCGTCGAAGGTCGGCTTGAACGGCATGAAGCGCGGCAGGCTCACCACCTGCAGGCCTGTGAATCCGGAGAAGTCGACCTTGCCCATGAAGATTGCGACCACATAGCCGACCACCAGGCCGAAGAGCACCGAAAGCTGCTTGGCGGTGCCTTTCATCAGCAGTTGGAAGGCGAGGCATGCGACCAGCGAGATCAGGCCCAGCGTGAGGTTCTGCCAGCTGCCGAAGTCCTTGGCTCCCGAGCCGCCGCCGAATGAGGAGGCGCCGGTGGAGAGCAGCGAGAAGCCGATGGAGGTCACGACGATGGCCGAGACGATCGGCGGCACATATTTCTTCCAGAAGGTCGCGGTCAGGCCGAGCACCAGCTCGATAAGCCCGCCGACGATGATGGCGCCGACCAGGGCGCCGTAGCCCTGCTTGCCGACGATGGCGGTCGCGGCGGCGACGTAGGTAAACGAGATGCCGGTGACCATCGGCAGGCGGCTGCCGACCCGCCAGATCGGGTAGAGCTGCAGGCAGGTGCCGAGGCCGGCGACCAGCAGACCGTTCTGGATGATCATCGCCGATTGCGCGGGGCTCAGATGCGCGGCGGCGGTCACCAGGAAGATCGGGGCGAGGTTGGCCACGAACATCGCCATGACGTGCTGCAGGCCGAAGGGGACGCCGCGCCAGAAGGAGATCTGCCCGTTGAGGCTGGTCAGGGCTTCTTCGGTGCTGGGTTTAGGCTGCTTCGATCCGTTCGCGGCGGAATCGTCGTCGTTTCGTTTGCGCCACGGCAGGTGGGAGGCAAGTCCTGAGACATTATTATCGGCTGCCGCCTGCTTGGTTGGTGAAGTCACAGTCGATTTATCATCAGACTTGTTTTCATTATTGGGGATGATGTTTGCTGGTTCGGCCTCTTCGTGGGTGCCGTGCTGATCAGTGCTCAAAGGGTCTCTTTTCTTGATGAAATTGAGATAGTGCTGATAGCTGAAAGCATACGCTCGTCAGTGGGCAGAACGGGTTCAGGGCGTTTCTTTGAGAACAATGCGGTCTGTTTGGTGCCAAAGATTCATCTTTGATGATAGTTTACGGTGCTGTTGGCGATGACCATATTGAATTTTGCAAGGTGCCGGTGATGAACGCTGACCAATAGGCATGCGTCCAACGGACAACACGAAACAGACAACAAAAAGCGGCCGTCGGGAATCATGTCTCCCGTGCAGGCCGCAGTACGTTCAAATAATTGAAGTCAGCAGGAACTATGCGAATTCGATGGTTCCGTTTTCGCCGTCCATCGACTTGACGATGGCCAGCGATGCTACCTCATAACCGGCTTCACGCAGTTCCTTGCCGCCGCGCTGGAAGCCTTTTTCGATGGCGATGCCGATTCCTTCGATCTTGACGCCGGCCTCGTTGCAGATATCGATAAGACCGTGCATGGCCTTGCCGTTGGCGAGGAAATCGTCGATGAGCAAAACGTGCTCGCCGGGGTTCAGGAAGCGTTTCGAGACGATGACCGGGAATTCCTTCTGTTTGGTATAGGAATAGACTTTTGCCGTATATTGGTCGCCGTCCAAGTTGATGGATTGGGTCTTTTTGGCGAACACGACAGGAACGTTGCCGAAATGCTGGGCTGCGATGCAGGCGATGCCGATGCCGCTGGCCTCGATTGTCAGGATCTTGTCGATTTTCTTGCCGGCGAAGATGCGCGCCCATTCGTCCCCCATGTGGTTGAACAGCGTCACGTCGCACTGGTGGTTCAAGAAGGCGTCGACCTTGAGCACTTCGCCCGGTTTCACGGTTCCGTCCCGGCGAATCCTGTCTTCAAGTTCCTTCATGTTTTCCTCTCGTTTCCGTCGGTAGATTTTGGCGATGCCCGACGCCACGCATACATATATGGTCTACGAGCATAATCAGTGGAGGTGACGTTGATAAACGGCATCTAGCATCCGTCATCGATTTGACTTATATGTTGCGTGATATGACCGTTCCGCCTCGTGCCGCGGGCCGATGAGACGATGACAACTGGATGTGATAGAAATGAAGTCCTATGACAGGCGGGCGCGGCTCTTGGCGACGCTCGCGAAACGGCTTGGTGAAGGGAATGGGTGTGGCACAGGATCCGGATTTGATTGCGCGAAGCGCCGAAGAACTCGTCGGTGATTTGAACCCGCAGCAGGCCAAGGCGGTGCAGTATCGTGGGCCGGCCTTGCTGATCGGTGCGGGGGCCGGGTCGGGCAAGACGCGCGTGCTGACCCGTCGAGTGGCGTGGATTCTTTCCCAATTCGGCGCATGGCCCAGCCAGATTCTGGCCATCACGTTCACTAATAAGGCCGCCGCCGAAATGCGCGAGCGTTTGAGGACCTTGATTGGCCCGGTCGCCGAGCATATGTGGATTTCGACGTTCCACTCCGCCTGCGTGCGCATTTTGCGACGCGACGGCAAAACGATCGGTCTCAATTCCGGCTTCTCCATCTACGACACCGCCGACAGCCAACGGTTGATCAAGCTCATCGCTACCAGTCTCAACGTCGATCTGAAGCGTTATACGCCTCGTGCCATCCTCGGTCAGATCTCCGATTACAAGAACAAACTGGTCGGATGGAAAGAACTGCTCAATACTTACGCACCCGATTACAAGCCCGGCCAGCAAGGCTATCAGATGGGACGTGCCGACAACGCAGATGCGGTGTATGCCGTAATCTACGCGGAATACCAGCATCGCTTGGCCGCGGCGAATGCCGTGGATTTCGACGATCTGATTGTCCGTACCGTCGAGCTCTTGCATGATCACCCCGAAGTCGCGGATTATTACCATCATAAGTTCCGTTACATTCTGGTCGACGAATACCAGGACACCAACCACGCGCAGTACCAGCTGGTGCGCGAGCTTTCCGGCATCGACGACCCCGATCGTCCCGCCATGGGCTCGCAGTCTTCCAACCAAGCGACCGCAGGACGCGAAGGCCCGGCCTGGGTCACCGTTGTCGGCGATTCCGACCAGTCCATCTATGCGTTCCGCGGCGCCGACATCAGCAACATCCAGGACTTCGAGAAGGACTTCCCGGGGGCGCTGACGATCATGCTCGAGCAGAACTACCGCTCCACGCAGACCATTCTCGACGCTGCCAACGCAGTGATCGCCAAAAACACGGGACGCAAGCCCAAGAAACTCTGGACCGCGCTGGGCAAAGGGGAGCCCATCGTCGGCTACGCGGCCGACAACGCCCAGCAGGAGGGCGGCTGGATCGCCAACGAGATCGCCAATCTCAAAAGCGAGCACGGCTACCGTTACTCGGACATGGCGATCATGTACCGTGCCAACGCCCAGTCGCGCGCGCTGGAGGAGGCGCTGATCAACGCCGGCATTCCCTACCAGCTCGTCGGTGGCACGAAATTCTACGAGCGCCGTGAGGTCAAGGACGCCATCGCCTACCTGCAGGCCATCACCAACCCCGCCGACAGCGTCAACATGCGCCGTATCATGAACACGCCCAAACGCGGCCTCGGAGCGCGGGCCGAATCCATGGTTGCCGCTTTTGCCGAGGCGCACAACGTACCGTTCTGGAACGGCATCGACCAGATGGATCAGATTGCCGACCTGCCCACACGCACCCGCACCAAGCTCGGCGAATTCCGCGATCTGATGCGAGACCTGATGCAGTTTGCCGCCGATCACGATTCCAAGCCTTCCGAGATCGTGGCGCAGGTGCTCAGCCAATCCAAGCTGCTCGAAGAGCTACAGCGTTCCACCGACCCGCAGGACGAGTCGCGTGTCGAGAACCTTTCGCAGCTGCAGTCCGTGGCCGCCGAGTTCGAGCAGAAGACGCCCGACGCCACGCTTTCCGGATTCCTCGAGACCACGGCGTTGGTGGCCGATTCCGACCAGTTGCCGGGCGAGGGGGAGGACAGCGGCAAAGTCACGCTGATGACCCTGCACACCGCCAAGGGCCTCGAATACCCCGTGGTGTTCCTCACTGGCATGGAGCAGGGCACGTTCCCGCATTCCCGCTCGCTCGAGGACGAACAGGAGCTTTCGGAAGAGCGTCGTCTGGCCTACGTCGGCATCACCCGCGCCAAGCAGCGGCTCTACGTCACTCGCGCGGCGGTGCGCTCGCAGTGGGGCCAGGCCAACGACATGATGCCCAGCCAGTTCCTCGACGAGATCCCCGACGAGCTGATCGAATGGAAGCGTCGCGAGGCCGGCGTCGAGCGCATGCGCTCCGGGTGGGGCAGTGGCTCCGGCGACAGTGGTTTCGACGACGAGTTCGGCGGCTGGGACGATGACGATGGTTTCTCTTCCGGTTCCACGTTCGGCGCTTCCGGGTCATCCTCGTCGTATGGCGGCTCTCGTAGTTCTGGGCGTTCCGGTTATGGCTCGTCGTACGGTTCCCGCTCAAGCTACGGTTCCGGCCATTCTGGCTACGGTTCCCGTTCCGGCTCTTCGTCCTACGGCTCGCATTCCCGCTCGCTCTATGGAGCAGGTTCGGATTATCGCAGCTCCTCCTCGCATTCCGGTTACGGTTCCCATTCGTCGGGTGGCTCGTCGTACGGCTCCCGTTCCGGCTACGGTTCGTCCTCATACTCTTCGGGCTCGCACACCCGCGGCGGCAAGGTGACCACGCGCCGGACCGCGCCCAAATCCGCGTCGCGCTCGGTGCCGGCTTCGTCGCTTAAGAAAGACAACAAACTGAGCATCGCCGACTTCTCGGTCGGTGACAAGATCACTCACGACCAGTACGGCCTGGGCACCGTCGTCGACACGCAGGACAAGGGCCGCAACTCGATCATCACGGTCGATTTCGGCTCTGACGGCGTCAAGCGCCTCATGCTGCGCGTCGCTCCGATCGAGAAGCTGTAAGGTGTCGGCTCGCCGCGTGGGCACGGGCATATAATCGTCTAGGTTCAGGCAAAACCGAGGGGTTCAGAGGAAAATGACAGGGATTATTTCACAAATTGTGGCAGCCATCGTCATCGAGGTCGTCGTGTGCTTCCTGCAGTGGAAGGCCGTGCGCAGACCAGCGGTCTATCGCGGCGATCCGACCATGGCGGACGGCCGGTATGATATGTATTACGAAACGGTGGATGGCGGCGTTGAGCCGGGAACCGGACACCAGGCCGACATCAACGACTATCTCGCGCCGGCGGGCAGCGATGTCAGCGGGGCGGTGGTCGCCTATGTGCTGTGCGGCATCATCGGCGGCTTGTTCTTCGTCTATCTGTCGCTGGCTTATTCGGCGGTCTGCACCGTGCTGATGGTCGTCATCCTGCTTCAATACCTGGCGTCGCTGGTGCTGCTCATTCGCAACGGGTCATTCGAGGCCAACAGGACCGGGTTCCTGTCGAGGTGTTTGGAATTCTTCGTCCTCTTCTGCGTGACGCTCTATACGATTGGTGCGGTCGGCGAGTCCCGCACCTCCGGCACCTTCGCCAAGCTGCTGCTGGGCACCGACGGACAGTGGCACCGCAAGTTCATCGACGACTTCGGCGTCATCATCCGCAATCTCCCCTCCTGGCAATTCATCGACTGGCTCGATGCCATCCAGCTGACCGTCGGCTCCATCCTGTGTGTCTGCTTCCTGGTGTCCATGCTGCTGGAGTCGGTTGGTATGTTCGTGATCTGCGGCGGCTATGTCCCGCTGCACAGTAGTGGGTTCGTGGCGGGGAAGACGTGGGTGTTTACCCGCATCACCACGCGCAAGACCGTTTATCGGGTCCTGTGGTTCGTGTTGGCCTTTATCCTGAGCTCCCGTTCGGTGGTCACGATCTGCGTGGGCATCTACCGCTTCATCGCCGATTTCATCAGCAATTCCTACACCCACTGACGTCGGATCTGCGCCTTTGCACCGGCGCGTGGTCCGCATCGCGGACGGAGACGTAGAAGTCATGGCCGGAGCGGGGTGGCACCGTCGTTATGTTCGTCCTTACCCTGCGGGTAAAATAAGAGTTTGTGTCTGCCATAAGGCGGACATTATCTGGAGTCTTAGCCCATCAGTGGGTCGGCGATATGCCCGGCAAAACGGGGATGTCGTTGGCGCTTGGCGCCTTGAAGCACTGGAGAGGCCCGGCTCAGCGCGGTTTCTTTTGATTCCGCGTTCCGTTCAGATAACGACAGAATACAAAGGAACAACAGAATGACTAACATTCAGCGTTCTCGCCGTCAGGTGCGCCTTTCGCGTGCCCTCGGCATCGCACTGACCCCCAAGGCTCAGCGCATCTTCGAGAAGCGCCCGTACGCTCCGGGTGAGCACGGCCGCACGCGTCGCCGCACCGAATCCGATTACGCGGTTCGTCTGCGCGAGAAGCAGCGTCTGCGCGCCCAGTACGGTCTCTCCGAGAAGCAGCTTCGTGCAGCTTATGAACAGGGCACCCACACCAAGGGCCAGACCGGTGACGCCATGCTCATCGATCTCGAGACCCGTCTCGACGCTCTGGTGCTTCGCGCAGGCTTCGCCCGCACGACCGCCCAGGCACGTCAGTTCGTCGTGCATCGCCACATCATGGTCGATGGCAACGTGGTGGACCGTCCGTCCTACCGCGTCAAGCCCGGCCAGACCATCCAGGTCAAGCCGAAGAGCCAGACCATGGTTCCCTTCCAGATCGCCGCTGAAGGCGTGCACCGCGATGTGCTGCCCGCAGTTCCCGGATACCTGGACGTCAACCTCGCCTCGCTCAAGGCGACTCTCACCCGCAAGCCGGAGACCAAAGAGATCCCGGTCGAGGTCAACATTCAGTACGTCGTCGAGTTCTACGCTCGCTGATTTCTGAATCCCATTCCTTTAAAGGACATACCGCAAGGGCCCTGTGAGTTTCAAGCTCACAGGGCCCTTGGCGTTGTCGTGAATTGCCGTTCGACGGCAGGCGGTTGGATTTAGAACCCGTCCTCGAAGAATTCGAGCAGGTCGGCCATCGTCAGCTTCTTCTTCTCCTCGGCGTTCAGGTCACGGACGATCTGGCCTTTTTGCAGTACGATGAGACGGTTGCCGTATTTCAAGGCGTCATCGAGGCGGTGCGTGATCATCAGACAGGTCAGTTGCTGCTCCGCGATGGTGCTGGCGGTGATGGCCATGAGCTGCTTGGAGGTCTTCGGATCGAGAGCCGCGGTGTGCTCGTCCAAGAGCAGCAGGTCAGGTTTGGTGATGGTCGCCATGATCAGGCTCAGTGCCTGGCGTTGGCCGCCGGAAAGGTTGCCGGCCGGCGTGTTGAGATGTTCCTCGAGTCCGTTGCCGATGCCTCGGCACAGCTGAAAGAAGCGGTCGTGGTTGGGTGCCATCTCACGCATCTTCAAGCGGCGGGGTTGGCCGCGACGGGTGGCGAGCAGCAGGTTTTCGGCGACGGTCATCCGCGGCGCGGTGCCCATCTTCGGGTCCTGGAAGACACGGGCGATGTATTTGGCACGCGTCTCCTGAGAGGTCGAAGTGACGTCTTCGCCGTTCAGCAGCACGCGCCCGGTCGTAGGGTGGATGCCGCCGGCGATGATGTTGAACAGCGTCGATTTGCCCGCGCCGTTGCCGCCGAGCACAGTGATGAAATCGCCGGGTTTCACGGCGAGGTTGGCGTCGGTCAGGATCTCCTTGGTGTCGTCTATGCCGTTGTTGACCCTCACCGAGCAATGCTCGATGGCGAGACGAATGTCTTTCGGGTCGCTCACGCTTTGTGCCTCGGCAACGCTGGCAGTCAGGGCGAGGTCATCGTTGTTCGGCTTTGTCATCGTTTCGTCGTTCATGCGTTCGCCTTTCCCTTGGTTGCCACGACGTCATTCTTCCTGAAGTATTTCTCGAAGCCGGTGGTCAGGTGCAACGCCCGCCTGAACTGGGGGATGAGCATGCACATTGAGAGCACGACCGCCGAGAAGAACTTCAGGTAGGTGGTGTCGAAACCGAGACGGATGACCAGAAGAATCAGCAGCTGGTAGATGATGCTGCCGACCACGGTGGCGAGCATGCGCTGGAAGAAGGAGAGCTCGCCGAAAAGGACCTCGCCGATGATGATGGAAGAGAGGCCGATGACGATGGTGCCCACGCCCTTGCTCACGTCGGCGTATCCGTCGTGCTGGCTGATCAGCGCGCCGGACAGGGCGATCAGGCCGTTGGAGACCATCAGCCCCACGTTGGTCATCCGTTCGGTGTGGATGCCGAGCGATTTGGCCATGGATTCGTTGTCGCCGGTGGCGATGTAGGCCTGCCCGAATTCGGTGTTGAAGAACAGCGACATCAGGCCGATGACGATGGTCACGGCCAGCAGTCCGATGAAGACGGTGTCGTAGTTCGTCGGCAGATTGAGCGGGATGAAGACATCCTGGATCTTCGGCAGGTTCAGCAGGGAGAGATTCGGGGACTTCATGACGAAGAGCATCACCGAGTTCAACGCGCTCATCACCAGTATTCCGGCGAGGACCACGGGGATCTTGCCTTTCGTGTAGAGCAGGCCGGTCACCAGGCCCGCGCACATGCCGGCCAAAACGCCCAGCAAAGTAGCCAGGAACGGATTGACACCAGCGGTGATGGCCGCGACGCACACCGCACCGCCCAGCGGGAACGAGCCTTCCGTGGTCATATCGGGGAAGCCCAGGATACGGTAGGTCATGAAGATACCGAGGCCGAGCATGCTCCACAGCATGCCCTGACCGATCGATGAGATGATCATGCTCATTGCTTGCCGACCTCCGTGCTGACGAGCTTGGCGCTCTTGCGCAGATTATCGGGGATGGTGATGCCGAGACGTTGCGCCTGCTCCTTGTTGATGATCGTGTCGCCGGTGGAGAACGTGTAGACCGGCATGGTGGCCGGCTTGCCCTTGCCCTTGAGGATCTGCGCGGCCATCTTGCCGGTCTGGATCCCGAGCTGGTATTGGTTGACGCCGATGGTCGCCAGTCCGCCTTGCTTGACCATCGTATCCACCGAGTTGATGACGGGACGGCCCTTCTTGTTGGCTTCCTCGGTCACCGTGGGCATGGCGTTGGCGATGGTGTTGTCGAGCGGGGTGTAGATGAAGTCGCACTTGTCGCTCATCACCTGCACGGTCTGCGCGATTTCGTTGGTCGACGGCACCGGGAATTTCTCGACATTCATGCCGAGCGCTTCGGCCGCCTTGGTGGCGGTCTTGACCTGCGACTTGGAATTGACCTCGGTGGAGGCGTAGAGCATGCCGACCGTCTTGGCCTGGGGCATCAGTTGCTTGCCGAGCTTGATTTCGGCGGCGACCGGCGGCTGGTCGGAGACGCCGGTGATGTTCTTGCCCGGTGCCTTCATATCTTTCACTAGCCCTGCCGCAACCGGATCGGTGACCGCGCCGAGCACGATCGGAGTAGTGGTGGTGGCGTTGGCCAGCGCCTGGGCGGCGGGGGTGGCGATGCCGACCAGGACGTCGGACTTCTTGTTGACCAGCTGCTCGCTCATCGTGGCGAGCTTGCTCTGGTCGGCTTGTCCGTTCTGGTCGAAGATCTGGATGTTCTTGCCGTCGACGAATCCTTCCTTCTTCAGTTCGTCGACCACGCCTTTATGAATCTGGTCCAACGCGGGATGACTGACGTATTGGAGGATGCCGACACGTTTCATACCGTTTTTCGTACCCGTCGACGACTGCACCGATTGGCTGACGGCCTTGCCGCCGGATGCCTGTTTGATGCCGGCCCGTCTGCCGAGTTCATAGGTGAACCCGCCTACGAGAATGAGGGCGATGACGACGATGGTCGCGGTCAGCGCCTTGCCGTGCGAGGTTTGGTGGTTTTCATAGCTCATAACGTTCCTGTTGCTCTTTCGATTGGTAGGTATTGCCCACACCAAGTGAGATTGTTGCCTGTATCTAAAAATACAAAAAACACCGAATAAACCACAACGGTGATTCAATCTTCCATTACGCTGCCACAATAAAACAACGGCTAGGAATGCTATGGAAACAAATGACGCCAAGGCGCGGGCACGATATTCAATTCTGGGTACTTAACAACTTGTGTTAGCTACGCCAGCCACGCCAGACGAAATGCAACAGGAACCGTGATGTCGAAATCATATCGACAGCTCCTTTCATTGCATCGTGAAACTCCTTTAACCATAGACATACGGGCGGAAAACGACAAAAACGGATTCGCATAATGAGATACGGCGCTGTGAGATAATGGAGCCATGTTGTTGCATCTTCATCTGGTCCGCCATGGGCAGACCTATTTCAATCGCTATAACCGCCTGCAGGGCTGGTCGAATTCCCCGCTTACCGATTCCGGCATCGCCGACGCCGACAAGGCGGGGGAGAAACTCAAAGGCATTGATTTCGCCGCCGCCTATTGCTCCGACACGACCAGAGCGGAGCAGACCGCCGCTCGTATTCTCGATATCAACGAGCAAAACGGCCACAAACGCCCTGAGCTCGTCGCCGACATGCATTTCCGTGAACAGTTCTATGGGTATTTCGAAGGTCAGGACATGAGTATGGCGTGGTGGGCCGCCGGCGCGCCGCACGGTGCGAAGACCTATAACCAGATTGTGGAGCAATACGGGTTAAAGGGGACAAGGGATTTCCTGAAGGAAGCCGACCCGTTCCACGACGCCGAAAGCGACGAGGAATACTGGAAACGCATCGAAGGCGGGTTCGCGCTGATCGCGGCCAACCCCGATCTCAAGGACGGCGATGATGTGTTGCAGATTTCGCACGGCAACACGCTCTTAAGCCTGATGCACCGTTTTGCCGGCCCGGGTTACGATCTTTCCGAGCGGCCTGCGAACGGCAGTGTCACCTCGCTCGATTTCGACACCGGCAAGCCGATCGAGTCAGCGGTGACGATCGTCTCCTATAATCAATGATTTCTGTTTTTTTCAGCGTCGTTGGCGTTGGGTAGTCTGGTGTTCTATTATGGCGCAAATGTCGAGGAACCGTATCGGAAAGAGGCTTACATGAGTATTGGAGATATCGCAGGGCTTATCGCCGCCATAGCATTCGCTGTGTTGGCAGGGTTCCTGATCTATCCGCTCATCAGGCTGGGCAAGCTGTTCGACCAGCTCGCGCAGACCGTCAAGGATTCCGGCGATCATGCCATCCCGGCGCTTGACGAAGGCGTGACCACGGTACGTCAGGTCAACAAGTCGCTTGAGGATGTCAACAAGATTTCCTCGGCTGCTTCCACGACTGTCGGCAACATCGGAGCATTGACCGATCTTTATGGTTCGTTCCTGGGCAAGCCGGTCATCAAACTGGCTTCGTCCTTCTATGCCTTGAAATCCACCGCACAAAGCTTCATGCATCAGCACGGCGCGGCCGCTGCCGGCGGTGCCGCTGCCAAAGCGAAGGTTCCGACGGCCAAGGCAAAAGCCGGCAAGGAGTAACGATGGTCAAACGAATATTCTGGGTGTCGCTTGGCGTTCTCATCGGTGTGGTGGCCGTATCCAAGGCGGAGGCTTATGTGCGTGCCAATACGCCTGATAAGGCGCGTCAATTCGTGCTTGGTCCCGATCAGGACCACGTGATGCAACGCTCCTTGCGTGGTTTGTTCGATGAATTCAACGCCACGCGAATTGCCCGTGAGCAGGAATTGAATTCGCAATACGCCGATAAGCTCGGCTGATTCCTTCTGCTTGGCGTCGTTCGGGGTTTGTCAATAACGGGGCGAATCAAGGCCGCGGCAGATACAGTGCAATAAATAATAAATATAAATAATATTGTGAGAAAAGAACTTTGGGATAACAGAGCCGAATGATCGGTTCCGGTAATGAAGTTTCAATTTCCATGTGATTATTAGAATCGCAACAGTTTCGTTGCGAATGAAGCAAGGAGCAGCAGCAAGTATGCGCACCTCTGAAATCGCCAGTCGGTTCCAACATTATTTCGAGAGTCAAGGCCATCTGGTCCTCCCTTCGGCGTCATTGATTTCGCCGAACCCGACGACGTTGTTCACCATCGCCGGCATGGTACCGTTCATTCCCTATCTGCTGGGTGAACAGACACCGCCGTCGAGGCGCGTGACCAGCAACCAGAAGTGCGTGCGCACGCTTGATATCGACGAGGTCGGCAAGACCACCCGCCATGGCACCTTCTTCCAGATGGTCGGCAACTTCTCCTTTGGCGACTACTTCAAGGCCGAGGCGATCCACTATGCGTGGGAGCTGCTGACCACTCCGCAGGATAAGGGCGGCCTCGGCTTCGACCCGGAAACCCTGTGGGTCACCACCTATACCGACGACAACGAGGCACGCAGCCTCTGGGCCAACGAGGGCATGGACCCCGAGCACATGGAGATCCTCGGCATGGAAGACAACTTCTGGACCACCGGCGGCCCCGGCCCTGGCGGCCCCTGCTCCGAGATCTACGTCGACCGCGGACCGAAGTACGGCAAGGAAGGCGGCCCGTCGGCCGACGACAACCGCTACATCGAAATCTGGGATCTCGTTTTCGAGAACTACGCCGTCGACAACGTCAAGTCCAAGACCGATCTGCACATCGTCGGCGAGCTCGAGCACAAGAACATCGATACCGGCGCCGGCCTCGAGCGCATGGCCTACCTGTTGCAGGGCAAGGAGAACATCTACGAGACCGACGAGATCTACCCGGTCATCGAGGCCGCAGAGAAGATCTCCGGCCACAAATACGGCGCCGATCAGGAATCCGATGTGCGCTTCCGTGTCGTGGCCGACCACGTGCGCAGCGCGTTGATGATCATGAGCGATGGCGTGCGCCCCAGCAATGTCGGCCGTGGCTATGTGCTGCGTCGTCTGCTGCGCCGCACCGTGCGCTCGATGAAGATGCTCGGCGTCAACGAACCCGTATTGCCGACCCTCTTGCCGGTTTCCAAGGACGCGATGGTGCCCAGTTATCCGGAATTGAACGACACATTCCACGACGTTTCCGAAGCCGCGTACGGCGAGGAGGACGCCTTCCGCCGCACCCTCGAGAACGGCACCACCATCCTCGACACGGCCGTCAAGAAGGCCAAGAAGTCCGAGGACGCCGAAATCTCGGGACACGATGCGTTCACTTTGCACGACACTTACGGTTTCCCCATCGAGCTGACTCGCGAGATGGCCGAGGAACAAGGCGTGAAGGTCGACGAGAAGGGCTTCCGTGAGCTGATGGACGAGCAGAAGGCTCGTGCCCGCGCCGACGCGCTGAAGAAGCGCCACAACGTGGACGTCAGCGTCTACGACGACTTCAAGAAGACCCTTGACAAGCCGATTGAATTCCTGGGCTACAAGGACCACTCCAGCCGTTCGACCATCCTCGGCATCTTCGAGGAGGGCAAGGGCAGCGTGGAAAGCGTCCAAGGCCCGGCCAACGTCGAGATCGTACTCGACCGCACCCCGTTCTATGCGGAGCAGGGCGGCCAGCTGGCCGACGAGGGCGAGATGATCTCCGACGACGGTGCCGTGCTCGAGATCGATGACGTGCAGAAGCCGATCAAGGACTTGATCGTGCACAGCTGCAGGCTTACCGAAGGCAAGCTCAGCGTCGGCGAGAAGGTCAACGCCACCATAGACGAGGAGCGTCGCCGTGGTCTGGCCCGTTCCCATACGGCCACCCACATGCTGCACAAGGCGTTGCGCGAGGTGCTCGGCGAGCAGGCGACCCAGCGTGGTTCGCTTGTGGCTCCCGATTATCTGCATTTTGACTTCCAGTGGCCTCAGGCCATGACACGCGAGGAGATCGACAAGGTCGAGGCCCGCGTCGTTGAGCGCGCCTGCGACGATCTGCCGGTCACCATGGTCGAGATGGACTATAAGGAAGCCATCAAGCTTGGTTCCATGCATCTCTTCGGCGAGAAGTACGGCGACCGCGTGCGCGTGGTGACCATCGGCGAGGACGCGTGGAGCCGTGAGCTCTGCGGTGGCACCCACCTCGATGCCACCGGTAAAATCGGCGAGTTCGTCATCACTTCTGAGTCCTCCGTCGGTTCCGGTGTTCGTCGTATCGAAGCGTTCATGGGCAAGAAAGCCTACGAATTCAACGATGCGCAGCACAAGACCGTCTCCGGCTTGGCCGACGAACTCAAGGTACGTCCAGAAGAACTACGCGACCGTGTGCTTTCCCTTGAAGCCAAAGTCAAGGAGGCCGATCAGCGTCTCAACTCGCTTTACGAATCCCAGCTTGAGGCTGCGGTACCGGCGTTGATCGCGCAAGCACAAGCCGATGCCGATGCTCCGGTGGAGCTGGTGGTCTCGAACGTCGGCCACTTCGGTTCGTTCGACGCACTGCGCAAGACCGTGATGGACATCCGCGCCAAGATCGGCGAGGCGAAGGCCGCGGTCATCGCGCTTTCCGGCGTCAACGAGCAGGGCAAGCCGATGGTCGCCGTGGCCACCAACGACGACGCGCGCAAAGCCGGTTTCAAGGCCGGAGACCTTGTGCGTGTGGCCTCCAAGGTGCTCGGCGGCGGTGGCGGCGGTAAGCCGGACTTCGCCCAGGGCGGCGGAGCCGATGCCTCCAAGATCGACGAGGCGTTGAAGGCCCTGCGTCAGGCAGTGCACAAGGACTGACGCAGTTGACTTGGTTGGGTGTCGATTTGGGAGATGCCAGGGTCGGTTTGGCTTTGAGCGACCCTGAGCTCACGTTGGCGCACCCGGAAGGCAATATCCAAGCCTACGGCGATTCCTTCCGCGCTTTGGATGCGGTCGTGGACTTCATCGACGAGCATGCCGATGTCGATAAGGTCGTCGTAGGTTTGCCGCTCCTGCTGAGCGGGGAAGTGGGGAAAAGCGCCAAAAAAGCCAGACGATGGGCTGCGAATCTGACCAAAAGGTTGGACACCGCCGTCCACAGCGAGGAATATAAAATAGACAAGGTTCCTGAAATAGTACTTCAGGACGAGCGTCTCACCACGGTGAGTGCACACCACCAGTTGAGCCAAGCTAGCGTTCAAAGCAGAAAGCATAGGCCGGTGGTCGACCAGCAGTCGGCGGTTGTTATCCTCCAGTCGGCTTTGGACACGCGTAACTGACGATGCGCAAGCAGAGAGGGAATTCATGCCAGAAGACTTCAACGAGCTTTTCGACACGAACGCCGAGTGGGTCGATTCCACCGGTTCCTCTTCGCCTGCCCAGCCGCCAAGGCCCCCTGCTCAGTCGCGACACGAAATGCGTCAGCGCAGGATGCGGCGGCGTCGTCGGCGGATGAGCATCGCGGCAATCATCGTCGTGGCCCTGATTGTCGTGGGTTGTGGCGACTTCTTCGGTATACGAGCGGTGTCCCACCATCTCGGTGCCGATAAAAAGCAGGAGGTTTCCGTCGATTATCAGGGGCCTGGAACCGGTGAGATCTGGTTCTCCGTTGAGACCGGTGAGGGCGTCGCCTCCATTGCAGCTCATCTGGTCAAAGCCCACGTGGTCAAGAATGCGGATACGTTCGTGAGCACGGTTGCGGCCAACAACAGCACGCTGTACCCGGGCACGTACCAGCTCAAAAAACATATGTCGTCTATGGACGCGGTGAAAATTCTCTCTGACAGGACCAAGGCTACAGGGTTCTTGGAAGTAAAGGCCGGGGAGCGCAGCGCAGACGTCATATCGCAAGCTGTACAGCTTTCCGGCATCGACCGGTCGCAGTTCGACGCGGTGATCAACGGCGGCGGACAGGGGATCCTTCCCGCGGAGGCCGGCGGCAAATTCGAAGGCTGGCTTGAACCCGGCGTCTACGACGTGAAGAAAAAAGGCAGCACTGCTTCTTCGATCCTGAAATCGATCGTCAACAAGCGTGTGGCCAAACTCAACAAACTGAACGTGCCTTCGGGAGCGCAGCGCGAAACCATCTTGAACATGGCTTCCATCGCCGAATCCGAGGTGAACCGTACGGAATACTACGGTAAGGTCGTGCGCGTGATCATCAACCGGATCGACGGGGATATGCCGCTGGGCATGGATTCGACGGTCGCTTATGGAGCCAACGTCAAACCGAGCGATTTGACCGACGCTATGCTGGGCGATGCCTCGGACCCCTACAACACCCGCATCAACAAAGGATTGCCGCCCACCCCGATCAGCTCGCCGGGAGACGAAGCCATCCAGGCCGCCATGAACCCGACCCCGGGTGATTGGCTCTATTTCGTCACCACGAATCTGCAGACCGGCGAGACCAAGTTCGTCGCCACCCAAGACGAATTCAACCAGATCCGCGAAGAATACAAAACCCAAAACCAAAACGCCAACTGAGCTATTTTTTAAATTTTATCGTTTATCTGTGGCCCAGTTTTCTATTAAGTTACTTTTAGCGGTTGGTCGTGGATTTGCTGGGATATACCATGCTCGAGACGCTCCTTGGCTGAGCCGTTAAGAACGAAGCCCTGTGGGCTCCGTTTAGGCGAAGTGAGCGCGTGACTCGCGCGAAGGCGAAATCTTTGATTTTGCTCGGCCGTGTCTTATGCCCGATCATCGCATATCCCGGCAAATCCACTTATGCTGGTATAAAAATATTCTCATTACGTAAGATTTCTAACTTACATGAGTGGAGTTGGGGGAATATGCGATGCTGAGGCGTAAAGCTTGGCCTACCGGCCTGGAGGGTGCCGAAGCATTGTATATTCCCCCAACTCCGCGACCAACCACTCAACGCAACTTACTAAATAGAACTTAGCCAAGGCGGCTATATAGCGGGCAAAAGTGCTGCAAGAATTCCTGCGAATACGATGACAGGGACGAAGGGGGCTTTTGGTGAGTTGGTGGGGAATGAGGGCTTGACGATTCTGGGCCAGAGGAGGAGCCAGAGCAATCCTAGGACGCCCATCGTGAGCCACCAATAGAGGTAGGGCATCAGTCCGAACGAGCCGACGGCAAGGCCGACCAGAAACGAGGCGGTGACGTCTCCGAATCCGAGGGCGCCGGGCTTCAGACGCGAAAGCAGGAACTGGATAGCAGCCGACAACAGCGCATATCCGAGCGGCAGCAGGACTTCGGCGGGATCGCGTTCGACGATGGCGAGGACGAAGAAGACCGCGAATTGGCTCAATACTCCCAATAGCACCCATGTTCTGGGCACACGAAAACGACGGATGTCTTCGACAACCAGAGCCAGTCCGCAGAGCAGACTCGGCAGTGCAGCAATGTAGGCCATATCGGTAAGATAGTGCATAAACCCGTTATTTGACGAATGGAAAGCGCGAAAAAGCGAAAAAATCAAGGTTTCTTGAGTTCCAGCTCGTCAAGGTTCGACAAGGAGTGAAGCATGTTGCGTTGGCAGACGGCAGGGGAGTCGCACGGCGAAGCGCTGGTCGCGATGATCGAAGGGCTTCCGGCAGGGGTCCAGGTGCGCTCGCAGGATGTCGTGGATGCACTGGCGCGGCGGCGTCTTGGCTACGGCCGCGGGGCGCGCATGAAGTTCGAACAGGACAAGGTGCGTATGTTGACCGGGGTACGCCACGGAAAGACGCTGGGTTCGCCGGTATCCATCGAGATCGCCAACACCGAATGGCCGAAGTGGACCGAAGTGATGAGCGCCGACCCGCTTGACCACGAGCTTCCCCCGACCGGACGCAACGAGCCATTGACCCGACCGCGTCCGGGACATGCCGATCTGACCGGCATGCGCAAATACGGTTTCGATGACGCCCGAAACGCGCTCGAGCGTTCCAGCGCCCGCGAAACGGCTTCACGCGTGGCGTTGGGAGAAGTGGCCGCGAAATTCCTGGAACAGTCCGTCGGCATTCGCACGGTGGCCCATGTCGTCGCGCTCGGCGGCGAGAAAATCGGAGCCGACGCCCCTATGCCGACGCCTTCCGATGTGGAAGCGCTCGACGCCTCACCGGTGCGCACGCTCGACAAGGATGCCGAGAAGCGGATGATGGCGAAGATCGATGAGGCCAAGGCCCGGGCGGATACGCTCGGCGGCGTGGTGGAGGTCATCGCCTACGGTGTTCCCGCCGGGTTGGGCACGTATGTCGAAAGCGACCGCAGACTTGACGGCGCTCTGGCTGGCGCATTGATGGGCATCCAGGCGATCAAAGGCGTCGAGGTCGGCGACGGGTTCCTCGAGGCCGACAGATTCGGTTCCGAGGCCCACGACGAGATGTTCGTGGACGACAAGGGCCATATCCGTCGGTATTCCAACCGTTCCGGCGGCACTGAAGGAGGCATGTCCGACGGACAGCCGATTCGTGTGCGGGCCGCGATGAAGCCGATTCCTTCCATTCCACGCGCGTTGCGTACCGTCGATGTCGCCAACGGCGAGGAGGCCAAGGCCATCAACCAGCGTTCCGACACCACTGCGGTTCCTGCCGCGGCCGTGGTCGCCGAAGCCATGGTGCGCTTGACGCTGGCCGGGTTCGTCATTGAGAAGTTCGGTGGCGACAGTGTCGAGGAGACGCGTCGTAACGCACGGAATTACCTCGATTCGTGGCCGGAGCACATGCGCTGAGACGCTGAAACGCATCTATAACGATATCTAGCAATAACACGACCAAAGTGCCGGCTGTGCGCGACTATATGCAAGGCCGGCACGATGATACGGCAGTGAACCGGTTCAACAATGAGAGAAGGAAGAATGCGAATGCAGAGGGGAAGCTCGCTATGAGTGGTCATCGTCCGCTTGCCGTGGTCATCGGCATGCCCGGTGCCGGCAAGACGCGCGTGGGGCGCGAGGCGGCGCAGATGCTCGGTGTCGATTTCGCCGACGCGGATATCGAGATCGAACATGAAACCGGCATGAAGATTCCCCGATATTTCGAAAAATATGGAGAACCTGCGTTTCGTAAGCTTGAGGCCGAAGTCATCGCGGATCTGCTCGAGTCGTTTGACGGCCTATTGGCTTTGGGCGGCGGCGCTCCGATGACACCGTCCACGCAGAAGGCCTTGGCCGACTACATCGCCGATAGCGGCAAACTGGTCTATCTCGAGGCCGACAAACACGAGGCCATGGAACGCGCCTCGCGCGGCGGCAACCGACCGATGCTCAACGGCGACGCGAACAAGCGTTGGCTGAAGCTCTTCGACGAGCGCGATCCCGTGTTCCGCGAGATCGCCAATCTGCATGTGCACACCCATGGTTCGACGCCGCGCGTGGCGGCAAGGAAGCTGAGCAATATGATTCAGGAACGCATCATCCATGTCACCGGTTCGGGCATCGAGCCTTATGACGTCTGTATCGGCGAAGGCACGTTGAACCGTTTGTCGGATGTGCTCGGCACCGAGGTGCTGCGCGTCGCGCTTATTCACACACAGCCCGTGCAGCGTCATTCCGACCAGGCGCGTGCCCTGTTGCGTCAGGCCGGCTACGAAGTCTACGACATGGTCATTCCCGACGCGGAAAAAGGCAAGACCATCGACGTGGCCAAAACCATCTGGAAACGTCTCGGGGAGATAGGTTTCACCCGTTCCGATGCCATCGTCGGCCTTGGCGGGGGAGCGGCCACTGACTTGGCCGGTTTCATCGCCGCTACCTGGATGCGTGGCATTCGCTACGTCAACTGCCCGACCTCGCTGCTTGCAATGGTCGACGCCTCGACCGGTGGCAAAACCGGCATCAACACCGACGAAGGCAAGAACCTGGTCGGTTCGTTCTATACGCCTGCCGCTGTGCTCGCCGACCTGCGCACGTTGAAGACCCTGCCGCGCGACATCTTCACCGAAGGGCTCGGAGAGGTCACCAAGTCCGGATTCATTTGTGACGCCAAGATTCTTGACATCTTGCAAGAGCATGCCGACGAGCTGAAACACTTCGATGGCGACGATTTTCTGGGAACGCCGCTTGAGGATGTGGTCGCCGAGCTCATCGAACGCACGGTGCGCGTCAAGGCCTATCACGTCTCCAACGACTTGAAGGAAGCAGGGCTGCGTGAATTCCTCAATTATGGGCACACGCTGGCCCATGCCATCGAGAAACTCGAGCATTTCCGTTGGCGTCACGGCAACGCCGTCGCCGTCGGCTGCGTCTACGCGGCGGAACTTTCCTGCATCCTCGGCCATATCGACCAGGAGACCGTCGGTCTGCACCGTTCGATCTTTTCCTCGCTAGGTCTGCCGATTTCGTGGGATGGCGGCAATTGGGATGATGTGCTGGCGCTGATGCACAAGGACAAGAAGGCGCGCGGCAACACCTTGCGTTTCGTCATCCTCGATGGCGTCGGCCATCCGATGCATCTCGAGGATCCGCCGATGGATGCGCTCGTCGAGGCGTTTAAGCGTATCCGCAACTAAGCCATGCGCGGGTCGCGGAATAGGTGCTGAGGAATACCGCTATTCGCCATTGCCGAAAACGCATGCGCCGACCTGCGTTTTAATATTTCAACCATACAAAAGGACAATCATCATGACCAAGGTAATCGTTGTCAACGGACCGAATCTCGGACGTCTGGGTGTGCGCGAACCGGATATCTACGGACGTCAGGACCTTCAGACCCTGCGCAAGGACTGCACCGAATGGGGGCATGCGCTCGGCCTCGAGGTCGAAGTCCGCCAGTCCGACGACGAGGCCGAGGTCATCGGCTGGATGCACCGCGCCGTCGACGAGCAGACCCCGGTGGTGATGAACCCGGCGGCATTCACCCATTACAGCTACGGGCTTTCTGATGCGGCCAAGATGGTCACCGACGCCGGCCTGCCGTTGATGGAAGTGCACATCTCCAACCCCTCGGCGCGCGACACGTTCCGCAAGTACAGCGTCATCAGCCCGGTTGCCACCGGCACCATCACCGGCATGGGCTTCTACGGCTACAAGCTCGCCCTCGACGCCGTCTCCCATCTGCTGGCCGACAAGGCTGAATAAGTAGCCTTGCTCACAGATTGCTGCCGGGCTCGGCAAACGTCGTCATCCAAGTCGCTGTAATGGCGAATTTCGGTTGTTTTATCGGTTGATGAGGGCCGAGCCTTACGAACACGCCGGGTCAATAGGCGCTGATAGACTGAAGTTCCATGGTCAAAGATACAAATGATAGTTCCCATGGGCATGTCACCAAGCATATTTTCGTCACCGGTGGCGTCGTTTCATCCCTCGGTAAGGGTCTGACAGCATCCTCTCTCGGTCGTCTTCTGCGCAGCCGCGGTCTGCGCGTTCTGCAGCAGAAACTCGATCCCTACATCAACGTGGACCCGGGCACGATGAACCCGTTCCAGCACGGTGAGGTCTACGTCACCGAAGACGGCGCCGAAACCGATCTGGACATCGGTCACTACGAGCGCTTCCTCGACGTCTTCCTCTCCCAGAAGGCCAACGTCACCACCGGCCAGATTTACCAGTCCGTGCTCGAGAAGGAGCGCGCCGGCAAGTACCTCGGCCAGTGCGTCCAGGTCATCCCGCACATCACCAACGAGATCAAGAGCCGCATGCGTGCCCAGGCCGCGGACGACGTCGACGTGATCATCACCGAGATCGGCGGCACCGTCGGCGATATCGAGTCGCAGCCCTTCCTCGAGGCCGCACGCGAAGTCAAGCGCGAGCTCGGACCCCACAACTGCATGTTCGTGCACGTCTCCCTGGTCCCGTACCTGCCGGCGGCCCACGAGCTGAAGACCAAGCCGACCCAGCATTCCGTGATGACCCTGCGCCAGCTCGGCATCACCCCGGACGCGCTCGTGCTGCGCAGCGACCGCCCGTTGAACCAGTCCATCAAGGATAAGATCTCCCTGATGTGCGACGTGGACGAGAACGGCGTGGTCAACTGCGTGGATGCCCCGAGCATCTACGATGTGCCGAAGATCCTGCACAATGAAGGCCTCGACGCCTACGTCTGCAAGACCCTCGAGGTCCAGGTCCACGACGTCGACTGGGCCGAGTGGGACGACCTCTTGGAGCGCGTGCATCATCCCAAGCAGGAAGTCAACATCGCCATCGTCGGCAAGTACATCGACCTGCCCGACGCCTACCTCTCCGTCATCGAGGCCGTCAAGGCCGGCGGTTTCGGCAACTACGCGAAGGCGAACGTCAAGCTCGTCGCTGCGGACCTGTGCGAGAGCGAGGCCGGAGCCGACGCCGAGCTGCGCGACATGGACGGCATCATCATTCCCGGTGGCTTCGGCATTCGCGGCATCGAGGGCAAGATCGGCGCGCTGCGCTACGCCCGTGAGCACAAGCTGCCCGCACTGGGCCTGTGCCTCGGCCTGCAGTGCATGGTCATCGAGTATGCGCGCGACGTCCTCGAGCTCGAGGACGCGGACTCCTCCGAGTTCGAGCCCGGCTGCAAGAACCCGGTGATCGCCACGATGGAGGAACAGAAGGACATCCTGGCCAACTCCGACATGGGCCACACCATGCGTCTCGGCTCCTATCCCGCCGTCTTGAAGGATGGCTCGCTGGTCGAGAAGCTCTATGGCACGAAGAACGTCACCGAGCGCCATCGCCATCGTTACGAGGTCAACGTGGCCTACAAGAAGGCGTTGCAGGAGGCCGGCCTCGAGATCTCCGGTCAGAGCCCGGACGGCGAGCTTACCGAGTTCGTCGAGCTGCCCCAGGACGTGCACCCCTTCTACGTCGGCACGCAGGCGCACCCCGAGTTCAAGTCCCGCCCGACCAAGCCGCACCCGCTGTTCAAGGGTCTGGTCGGCGCCGCTCTCCAGCATCAGGAAGCGCGGAAGAACGGCGAGATCTCCAAAGACTGAGTTGTGGTGATCGCCATCGGTGATAGTGGCGTATTGCGCTGATATGCAAAGGATCCTGTTCGCTCAGGGTCCTTTGTTTGTATACGTGTTATCTACGGCACTTTTTATAAATTGTGAAGTAAATCACTTTCGCTAACGTCGGTGATTTCAGCTGGACTCTAGTAATCCGGCCACGATTCTGTTACGTTGGTAGGTGAGTGTAGTCAATGATGGGAGGCAGCGTACGGTGGCAGAAAAACCAACACCAAACGCCGCGTCTGATACGGAGATGAGCCAGTATGTGGCTGATCGCGAACGTGTCAACGAGGATAAGATCAAACAGGATGACCAGATCATCCAGGAATTCGGCGAGTACAACTACGGCTGGCACGATTCCGATGCGGCCGGTGAAGCCGCGAAGAAGGGCATCGACGAAAATGTCGTCCGCGCGATTTCCGCCGACAAGGGCGAACCGCAGTGGATGCTCGACATGAGGCTCAAGGGCTATCGTTCCTTCATCGAAAAGCCGATGCCCAAGTGGGGCGTGGACCTTTCCGAATTCCATGCCGAGGATTTCAAGTATTACGTCAAGCCGATCGACAAGCCCGCCAAGAGCTGGGACGACCTGCCTACGGATATTCGCACCACCTACGACAAGCTGGGTATTCCGGACGCGGAAAAGAAGCGTCTGGTCTCCGGCGTGGCGGCGCAGTACGAGTCCGAGGTCATCTACAACTCCATCCAGGACGACCTGAAGAAGGAAGGCGTGATCTTCACCGATACGGACACCGCGTTGCGCGAGTACCCGGATCTGGTTCGTAAATACTTCGCCACCGTCATTCCCTATGACGACAACAAGTTCGCGGCGCTCAACACGGCGGCATGGTCGGGCGGCTCGTTCGTCTACGTCCCTAAAGGCGTTCACGTCGACATCCCGCTGCAGGCCTACTTCCGCATCAACACCCCGAACATGGGACAGTTTGAACGCACGCTGATCATCGCCGAGGAAGGCTCCTACGTTCACTACGTCGAGGGCTGCACGGCCCCGATCTATGCGACCGACTCCCTGCACGCCGCCAATGTCGAGATCATCGTCGGCAAGAACGCCCGCGTGCGCTATACCACGGTGCAGAACTGGTCGAACAACGTCTACAACCTCGTCACCCAGCGCGCCTACGTCAAAGAGGGCGGCACCATGGAATGGGTCGACGGCAACATCGGCTCCAAGGCGAGCATGAAATACCCGTCCTGCATCTTGGCCGAGCCCTACGCCAAGGCCTCCACCATGTCGCTGAGCTTTGCCGGTAAGGGCCAGTATCAGGACACGGGCGCCAAGATGATTCATCTGGCTCCGCACACCAGCTCCACCATCGTCGCCAAGTCCATCTCGCGCGGTGGAGGACGCTGCGCCTACCGCGGCTTGGTCAAGGTGATCGATGGCGCCAAGGGCTCGAGCTCTTCGGTGGTCTGCGACACACTGTTGGTCGACGACTATTCGCGTTCCGACACGTATCCGCACGTCGACATCCGCGAGGACGACGTGACGATGGCGCACGAGGCGACCGTCTCCAAGGTCTCCGAAGACCAGCTCTTCTACCTGATGAGCCGCGGGCTTGAAGAGAAGGAAGCCATGGGCATGATCGTGCGCGGTTTCGTCGAGCCGATCAGCCGTGAGCTGCCTATGGAATACGCGTTGGAGCTCAACAGGCTTGTCGAGTTGCAAATGGAAGGATCGGTGGGCTGATCGATGGCCGAACAAGAAGTGAATATCCCAGTAGCGGATCCCAATGATCCCTATGCGGTGCCGGCTGCGATGCCGTCCAGCGCCGACAACGAGCCCCGCTCGTTTATGGTGGACGACTTCAAAAATCCGACACGCAAGCAGGAGGACTGGCGCTATACGCCGCTTGATCGCATCAGCGAGTTCTTCGACGTCTTCACCCCAAGCGGCGAAACCAAGGTCACCGTCAGCAATATCGACGGTAGCCCGATCGACGGCAGCAAGGTGACCACGTCGGTTGTCGAGCGCAAGCAGGCGCCTTCCGGCACTGTTATGAAGCCGAACGACCGCGTTTCGGCCGTCGAATGGAACAGCGGCAGCAAGACCGTCGTCGTCACCGTCTCCGGCGAGCTGGATCAACCGGTTTTGGTTGACGTTGAAGGACACGGAACCGATCTCGATGCGCTCCATCTCGTACTTCAGGTAGCCGACCGCACGCACGGCGACATCGTTGTGCGGCACCAGGGTAAGGCCCGCCTGGCCGAAGGTGTCGAAATCATCACCGGGCGTGACTCCCACGTCTCCACGACCTTCGTGCAGGAGTGGGACAAGGGCTCCAAGCACGTCGGCAACCAGCGCATCCACGTCGGCGACAACGCCTCGCTGCGTCACGCCGTGGTCACCCTCGGCGGCGACATCGTGCGTCTGCGCATGGATCAGGAGTTCGGCGGGCCGCAAGGTGACCTCAATATGCTCGGCATCTACTTCGCAGAAGCCGGCCAACATCTCGAGCATCGCACGATGGTGGTGCACAATTACCCGGAGTGCAAGTCCCGTGTGGTCTACAAGGGAGCGCTGGACGGCAAGGACGCGCATTCGACATGGGTGGGCAACGCGCTCATCCAGCCGCAGGCGCCGAACACCGACTCCTACGAGCTCAACCGCAACCTGGTGCTGACCCCTGGGCCGATAGCCGATTCCGAGCCGAACCTCGAGATCGAAAACGGCAACATCATCGGTGCCGGCCACGCCAGCTCCGTCGGTCATTTCGACGACGAGGAGCTCTTCTACCTGCAGTCGCGAGGCATCACGGAATCCGAGGCCCGCAAGCTCGTGGTCCGCGGCTTCTTCGCCGACCTGATCGAACAAATCGGCGTGCCCAGCATCGCCGAACACCTTATGAATGTCATAGACCGTAGGCTCGCGCGCGGTGAAAGCGCCGATATGCAAGCGGTATTGGAGGATAAGTAAATGTCTACATTGGAAATCAAGGATCTCTACGCATCGGTGGAGACCAAAGAAGGCCGCAAGCAGATCCTGAAGGGCGCGACCCTGACCGTCAACTCCGGCGAGACGCACGCCATCATGGGCCCCAACGGCTCCGGCAAGTCGACGCTGGCCTACACGCTGGCCGGCCACCCCAAGTACTTCGTCGATTCCGGCGAGGCCCTGCTCGACGGCCAGGACATCCTCAAGATGACCGCCGACGAACGTGCCAAGGCCGGTCTGTTCCTCGCCATGCAGTACCCGGTCGAAGTGCCCGGCGTCTCCATGACCAACTTCCTGCGCACCGCCAAGACCGAGGTCGACGGCAAGGCCCCGGCCATCCGCACCTGGACCAAGGAACTGCAGGCCGCGATGAAGAACCTCAGGATGGACAAGAAGTTCGCCTCCCGTTCCGTCAACGAGGGCTTCTCCGGCGGTGAGAAGAAGCGTGCCGAGGTGCTGCAGCTGGAGCTGCTGAAGCCGAAGTTCGCCATCATGGACGAGACCGATTCCGGCCTCGACGTCGACGCGTTGCGCATCGTCTCCGAAGGCGTCAACCGCGCCAAGGAGAACACTGGGCTGGGCATCATGCTCATCACGCATTACACCCGGATTTTGAAGTATATCAAGCCGGATATCGTGCATGTGTTTGCGGGTGGACGCTTTGTCAAGACTGGGGGACCTGAACTGGCGGATGAACTGGAAGAGACTGGGTATGATCAGTATCTGCCGGAAGGGGCTACCGAATCGGCTATGGCGTGATTCTTTCCGATTGATCGCTTTAGGTTGTTGCTGAGATTTTGTTTAGCTTGCTTTTAGCGGTTGGTCGCGGATTGGGGAAAAAATACAATGCTTCGGAACCCTCCAGGCCGGTAGGCCAAGCTTTACTCCTCGGCATCGCATATTTTCCCCAATCCGCTTATGTAGCATTAGTTCATCAGGTTGATTTTGAAGGGCTTTGGAAGATTTCGATACATCGAGTATCGAAATCTGCAAGCTGCGCTTGAGCGGTTTCATTTTGGTTCAGTTGTTTTAATCGACGCGAAACGCTCTTTAAGAGTTCTCTCTTTTTGAGTATCGTGGAGTTGGATACGTTAAGAGCGGCGGGGCGGGATATGCGATGTTCGACCGTAAAGACTCGGCCGGTAAAATCTTCGGATTTTACCTTCGCGCTCGATACATCGCGCTCACTTCGGCTACTTTCAGTCCACAGGACTGAAAGCTTTACGCCGAAGCCCAGAGCGTGTCGAACATTGTATATCCCGGCCCGCCGCGGGAGTCGAATGTTTATACAGTTAGAAGGCAGTATGGTCGACTTTTTGAAGATTAGGGAACAGTTTCCTATTTTGGATCAGGAGGTGCATGGGCATCGGCTTGTGTACTTTGATTCGGCGGCGACCGCGCAGAAGCCGCAGTGCGTGATTGATGCGGAGTCGGAGTTCTATAGGACCATCAACGCTGGGGTGCACCGTGGGGCCCATGAACTGGCCTCGCGCAGCACCGTCGCCTTTGAGGAGGCCCGCGCCAAAGTGGCTAAGCTGGTCGGCGCCAACTATGAAGAGGGCGAGGAAGAGGTCGTCGTCACTGCTGGGGCCACCGCGGGGCTCAACCTGCTGGCCACCGCCATCGGCAACGCCTCGCTTGGACGTGGGGGAGCGGCCGCCAAGCGGTTTGCCGTTGGTCCCGGCGACGAGATCGTCGTCTCCAAAGCCGAACATCATTCTGTGCTGCTGCCGTTCCAGGAGCTGGCTTTGCGTACGGGTGCCACGCTCAAGTGGTTCGATTTGACCGATGACGGGCGGATTCGTTCGGATACTGCCGACGAAGTGATTACCGAGCGCACCAAGATCGTGGCGATCACCCATATCAGTAACGTCACCGGAGCCATCACTGATATCGCGCCTATTGTCAAGCGCGCGCATGAGGTCGGTGCCATCGTCATCCTCGACGCCTGCCAGTCCGTGCCCCATCTCAAGATTGATTTCCATAAGATGGACGTCGATTTCGCGGCGTGGAGCGCCCACAAGATGTACGGCCCCACCGGTGCCGGATTCCTATATGGCAAGCGCGAACTGCTGGAAGCCCTGCCGCCGGCCAGCTTCGGCGGGTCGATGGTCGAACTGGCGTGGCTGGACAAGCCGGCGCAGTATATGGCGCCTCCTGAACGCTTCGAGGCTGGCACCCAGCCGGTCGCGCAGGTCGTGGCCGCGGGCGTGGCCGCCGACTGGATGCGCCAGATCGGCATGGAAAACGTCGAGGAACATGAGAAGGCCATCACCGCCGAGCTTTTGAAGTTGAACGATGTCCCAGGTTTCCGTGTGCTCGGTCCGGTGGAGACCAAGGACCGCATCGGCACTATCTCCTTCGATGTCGAAGGCGTGCATCCGCATGACGTCGGCCAGTTCTTCGACGCGCAGGGCATCGCCGTGCGCGTGGGCCACCACTGCGCTCAGCCCGTCCACCGTCATTTCGGCCTGTTCGCCTCGTCGCGCGCCTCGACCGCCGTGTACAATACCGTCGAGGAAGCCAAGCAGGTAGTCGAAACGGCCGGCAAGGTCCGTGCGTTCTTTGAGGTGTGAGCAATGAGTGATTTTGGTATGAGCGGTGACGATCTCGAGCAGATGTATCAGGAGGTCATTCTTGACGCCTCGAAGCATCCGCACGGCAAAGAGCATTTTGCCGAGGACGTCACGAAGGAGCCGAGTAGAGGCAACGATACCGGCGAAACGACGGTGCGAGCCAGCCACGAGTACTGCACGCCGGGGGAATCCCATCAGTTCAACCCGACCTGCGGTGACCAGGTGACCGTGCATGTCGAGGTCTCACAGGACGAGCCGCACAAGATCGAGCGCCTTGTCTGGGACGGCAGCGGCTGCTCCATCTCCACCGCCAGCCTGTCGATGATGGTCGATCTGGTCGACGGCAAAAGCGTCGAGGAAGCCATGCAGCTTGAGGGCGTGTTCCAGAAGCTCATGAAATCACGCGGCGCCGGGCTTGACAACGATGCCGATGAAGAGGCGTTGGGTGATGCCGTGGTGTTCCAGGGCGTTTCGAAATACCCGATGCGTATCAAATGTGCGCTGCTGGGCTGGGCCGGCCTCAAGGATTCACTCGCCAAGGCGCTGGCGGCGGATAAATAAAATCGTCAGGCACGCTAAGCCACCAAGCGTTTGGCGACAAAACGCGGGCCACAGACGTGTATTCACGGTTCGCAATCCGGGAATAATACGATTATGCTATGCGCTTGCGCCGACGCATGGAATAGATGACATAATGATTGGTGATTCATTACAGTAGGAGACAACATGGCCAGTAACGACAACCTCGTTCCGACACCGCAATCCTCGATTCTCGACTCGGCGGTCAAAACGCTTGGCAGCGAGGAGAAGGGTGTGGCGGCCGTCGCCAATCCGCAGGCGGTGGGTTCGCTCGACAAGTTCGACAAACAGAACGAAACGGATTCCGCTAAGGCTGAAACCAAGGATGAATCGGTCGGCAACACTGTCAAGGACACCGAAACCGGTATCCCGCTGACTTCCTTCAACGACATCGGCAAGGCCACGGCCGCCGACGTGCGTGAAGCCCTGCATCAGGTCATCGACCCCGAGCTCGGCATCGACGTCATTGATCTGGGTCTGGTCTACGGCATCGAGATCGACGAAAAAGGGCGCGCCATCATCACGATGACCCTCACGACTCCCGCTTGTCCGTTGACCGACTTGCTCGAGGACGAATGCGCCTCGACGTTGGCCGGCCTGGTGGAGGAGTTCCGCATCGACTGGACGTGGCAGCCGCGCTGGACGCTCGACATGATTCGCCCCGAAGGCCGCGAACAGCTGGAGGCCATCGGCTTCAACTTCGACAACATGCCGAAGTACTGATTCGACATTTCGACATACGAGGGCCGGACCTATTCGACGTAGGTCCGGCCCTCCTGCATTTATTTCAAGGATTGTAATCTATATCAGTCCTTGATAATCGTGCGTTTCGGCACGATGGTGATGCCGTCCTTGACTGTGAACCCACGGGCGAGGTCATGCTCATGGTCGATGCCCACGGTCGCGTTCTCTTCCAAAATAACGCTCTTGTCCAAGATGGCCTTGCAAACGCGCGCACGGCGGCCGACGATGACTCCGTCGAAGAGAATGGAATCGACGACCTGCGACCAGGAATTGACGCGGACGTTAGGTGAAAGCACCGAATGCTGTACGTCGCCGCCCGAAACGATGACGCTGGGGGAGATGATGGACTCGGTGGCCCTGCCGATTCGGTTGGTTTCCGAACGGACGAACTTGGCAGGTGGCAGATTGCCGGAAAGCGTGTAGATCGGCCAATCCTGGTTGTAGAGGTTGAACGGGGGATTGTACTCGATCAGATCCATGTGGGCGTCGTAGAACTGCTTGATGGTGCCCACGTCGCGCCAATAGGCGCGGTCGTAATCGGTGGCTCCGGGAATCTCGTTTTCGCTGAAATCGTAGACCCCCGCCTCGCCTCGCTCGGCGAAGTAAGGCGCGATGTCACCGCCCATGTCGTGTTTCGTGTTCTCGGCTTTTTCGTCGCGTGCCAGGGCATCGAACAGTGCGTCGGTATTGGCGATGTAATTGCCCATTGAGGCAAGAATCTGGTCAGGGTGCCCAGGCATACCTTCAGTGGTTTCGGGCTTTTCCTTGAATCCGCGGATCATGTGAGGATGGTCCGGATCGACGTCGATGACACCGAACTGGTTGGAAGCCTCAATGGGCTGGCGGATGCCGGCAACGGTGAACGCCGCACCGGATTCGATATGCTGTTTCAGCATCTGGCCGAAGTCCATACGATAGACGTGGTCTGCACCGACGATGACCACATAATCGGGCTGCTCGTCCTCGATGATGTTGATGGTCTGATAGACCGCGTCTGCAGACCCCAGATACCAATGTTTGCCGAGCCTCTGTTGCGCCGGGACAGGAGAGACGTACGCGTCTAGCAGGGGAGAAAAACGCCAGACCTTGGAGATGTGACGATCCAGGGAATGGGATTTGTATTGCGTTAAGACGACGATTTGCGAATAACCTGAATTGACCAGATTGCTCAACGGGAAATCGATGAGACGGTAGACTCCGCCGAACGGCACGGCGGGTTTGGCGCGATCGCGTGTCAACGGCATGAGGCGAGTTCCTTCGCCACCCGCCAATACGATAGCCAGTATTTTAGGATTTTTCGCCATTCCTTGCCTCCTGATTATCGCTATTCGCCGGTTATTGCCAATCGCTGACCCGGCGCTGACGCAATGCGAATCGAACTCACGCCACCGGCCGTGTCGCAAGAGGTCCATCTTTGCACACGACGCTTCTACCAATCACTGTATCGGATTGAGCCGACGCGAAACGCCTAGGAGGTCTGCAAACGTCTAATTTTTCTTGGCACGGGTCGCATAGAAGGCGACGGCGCTGGAAGCGGCCACGTTGAGGCTGTCGACGCCGTTGCTCATCGGGATTTTGACGGTGAGATCGGTGTTGGCGATGGTGCGATGCGAAAGCCCGTCGCCTTCCGTGCCGAAAACGAGGGCGAGTTTGTCGATATGATCGGGTTCCTGAGAATCATTGTCAAGGCGCCTGGTCAGCTCGTCAAGGCTGATGGAATCATCGGTCAATGCCATGGCGACGGTGGTGAAGCCGAGGTCATGGAGTTCCTTCAATCCGCGGACCGGCCAGTATTTCCGATCCTCCTCTTTGGTGTGGCGGTTGACGGGATTGCTATTGCCGGTTTCAGTCGCCTGATGCCCGTCGGTGTCGCCGGCTGTTTCGCCGTTTGCCATGGTCTCCGTCTGGTGGTCGCTTCCGGAACCATTGACGTGCGCGTCGTCGCTATCTTCCAGCGTTTCCGCGTCGATACGGGTCCACGGAACTTGGAATACCGTACCCATCGAGACGCGTGCCGCGCGACGGTACAGAGGGTCGCCACACGAAGGAGTAACCAGCACCGCATCGACGTCGAGCGCCGCGGCCGAACGCATCAGGGCTCCGACGTTGGTGTGATCGACTATATTCTCCATCACCGCGATGCGTCGCGCGTCCTTGCAGAGCTCAGCGACAGTCGGCAGTTTCCAGCGACGCATGGCGGCCAGAGCTCCGCGATGGAGCCGATAGCCGGTAAGTTTCTTCAACTGCTCGGGTGAAGCGACATAGACCGGAACCTCGTCACCCCAGTGTTCGTCGATACGCTCGAACATGTCTGCCATGCCGTCAAGCCAGGGTTCCTCGACAAGCAACGAGACCGGTTCGCGTCCGGCGGCCAGTGCTCGATCGATGACCTTGGGAGATTCGGCGATGAAGATGCCCTTTTCCGGTTCGAGCCGATTGCGCAGCTGTGCTTCGGTCAAGCTCACATACGCGGCCACCCGTTCGTCGTCGACCGACTCGATGTTGATGATCCGCATGTGATTTTAGTCCTTTGTTAGCGAAACCGTTTGAAAGTTCTGTGCCCTTTTATGCCGTTTTGTGCTCAAATCTGATTCGTATTCAGCACTGAAAAGCGGTCGAATACACTGAGACCCCTTGATTTCCAAGGGGTCTCAAGTCTTTAGTTTTCGTGCCCAGGACGGGAGTTGAACCCGTACTCCTGTAAAATTATAGGAACTAGCACCTCAAGCTAGCGCGTCTACCATTCCGCCACCTGGGCAGGTGTCGTTTAAGCAACAGATAGTACTATACACCATTCTGTCGCCGTTCGGCAGGTGGGTGTGTCGAACGGCGGAGGACCAAGACCGGGAACTGAAGTCCTCTCCTCGATACTTGATAAATATGATGCCGGTTGCTGAATGCGAGTTTTCGGACTGGCCGTCAACATGTAAAAGTAAAAGCGGCGGTTCGGCTGACTTGCCTGGTCGCTCGTCCGTGGTTCCGGTAGCCTTGAATTATGACAAGTCCACTTTTTGTATTTGATGCCGCGCACGACGATGTGCCGGTCAATCGCGACGAGCTGCGTGCGGGATGGACCATCACCCTGCCACCTGCGCTCAAACGACACGCGATCGGTGCCATGCGCCTGCAACGTGGCGACGAACTGCAGCTTTCGGATGGCCACGGGCTGCGTATCGACGCGCAAGTGGCCGATACACAGAACGGTTTGGTCAAAGTCTCGGAATTCACCACGGAGGAGCGGCCGGTCACCAGACTCGCGTTGGTGCAGGCACTGGCGAAAACCGGTCACGACGTTGAGGCGATCGACATGGCCACGCAGATCGGCGTCGACGAGGTGGTGCCGTGGCAGGCCAACCGTTCGATATCGAAGTGGAAGGCCGGGCGCACCGACAGAAAATGGGACCAGACGCTCGTCGCCGCCACCGAACAGTCGCGCAGGGCTTGGAAACCGACACTGGATGAGTGTGTGAGCAGCAAAGGCATCGTCGCGATCTGCCGTCGGGCGTGCGTCCACCACGAGCTCGTGATCGTCCTGCACCAGGATGCGACCGCGACGTGGGACGGGATCGAGCGCAAGGTCGCCGCGCTTGAGCAGCGTTGTCTCGACGACGGCAAACCTCGTACGATTTACGTCGTGGTCGGCCCGGAAGGCGGCATCAGCGACGACGAGGTCGGGCAATTCACCGATGCCGGTGCTGAGGTGTGCGTGCTTGGGGCCAACATCATGCGTGCCTCGACCGCCGGTCCAGTGGCTCTCTCGCTGCTGTCACGTTCGTTGGGCCGGTTCGTCTGAGAATAACCTATACATCGTCTGGTTGCGCGACGGATCATCGAGATTCCATTTTACGGTGCTGTTGTCGACGGTTTGACGGCACGGGCATATCTTCAAATCGCCTTGTGATGCCAGCGTAATTATCCGTGCAAGCTAATAGCATGGGGGAGTAGGGGCGCGGACGCGTCCGAAAGCTTGAGCAAGGAGCATATATGGCCGACGATTGCCTGTTCTGCAAGATCATCGCGGGTGAAATCCCGAGCACCAAGGTGTACGAAGACGACACCACCTACGCATTCAACGACCTCAACCCCAAGGCGAAGGTCCATGTGCTGGTCGTGCCGAAGAAGCACTATGCCAACGTCGCCGAACTGGCCAAGGCCGACCCTGCGGAACTCGCGCATATCGTCGAGGTGGCGCAGTCCATCGCGGACAAGGAATTCCATGGCGCGTTCCGTTTGATCTTCAATTCCGGCAAGGACGCCGGCCAGTCGGTCTTCCACGTGCATGCGCATGTGCTGACCGGCGAAACGATGGAGGAGTAGTCGGGGTTGGCCAGCGCAAAACGTGTCATCACCATTCCTACCGAACTCGATCCGGTTGCCGTGTTGGGTTCGGGTGACAAGGTGCTCGCCGAGGTGCAGCACGCCTTCCCCGAAGTCAACGTGTTCGTGCGGGGCAACCGTATCGAGATCGCCGCGTACAACAAGCGCGACGACGTTGAGGCCGACAAGGTCTTCGACGTGCTGAACAACATCATCGACGCGGCCTACAAGGCGCCGGCCGACGCGATGAACGTGCGGCGGATGCTCGAAGCCCGGCAGGTCGGCAAGAAGGCTGGACTGATGGGTGACGGCGGCCGCGGGCGCGGCTATGCGCAGCATTCGTATACACGGGGGTTCGCTGGTGCCGGCATGGGTCAACGGCCGAAATCACGTTTCGATGTCGATGGTGAGGATGACGTTGCGGAAGCCAAACGTTCCTCTGCCAACCGCCATGTCCCCGGCGTCATCGCCTTCGCCAACGGCGAGCCTGTCCGTGCGAAAACCGCCGGTCAGGTCTTCTATGTTCGAGCAATCGATGCCAGCACCATCACCTTTGCCATCGGACCGGCAGGAACCGGCAAGACCTATCTCGCCGTCGCCAAGGCGGTGCGTGCTTTCGAAGATGGTCGCGTTAGCCGTATCATCCTCACGCGTCCGGCGGTCGAGGCCGGCGAAAGCCTGGGTTATCTGCCCGGAACGTTGAACGACAAGGTCGACCCGTATCTGCGTCCGCTCTACGACGCGCTTTCCGACATGCTCGGCGCCGGCCAGATGCATCGCTACATGACCGACGGCACCATCGAAGTCGCGCCGCTCGCCTACATGCGTGGCCGCACGCTGAACGATGCGTTCGTCATTCTCGACGAAGCGCAGAACACGACCGAGCAGCAGATGAAGATGTTTCTGACACGTCTTGGCTTCAACACCAAGATGGTCATCACCGGCGACGTAACCCAGATCGATCTGGCCGTACCACATTCCGGGCTTAAGTCCATCGAATCGATTCTGGGCGGTATCGACGGCATCAGTTTCGCACATCTTGGCGCCAAAGACGTGGTACGCCATGAGCTGGTCGGCAAGATCGTGCGGGCCTACGATGAGCATGCCGCCAAAGAGCCCGCACACAAACCGAATGGAAAGGAACGCCGTTGAGCGTCGAAGTCACCAATGAGACGGTCTGGCAGATCGACCCGAAACTCTTCTCCGACCTGGGTTTGTGGGTGATGGAACGCATGCAGGTGAGCACGCAGTCTGACCTGACCATCCTCTTCGTCGACCCCGACCCGATCGCCCAGCTGCACATGCGCTGGATGCAGCTCGAAGGACCGACTGACGTGATGAGCTTCCCCATGGACGAGCTGCGGCCGGGCGAAGACGGCCAGATCATGGAGGGTGTGTTGGGCGATATCGTCATCTGTCCGTGGGTGGCTGCGCAACAGGCCGCAGCGGCCGGCCATTCTACGATGGACGAGATGATGCTGCTGGCCATCCACGGCACCCTTCATTTGCTGGGCTACGACCACATCAACCCCGAGCAGGAACGCCAGATGTTCGGACTGCAGCGTCAGCTGCTCTTGACCTTCTTCGCCGTTCGCGACCAGCCGGTGCCGCAGGCCGTCTTACCTGCCGGTTCTACGGACCTGCTCGAGCAATGGGACGCGAACCATACCTCGGGCAACAATAAGGAATCGTGAGTGGATTTCCAGCCTGTGGCGAAATGCGTTTCGATTCCGTTTTCGTCCGATTCGATAATCAGTCTTGCGGCCTTGCTGTGTTTGGCCGTCGACGCAAGACCGCTATCGTGCCTTGCGAATAAGCTCGAAGATACCGATGTGAAGATGGATGAAATGTCTATCGCAACAAATCGCAAAACATATTGGGGAATAGGAAAGTACGTAAGAATATGGATATCCTGACCGTCGTCACCGTTGTTGTGCTCGTTATCGTGGCGGCACTGCTGGTGTGGCTTTCGCTGATGATGGCATCGAGCGAGTCGGCCGTCTCGCGCGTCACCAAGGCCAGTCTCAACAATCGGATCATTGAGATCCAGACCGACGACCAGGACCTCGGCAAGTTTGCGCAGGCCAAGCAGATTCGCAAGGTTCACCAGGTGCAGCGGCTGATCGTCGACCGTTATGCGACTTCCGGCTCCTGCGCGTTCTTCCGTATTTTCTGCAACGTTTTTGACGGCGTTCTGGTGGCGATCATCGTCATGCTCGTTTCGCAGCTGCTGTGGATCGCGTTGGTCACCGGAGTGGTGTTCGCCCTGATCGTGGCCGTGGTCTCGGTGCTGCTTCGCCCGCGTTCCGCCGGTGCTTCGAAGCCGCTCGACGTGATGATGTGTTTTTCCGGCACCATTTCACTGGCAGTTGCGTTGACGCCTTTTGCCAAGGCCGGGGAAGGCAAGGACCAGCGTCGCCGCGACAAGGAAGACGAGCTTTCCGACGACGAGGAGCTCGAGAAGATTCAGCGCGAACAGGGGCGTGCGACCATCGATCGGCTGGTCGAAACCGACGATTTCGACCCCGAAGTCGCCGAGATGTTGCGCAACGTGCTGATGCTTTCCGACACCTTGACCCGTGAGATCATGGTGCCGCGCACCGACATGATCTGCGTCGAATCCGATTCCACGCTCGAGCATTTCCTGCAGTTGTGCTCACGTTCCGGCTTTTCACGTATCCCGATTATCGGTGAGGACGTTGACGATTTGGTCGGTATGGCCTATCTGAAGGACGCCGTGCGTGCCACCGCCTTCAACCCCGAGGCCCGCACACGCGAGGTCAAGTCGATTTGCCGGCAGCCGATGCTGGTGCCGGAATCCAAGCCGGTCGATGATCTCTTCCATGAGATGCAGCGCACCCGGCAGCATGTGGCCGTAGTGGTCGATGAATACGGTGGTATCGCCGGACTGGTGACCATCGAGGACGCCATCGAGCAGATCGTCGGTGAACTCGAGGACGAGCATGACCGCATCCAGCACACCGAGCCCAAGAAGATCGGGGAGCGCAAGTGGCAGATGCCGGCCCGCACACCGATTGCCGACTTGGAAGAGCTTTTCGAGGTTGATATCGATGAGGACGACGTGGATACCGTCT
This sequence comes from Bifidobacterium sp. ESL0800, assembly GCF_029395355.1. Taxonomy (NCBI): domain Bacteria; kingdom Bacillati; phylum Actinomycetota; class Actinomycetes; order Bifidobacteriales; family Bifidobacteriaceae; genus Bifidobacterium; species Bifidobacterium sp. ESL0800. The sequence continues at coordinate 577,318 of NZ_CP113913.1, forward strand.
ATGGTCTCCTGACCAAACTGCTCGGCCGTGTGCCGATTGTCGGCATGAGCGCGGTGACGCGAGGTCTACGTCTGACCGCCGTCGATTCCGCGGGTCGTCGCAAAAAGGTTTCGACCATCGTGGTCGAACCAGCGACATTCAAAACCGAAGACGATGACAGCGAAACCGAGCATCATCGTGATTCGCGAGCCGATAAAGGCGACGAGACCGAGGACTGAGCCTCCGCATACCAAAGGTTTTATCTATCGCGGTTAGCAGTGAACGGATTACCCTTAATTTATAATAAAATCATTGTTCGATTCGAATGAGGAAGAAACGGAGCGTGAATGAACGATAAGCAAGGTGCCGACGCGCACATGGCAGCCAACGGCAGGTCCAACGGACGCAAGCAGGCAGGGAAGCCGGTTTCGGCAGCGGTGAAGGTCGATAGCAATACCGAGGCGCAATCCCAGCCGTATCGTTCCGGCTTCGTCGCCGTGGTCGGACGGCCGAACGTCGGCAAATCCACGCTTATCAATTCACTCATCGGCACGCAGGTCGCCATTGCCTCCTCGCGCCCGGAGACCACACGTAAGGCTATTCGTGGGATTCTCACCACCGACAACGCCCAGCTCGTGCTGGTCGACACTCCCGGCATCCACCGTCCTCGCACGCTGCTCGGCCAGAGGCTCAACGATGTGGTGGACGAGTCGCTGAGCGACGTGGACGAGATCGCGTTCCTGCTGCCCGCCGACCAAGAGATCGGGCCGGGGGACAAGCGCATCCTGAGCCGACTGCGCAGCGAGTTTGCCCGCAAGGTCAAGGACGGCAGTGAAATCGGCGGAAAACAGCATGCCGGTGCTGGCAAAGGCGGTAACGGTGCTCAAAGCAGTAAGCACGACGATGATCATGAACACGGCAAGTTCGTTTGGAAGGTGCCGCTGATCGCCATCGTTACCAAGATCGACGAGCTCAATCGTCAGGAGCTGATGGCCAAGCTCATCGAGATCAGCCAGTTCACCGACTTCACCGATGTGGTGCCGGTCAGTGCCTTGGAACGCGACAATGTCGCTGAGGTCAAGCGCGTGCTCATCGACAACATGCCCGAAGGCCCGCAGATGTATCCCGATGACCAGATTACCGAGGAGAAGCCTGAGGATACCATCGCCGAGCTGGTGCGTGGCGCGTTCCTCGAGGAGTTGGACGACGAGCTGCCGCATTCGCTGGCCGTGGTCGTCGACTCCATCGACCGTCCAGGCGAATCCGACAATCCCGAAACGGCCGACGGCAAGGCTCATGTCATGGTCTCCATCTTCGTCGAACGCAACTCGCAGAAGCCCATCATCATCGGCCACCGCGCCGAGCACCTGGTGCAGGTCAAGAAGCGCCTGCGCACCGCCGTCAACCGCATCGTCGGCCAAAAGTCTAAACTCGACCTCCACGTCAAGGTCGCCAAAGGCTGGCAGTCCGACCCGAAGCAGCTCGAACGTCTGGGCTTCTGAATCGCTGTATAAAAGCGCGGAAGCCGGGCCCTATGAAACTTGAGGGACATCCGGCTTTCGCTTCCAGACCCTCCGCGAGGGAAAAGACATGAGCTAAGCGTACCTAAATCGTTGGTTTGACAAAATAAAGCATGCTCTGTAAACAGTTGTGCCTGTTCGATCGCAATCTATACGATTGAACAGGCACAACTTATATGTAGCCGATTTATTTCTGGGCTTTATTCACCAAGCCGAGAATACTCAGAGCTTGCCGCCCTCAACCACGATGTCGTCGGGGTTGGAGGAGCTGCCATAGACCGGCTTCAGGGTCTGCTCGTAGTCCTTGTGGAAGAACTGCTCCTTGCCGAGCTTCACGATTTCCTCGTTGATGTAGTTGAGCAGCTCCTTGTTGCCCTTCTGCACGGCGGGGGCGATGGGCTGTTCGTCGCCGAGCTTGGTGATGCCGACGGTGAAGCCCTTGTTGGCCTTGGCCCACGCGAGGACCTCGGTGTTGTCGGTGCTCATCGCGTCGCCGCGGCCGTCGAGCAGGGCGTTGTAGGCGTCCGCGTACTGATCGTACTTCTGTAGCTTGATGTCGGGGTACTTGGCGAAGTACGGTTCGGCGGTGGTGCCTTTGGCGATGATCAGCGTCTTGCCCTTGAGCTCGTCGACGCTTTTGATCGGCTTGGACTCGGGGGAGACCACGCCCAGCGCGACCTTCATGTACGGCTTGGCGAAGTCGACCTTCTCCTCGCGTTCGGGGGTGACGGTGAAGTTGGCAAGGGTGACATCGACCTTGTTGCTGGCGAGCACGTCGACACGGGCCGCCGGGTCGACGGTGGTGTACTCCGGCTTGACACCGAGGTCCTTGGCCAGACGCTCGGCGAAGACGATGTCGTAGCCCTGGTTCTTGCCGTCCTTGTCGACGTAGCCGAACGGTGCCTTGTCGGAGAAGACCGCGACCTTGAGTTTGCCGGATTTCTTAATTTCCGCAAGCGTGCGCGCGCTTTGCTGCTTGCCCGCTCCGGAGGTGCTGGAACCGGAATTATTGTCGCTGCTTGGCGTGGCACCGGTTGGGCCGCATGCGGCGAATCCCGCCAGCATGGCCACGGCCGCTACCGCTGAAATCGCTACTTGTGCCGCTCGTTTCAATACGTTCGTTGTCATGGTTGTTTCTTTCTTTTCTTTTACTAAGGAATATCGGAAGTGAATATAAAAAGTGATGGTTTTATCTGAAAAGATGGAATATCGAAATTCCAATGTTGCACGGGTTTGTCCATTGCAGATTCAAATCGGTATATCTACGTAATGGATTGGCAAACCCGAGATGTCAGATCTGATGAATGCAGATCAGCGAGACATGGAGGCCATGAGCTGACATCGGTTCGGCTCCGTAGCGTTGCACATTCGTGCCGTCACGCTCATATTCGGTAAGTTCCGGTTCATCATTTCGACCTCCCTTTGTTTGTTGTTCGGTTGGAGCTGATAAAAAATATCAGCTATTGTCTCTCACGAGCATACGTGAACGTGTTCAGGAACTGCTGGGCGCGTTCGGATTGTGGATGGGTGAAGAATTGTTCTGCATCGTCGGATTCCTCGACGATACCGCCGTCCTCAAGCAGGATGATATGGTCGGCCACCGCGCGGGCGAATGCCATTTCGTGGGTGACGATGAGCATGGTTTGGCCGCTGTCCGCCAGTTCCACGATGACGTCGAGCACTTCCCGCACCATTTCGGGGTCGAGTGCTGCGGTCACTTCGTCGAAAAGCATGATTTGAGGGTGCTCGATCAGGGCACGGCAGATGGCGACACGCTGGCGTTGCCCGCCGGAAAGCTCGTGCGGCCACGCGTCCTGGCGGTCGGCGAGCCCTACGCGTTCCAATAGTTTGATGGCCTCGGCTTTGACTTCATCCTTCTTGCGCTTCTGGACGAGCACCGGCGCGAGCATGATGTTGCCGAGCACGGTCTTGTTGGGGAAGAGGTCATAGCTTTGGAAGACCATGCCTACTTTGACGGGGTTTGCATCATCATTTCCGGTTTTGGAACCAGACGTGCTGGTCGTGCGGGATTTGCCGGTGTCCTTCTTCTTGCCGGAAGCGCGCAGCACTTCGTCGCCGATGGTGATATCGCCGCCCTGAATGGGTTCGAGCCCCGCGATGGTGCGCAGCAGCGTGGACTTGCCCGAGCCGGAAGGCCCGAGAATGACGAACACCTGGCCGGCTGGCACGTCGAAGGAGATGTCGTTCAAAACCGGCTTGTCGGCGTTGTCGTATTGTTTGGTGATATGCCGGATATGCAGGGTTTCGTGCGGGGCGTTCGCGTTCGCCTGTGATGTTGGAATCGTCGTAACCGTCGTATCAGTCATGAGCCCACCTCTTTTCAAGCCTTCTGGCCACAATGGAGAGCGGCCAGCATACAAGGAAATACATGAAGAAGATCACGCCGTAGATCCACAGCGTCGCGTTCGGATATTGGAAGCGGTTCGCGTCGATGATCTGCTGGCCCACCTTGATGACCTCGATCACGCCGAGCAACGCCGCCAAGGACGTGGTCTTGACGATGCGGGTGATGAGATTGACGCTGGCAGGCAGCAGGCGGCGCAGGGCCTGGGGAAGGATGACCCTGCTGAAAGTCTGCCAGGAGTTGAGACCGAGCACCTGAGCCGATTCGTACTGCGTGCGAGGAATCGATTCCAGCGCGCCTCGCACCAAGTCGCCGAGCTCGGCCCCGCCCCAAAGCACGAAGACCAGCACGCAGGCACCGGTGGCATCGAGGTTCCAGTTGAAGGCGCGTGCGAAACCGTAGAAGGCGATGAACAGCAATGCCAGCTGGGGCATGATGCGGATGAAATCGAGATAGACGCGCATGATGAACCGCACGATCGGATTGCGCATGGTCATCAGCCAGCCGACAATCAGTCCGACCGGCAGGGAAAGCAGGACGGAAACCCCGGCAATCCAGATCGTGACCCACAGGCCTTGCAGCAGACGCGGGAAGACGCCCGGCTGCAACAGTATCTCAGCGCCGTGCATAGTCGAACCTCCTCTCCAAAACCGTGCCGATGATGGAGATCGGCAGGAGGATAATCAGGTAGGTGACGATCAGCAAAGTCAACGATTCGTAGGTGTTGTAGGTCTGACCCATCAAGTCCTTGGTGACGTACATGACGTCGGCCAGTGCAATGGCCGAGACCACTGAGGATTCCTTGACCAGGAAGATGATATTGGCCACCACTCCCGGAATGGCAGTGGAAAGCGCCTGTGGCACGGTGACGTGGAGAAGCATCTGCGAAGGGCTGAAACCGAGCACTTGCGCCGATTCGCGCTGGACCTGTGGCACGGCTTCGAACCCTCCGCGCAATGCCTCGGCCATATACGACCCGCCGAGGAAGGTGAGTCCGACGATTGCGCAGGTTTCCGCCGACCACGAGACGCCGAGTTTCGGCAGTCCGAAATACAGGAAATACAACTGGACCAGCAACGGTGTATTGCGGGAAAGTTCAATATAGATGCGAATGATCTGCTTCAAAACCGGGACATTCGCCACTTCGATTGCCGAGCAAACCATGCCCAAAATGATGCTGAAGACGATACCGAAGAACGAGATGAAGACGGTCATGTAACCGGCGTTGACGAAGTAGTGGGCGTTATGGGCTATAAAGCTCCAGTCCATGGGTGCCCTCCCGCTTCGTGATGAATACTTACTCGCTACTTGCGCCGCGTCCCATACCTCAACTGAACAATTGAGCGGGACACATTCGCGGCACTTGTTGCCATAGTAGCCGTCAACCGGCCAAAATGCACGCATTGTGCCATATGAAAAACTGATACGGGGCTATCAATGATGACCAACGACGTCTTTTACTGCTGGAAAACGGATTATTGCGGCCGTTAATATCCGGTTTTCCAGCAGCAACGTGAAAAAACTCACGAATGATCGATAGGTACCGGAATTCGACTGTTATACAGATCAGCAGCCCAACTGTCGTGTGAGCATACAGAATACGAGCAACCGCTTATTCGCATACACGTTAATGCTGGTAAACGGCACTAAACAATTCGTAAAAGTCCGTTTACCAGCACTAAGGTTTGGGAAACCGACAAAAATGTCACCGCATACGATTTGGTGCCGGTAAACCGCATATAAGGATAACAAATATGCCCTTTACCAGCACCAAATGAGGTACGCAACGAAACGGAGACGGCTACTTCTTCTTGGTGTACATCTGCGTGTTGAGCAGATTGGCGTAGCGCTTGATGACCGCGGGGCGCTTGACCTTCATTGAGGCGGTCATCAGGCCGTTCTCCTGTGTGAATTCTTCAGGCAGGAGGATGAACTTACGCACGGATTCGGCGCGAGAGACTCCTTCGTTGGCCTTGTCGATCCACTTCTGCACCTCCGCTCGCACCACGGCGTTCTTGCAGGCTTCTTCCATGGGCATGTTTTGGTCCAGACCGGCGGCATCGAGCCAGGAACGCAGCGAGATTTCGTCCAAAGTAACCAGCGCGGAGATGAACGGGCGCTTGTCGCCAAGTACCAGAGCCTGCGAAACGAACGGGCAGCGCTGGATGATCTCCTCGATCGGGCCGGGGGCGACGTTCTTGCCGCCGGCGGTGATGATGAGGTCCTTCTTGCGTCCGGTGATATAGAGGAAACCGTCGTCGCTGATACGGCCGAGATCGCCGGTGGCGTACCAGCCGTCGGGGGTGAAAGCCAGTTCGGTGGCCTCGTCGTTCTTGTGATAACGGTGGAAGACGCAGGTGCCCTTGACCTGAATCTCGCCATCTTCGGCCAAACGAATCGAGAAGCCGGGGTAAGGCACGCCTACGGATCCCTCATGGAACGGCGTTCCCTTAGGATTGAACGCGCAAGGTGCGGTGGTTTCGGTCAGGCCATAGCCTTCGTAGGCGGGCACATTGGCACCGCGGAAGAAGGCGAGCAGCTCCGGGTCGAGGGGAGCGCCGCCGGCGACGAACCATTCGGCCTGCCCGCCAAGGACTTCGCGCAACGATTTGTAGACGATCGGATCGAAGGCGGCGCGGCGTGCGCGCGTGGTGAAGCCGGCCTTGCCGTTTTCGCTTATTTCCTTCTCGTATTCCTGCGCCGCCACAACGGCTGCGGCGAATGCGACGCCCTTTGGCCCGTTTCCGGCTTTCTGGGAGGCGGCGTTGTACACCTTTTCCAATACGCGGGGTACGAGGATGGTGACGATGGGCTTGGAGACCTGCAGGTCGCTGATCAGCGTTTTGATGCCGCCGGCGATGTAGATGCGCAGATCGCTGGCGACCACGATGTAATTGACCGCACGGGCGAAGGTATGTGCCTGTGGCAGGAAAAGCAGGACGGATTTGCCCTTTTGATGGAGCAGATCAGGCATGTAATCGCGCAGATTCAGCGCAGTGGTGCAGTAGTGCTCGTGCGTCATCTCGACGCCTTTGGGTGCTGCGGTGGAACCTGAGGTATAGACGATGGAGCACAGGTCGGTTTTCTTGATGGAATCGATGCGTTGGTCGAGTGTTTCGTCGCTTACCGACTTGCCGTAATCACGCAGCTCTTCAAGTGCGCCCGCCTCAAGCGTGTAGATCTTTTCCAGCGTGGGGCAGTCTTCAACGGCACCGTCCGCCTTTTCGCGCATGTCATTGGTTTCGACGATGAGCAGTCGTGAATCCGAATTGTTGACGATATTGCGGATCTGCTCGGCCGAATCAGTGTCGTAAATGGTCGCAAGCACGCCGCCCACGGCCATAACCGCCGCGTCGACGACGTCCCATTCATAAGAGGTGTGGGACATGAAGGAGACGCCATCGCCTTTGTCAAGGCCGTAGTGCATCAGGCCCTTGGCCACAGCGCGTACGTCCTCGAGAAACTCGTTGGCCGTTTTGGTGACCCATTGGTTGTTGACTTTGAAAGTATAGAGAGGATCGTCGCCCATGCGCTGTGCGCGCTCGACGTAGAGATCGTAGATCGACATGTCGTCGTCTACGGGAGGATTCCCAGCCGTGGTCACGGTTAGCAGGCCGGTCTTTTCGTCCACGAAAAGCTTGGTGGGGTAGCCCGGACCCCATTCGTGGGTGTGGGGCAGGGTTGAGAAATCGACGGGTTTTACGGTTGCGAGATGGCGTTCGTCGTTGAAATCGGGTGTTTCCGGATCCTCGGTGTTGACCGGATGCTCGAAACCGCTTCCCAGATGGAAGGCCTTCTGACTTAACTTCAGCGTTCCCTTTTTCAGTGAATTGATGACTGACACGTGCGCTTTCCTCGACCTTCTGTTATGGCGGTATTTCAAGTAATAAAGCCAATTCTATAGGATTTGTCGTGTTTCGTCACCTTACGGTAGCGTAAGGCGGTTAGACGCGACAGGTAAGTCATGCCATGCTTTCGAAGCTGAAACAGTAGGGAAGAAAATACTGTGCCTGTGCAAACGGATATGTGAAGCCGCAACAATGGATTGCCGCCTGAACGTACGGAAACAAACGGTTTGCGCTATCAGTTAAAAACGATATACCCTCCGACGCCTTTGGGCCGCTCCAGGCGGAACACACGGCCCACGAACGCCGTTACGGTCTTCCAATAGCGTTTGGGATCGGTAGAGGCCGACATCGCATGCGCGGCCCCGGCAATCATGAGTTTTTGCTTGACGGTGCTTGCGCAGGCCCGGAAATTGCGGTCGAGGCTTGCCGGGTCGACGAAGTCGTCTGCCGATCCATGGATGAAAAGCATGGGAATCGAGGTGTGTCCCAAAGCGTTGACGCACGAGGCTTCCTTGAAATCGTAACCGGCGCGCCTGCGTGCGATGGAACTCATGATGCCGATCACCGGGCGGGCCAGGAACGTCGGGGCGTGGTAAAGGTGTCTCGCGCTATATAGGAATTGGTCTTCAAGGCTGGTGTAGCCGCAGTCGGCGATGGCGGCCTTGACGTTCTTCGGCAGATGCGGGTCGCCCGCCGTGAGCATCACCGTTGCCGCTCCCATGGAATTGCCGTCCAGCAGGATCTGGGCTTTCGGGTCGGTGGTGACGATGGTTTCGATCCAGAGCAGCAGGTCACGATGTTCCAAGGCGCCCATGCCGATGTATTTCCCGCCGCTCAATTCGTGGCAACGGCTGGCCGGGGTGAGCACGGTGAAACCCATGCCGGCGAAACGATGCGCATATTTCGCCATCTCCTTCGGATCTCCGGAGAATCCGTGAGCGCAAATGGCATAGAGATGGCGCGGAGAGTCGGCGCAGTCGGGGTCGAGCATCCAGCCGTGCAGGCGTGTCCCGTCTCGGGCTGTGATTTTCGCTTCGCGCTTGGCACTGTCGAACCAGCGTACGGCCTCGGCCTCCTCATCGGCGTCGTGGTGTGGCTGACGGGAGGCAAGAGTGGTATCCGGCCGGTTGCTGCTGAACAGGGAATGCCTTGAGCCGGGCTCGAGAACAAAGCGGAAAAGATAGTCGGCGAGTGCATAGAACGTGCCGATAGAGACCGTCAGGCCGGTCAAGAGTCGAATAAGCCGTGTCTTGCTGGTGTATTGCTGACTCATAGGACCTCCCTGGACATGAACGACAAGCCGTTGAGCTGTTTCACTTCCATTGTAAGGTATCGCTATGCGAATCCAGATATGATCGCGAGTTCAGCTTTTCCCGTTCTTGTCTCTGTCAAAACGACGGTTGACCAGTGAAGAGAACGCCTCGGCTCCTTGTTCGTGACGGGCCGCATGATTCATGAAAGAATAGATGTCGAAAGAAGGCAGTTGCGCGCCGTCAAGCGGTACGAATCTGAATTCCGGTTCGTCCTCGATTGCTATGGAGGCCATCAGCCCTATGGCTTGGTTTGAAGCGATGATGGATTTCATCATGTTGACATCGGAGACCTCGATGGTCGGCATGGGGATATCCAGCTCGTTCAGTAATTGATCAGAGGCCTGTGCATGCACATATTCATGGTTGAGTGTCACGAAATTGAGATCGCCGTCACCCCTCTGAAGCGTGCCGATGTCCACGCGCGGGGTGATGCCTTTACGGTTGCGCGAGGTCACCAGGCCGAATGATGAACTGGCCACCTTGACCATATCGATGCCGGGGATATCGGGTGCATCCCCGCTGACGGCGATAATTCCGAAATCGACGGTATGCTGCTTGATCTTGTGCAACATGGCTTGCGAACCCACCGTCGAGATGGCGACGTTGCCGCCCACGGCATCGCCCAAAGTCGCGAATGAATTATTGCCGAACAGATATTTCGAAAGGATGGGAGGCAGGCCGACGCGATAGCGGCTGGGTGAGTTCAGGTGTTTCAAATCATCGTTAAGCCCGTCGATCTGGTCGAAAATAGCTTTGCTGCGCTGTACCAGCACGCGTCCTGCCGCAGTGATGACAAGACCTCCGTCCGCGCCGAAACGGCTGCGGCGAATCAGCGGGGAACCGATTCGCATTTCCATGCGTTTCACTGCCTGCGAAACGGTGGGTTGGGAGACATGGGCCACGGCTGCCGCATCGGTGAAGCTTCCAAGCTCACACACCAGACGGAACAATTCGAGATCACGAATACTTTCTATAGAAGCCATATGACCTGCCCTTCTATCCCCTTTGATACGGTTCAGTTTAAATGATGATTGTCCGGAAATTGGCTGACAGCGAACGATTCAACCTCATATGCTGCACCTGATGCCGCAAAGTCGAATCGTCCGCTGTCAGCGATGGTTATTGTTGGGTTTCGTCTCTACCGATGAGCAAAACGAGTATTGTCATCAATCGTTTTGCTGCGGAATCCTAGTATCCGGGATGCCAGGTGGCCGCGTCCAGTGCCGCATTCACGTCGCCGACGGGCTCGCGGTTGAGACCTTCCTTTATGGCCTCGCTGGCCACCGCGTAGGCCACGCGGCGTGAGATTTCGGTGAGACTGCTGACCGGTGGCAGAACGGCCACGCCCGGCTTGTCGACGTCGATCATATCCGAGATGGCGTATGCCGCGGCCAGAAGCATGCCTTGGCTGATATGGCTGGCCTTGCCCACGATGGCGCCGAAGCAGATGCCAGGGTACATCAGCGCATTGTTGCCTTGGCCGACGTAATGCGTGACCCCGTTGTATTCGACCGGATCGGAAGGTGTGCCGGTGGTGACGAACGCACGGCCGTCGCTCCAGTTGATCACATCGACCGCCTTGGCCTCCATCAGCTCGGTCGGGTTTGAGATCGGGCAGATCAGCGGGCGCTCGCAGTACTTGGACATCGTGCGCACCACGTCCTCGGTGAAGGCACCGGTATTGGTGGAGGTGCCGATAAGCACGGTCGGCTTGAACGCCTCGACAATGGCTGCCAAGTCGGTCGGGTCGCTGAGTCCGGCGAATTCCCCGGGCTTGCGGGCATACTTCTTCTGGCCTTCGGTCAGGTCGTCCTGACCTTCCTCGATCAGGCCGAAGCGGTCGACCAGCGCCACCTGACGCAAGGCGACCTCCGGGTCGATGCCGCCGCGTTCGATGAGATCCTCGACCAGCTGGTCCGCGATGCCCACTCCGGCGGTGCCTGCACCGTAGACCAGGATGCGGGTGTCCTTGAAATCGGTTTTCGCGATGTTGCGGGCGGCGATCAGTGCGGCCAGCATGGTCACACCGGTGCCTTGGATGTCATCGTTCAGGGTCAGTACGTTGTTGCGATAACGTTCGAGAATCGGCGCCGCGGTGGAACGTCCGAAGTCCTCCCAGTGGATGAGGGCGCTGGGGTAGAGATCGAGGCTTGCATGCACGAAGTCGTCGATGAAATCGTCGTAACGCTGCCCTCGCACGCGGTTGAAGCGGTTGCCCATGTAATTCGGGTTGTCGAGCAGCTCCTTGCGGTCGGTGCCGACGTCGATCATCACCGGCAGCACGCGTGAGGGGTCTATGCCGGCTGCGGCCGTGTAGACGGCGAGTTTGCCGGTAAGGATTTCCGCCCCGTTGGAACCCCAGTCGCCGATGCCCAAGATGCCTTCGCCGTCAGTGGCCACGACCAGGTCGATTTCTCGATCGCCGGCATATTGTTTGAGCGCAGCCTTGATGCGGTCGGGGTGGTCGATGGAGATGTAGGCCACATCGCTGCCGGTGTAGAACTCTGTGTAACGCTGGATGGACTGGGCCACGGTCGGCGCGTAGACGATGGGCATGTACTCGGTCAGGTGACGACCCATGCTCACGTAGAAGAGGTTACGGTTCCTGCGGCATACGCTCATCAGATAGATTCGCTTTTCCAGATTGGTCGTCTTCGACTGGAAACGTTCATAGACCACGGCCTCCTGGTGATCGAGGTCCTGGACGGCCGCAGGAAGCAGGCCATCGATGCCCAGTTCCTTGCGTTCGTCGTAGGAGTAGGCCAGATCACGGTTGACAAAGGAATCGTGTAACGCGTTCATCGTTGTCATCATCGCTCGCATTCTCTTAAAGGCCTCGGCGTCTTTACCGAAGCATGTGCTTACGTGTTCACGCTATACAAGAGGATGGCGGCCCCGCAAATAAATATTTCCAATATCGTATACACGACGGTTGATCTGTATAAAACGTCGGAATTTCAAGGATTGACGCATATTAGAAAATGTTATTTGTGGACAACATTGCCTATCGGATAGCCTAGAAAAACGATCTGCTGAGTGGCAAAGAAGCCCATTTATCAGGCACCGTCCACTAGTTTAAGGAGAAGCTATGGCAGCAAATTCCCCGGCTCCGTCGTCTGGAGCCATCGCCATTAACAAGACCAAGATCATCAAGGCCGCCATCTGCGTGGTTGTCGGACTTGCGATTTTCGTCATACCGCCTCCCCAAGGGGTGCACCCAGGTGGCATGCATATGCTGGGCGTGTTCGTCGGTACGATTCTCGGCCTGATTCTCCAGCCTTTGCCGACTTCCGCTGTCGCCATCATCGGCCTGACCGTGGCCATGCTCACCGGGGCGATGGATCCTTCGAAAGAGGCGTTCTCGGGCCTTGGCAGTGCTTCGATCTGGCTGATCGTCGCGGCGTTCTTCATTGCCCAGGGCTTCGTCTCGACCGGTCTGGGACGTCGCATCGCGCTGGTCTTCATTTCATGGCTTGGCAAATCCTCCCTCGGCATCTCCTATGGCCTTGCGGCCGCTGATTTGGTGCTGGCGCCTGCCACACCTTCCAATACCGCACGTCTGGGCGGCATTCTGTTCCCGATCATCCAATCGATCAGCGAGGTTCAGGGGTCGACCACCGAATCCGAGGAATCCCGCAAGAAGCTGGGTGGGTTCCTTTCCGCCACGGCCAACAACGTCAACGCCATCACTTCGGCGATGTTCGCCACTTCCATGGCCGCCGGGCCCGTGGTGATTCAGCTTGCCTCGCAGATGCACCATCCGATCGGCTGGGGAACGTGGGCAATCGCCTGCATTATTCCCGGTCTGCTCTGCCTGATCCTCATTCCGATCTTGATCTACAAGATATTCCCGCCGACCATCAAGCATGTGCCCACCGCCAGGACGGACGCCAAAGCGGAACTCAAAGCGATGGGTTCGCTGAGCCCCAAGGAATGGGTCATGGCGCTTTCCTTCGTGCTGATGCTCATCCTCTGGGCCACCGGTTCGATGACCGGCATCTCGGCCACCACGGTCGCCTTCCTCGGCGTCACCATCCTACTGTGCACGGGAATCATCACTTGGAAATCCATGGCCAACGACAAGTCCGCTTGGTCCACGCTGATCTTCTTCGGCGTGCTGGTCGGCATGGCCAAGCCGTTGAGCACCCTCGGCGTCACCGATTGGCTCGGCGGCCTGATCGCACACATGGTAGGTGGCATGCCTTGGTATGCTGTCCTCTTCATTCTTGGCATCTGCTACGTGCTGGTCCATTATCTGTTCGCCTCCGAGCTGGCTCAGGTGGTCGCGCTGTACACGCTCTTCGTCACCGTCACCATCGCTGCAGGTGCGCCTGCGCCCGTTGCCGTACTCACCTTTGGCGCTCTTTCCGGTCTGATCGGAGCCATGACGCATTATGCGTCCGGCCCCTCCGCCCTGATCTACGGCGCGGATTATCTCAAGACCTCCGAATTCCTTCGTGTGGGCATCATCTGCGCCATGGTCACCACCGTCATCTTCCTGACCGTCGGCGTCGGCTGGTGGAAGGTCATCGGTCTTTGGTGATGTATTATTCGCCGTATCGGTAGTTTCGTGCCATAAAAATCTCGTTCCGCCAATGAAGGCTGGAGCGGGATTTTGCAATCGGAGACATCGCTTTACGCCATTATCGACAATGTGAGGTGGCATGTCAGGCCGGCTGATATGATATTGAGTGTTGTTTCGGCAGGTCTGAATATCTGCCGCGCTTTGGCGAGGGGAAGCGATTCCCGTTATCGACTGGGCTGAATGTTTTGGGTCTCTTTGAGGCTGTGATTTCGGCGCGTCGGTGCACCGAAACAACGCAGTGTATTAGTAGGTAAATCTCAAGGAGATTAGATTATGGCAAACACCATTACCATCGAAGGCGAAGTCCGCAATGAGTTCGGCAAGGGCGTGGCCCGCCGTATGCGCGTGGCCAAGCAGATTCCGGCCACCATCTACGCCGGCGGCAACGACCCAGTTTTCGTGAAGCTGCCGATGCGTGAGACCACCTTGGCCCTGCGCCGCACGAACGCGCTGTTCACCATCAAGTACGGCAAGGATTCCAAGATGGCCGTCGTCAAGGACGTCCAGCGCAACCCTGTCAAGCGCATTGTCGAGCACATCGACTTCTACGAGGTCAAGGCGGGCGAGAAGATCGAGGTCGAGGTCCCGGTCTTCGCCGTGGGTACCCCGAAGGGCGCGGCAGTCGCGTTCGTCGATATTCAGCAGCTGCGTGTGCGTGCCAGCGTCGACCAGCTGCCCGAGCGTATCGACGTCAATGTCGATGGCCTGCAGGACGGCGAGAAGGTCTTTGCTCATGATCTCGAGCTGCCGAAGGGCGTCGAGCTCGTCAACACCGATCCCGAAGAGTCCGTGGTCACCGTCGAGGTGCCTGAGGACGCCACCGCCACCACCGCGGTCTCCGCTGAGGATGCCGCCGCCGAAAGCACTGAAGGCGCCGCGGCCGAAGGTGACGCCGCTGCTCCTGCTGCTGATGCCGCAGCTGCTGACGCCGACAAGAAGTGATCAGCAGATATCGTTAGCGATATCTGAGATTTTTGGATTCTTTGTTGGTCCGTAAATCTCTTCATATTGGCCCGTGCAGTCCGTTTATATCGGCTGCACGGGTCATTTTGTTCTTTGGTTTTGATAGGTGATTGTTTTCGATTGACTAGGCAGGATTTTCAGAATGTGAACTATTCCACCATACCTGTGCGGTTCTGTGCAAAGGTAGCAGCATAACCAAAGCGCCACAAGCGTACGGCAAACCACCATTCCGGCCGTCACGGCGGCTGAAGCAAAGAAGAAGTGCAAATGACTGAGCAAACCCATCATGATCCGCAAGCGTTGTCGCAATTGACCGAGCCTTTCGAGGTTCTCGACAACCCACATCCCGCAACCGACGCCGAGCGCGCGAAGCTGATTGACAAGCCGGCGTTCGGCCAGCTTTTCAGCGACAACATGGTCCACATGGTATGGCACAAGTCCAGCGGCTGGGGCGATCGCCGGGTCGAACCGTATGGCCCGCTTGCCATGGATCCTGGCGCCTCTGTTCTGCACTATGCGCAGGAGTGCTTCGAAGGTCTCAAGGCCTATCGCCACGCCGACGGCAGCACATGGCTGTTCCGTCCGGACGCGAACGCCGAGCGTTTCGCCAATTCCGCCAAGCGCCTTTATCTGCCTGAACTTTCCAAGGACGATTTCCTGGGTTCCGTCGCCGCGCTGGTCAAGCGCGACGTCGAATGGGTGCCGACCCGTCGCGAGTACACGCTCTACATGCGCCCGTATATGTTCGCCTCCGAGGCGTTCCTCGGCGTGCGCGCCCCGCAGACCGTCGACTACTGCGTCATCGCCTCGCCCTCCGGCCCGTACTTCCCGGGCGGCGTCAAGCCGGTGAGCATCTGGGTGGAGGACAAGTGGTTCCGCACCGGCCCCGGTGGCACCGGCTTCGCCAAGTGCGGCGGCAATTATGCGGCCTCCCTGCTGGGCGAGTACCGCGGCGCCGACCACGGCTGCGAGCAGGTCTGCTTCGTCGACGCGGCCACCAAGACCTACCTTGAGGAACTCGGCGGCATGAACATGTTCACCGTGCACAAGGACGGCCATTTGGAGACTCCGTCGCTGACGGGCAACATCCTTCCCGGCGTCACCCGCCGTTCGCTCATCCAGCTGGCGCAGGACCACGGCCGCGATGTCGTCGAGACCATGATCAAGCTCGACGACCTGCTGGAAGACATCAAGTCCGGCGAGGTCACCGAGGTCTTCGCCTGCGGCACCGCCGCCATCATCACCCCGATCGGCCGCTTCAAGTCCGAGACCTTCGACGTCGAGGTCAACGGCAACAAGTCCGGCGACCTCACGCTGCAGCTGCGTGACGAGCTGCTCGGCATCCAGATGGGTGAGATCGACGATCCGCACGACTGGATGTGGAAGGTCTGCTGAACGGCTTCGCCGATTGCCGGCTTTGAGGTTTGTTGAAGCGGCCTGCATTGTTTCCTGGGGTTTGGAGACGATGCAGGCCGTTTTGTATGTGAGGATTCGGTCTGAATCGCTGCGCCGCTTCAACGGGACGCTGCAATAAACCCAAGGATTACAGTATCGCATGCGAACAGAGTGTTGGATAGCCGTGTTTGGCCGTTACCTGGTATATTC
Organism: Bifidobacterium sp. ESL0800; assembly: GCF_029395355.1. Classification (NCBI taxonomy): domain Bacteria; kingdom Bacillati; phylum Actinomycetota; class Actinomycetes; order Bifidobacteriales; family Bifidobacteriaceae; genus Bifidobacterium; species Bifidobacterium sp. ESL0800. The sequence goes on from NZ_CP113913.1 coordinate 593,496, forward strand.
TTCAATTATTCAAACGAATATGCAAAGGATGTGCGATATGCAGTTGGCGCTGGAAAGTAACGTGTTTTTCTGGGCCATCGAATATATCGCGACTTTCTGCTGCGGTCTTTTGGGCGGGCTGTGCGCCGTCAAGAAAAAGTATGATTTCATCGCCATCCTCCTGACCGTCTGGCTCACCGGCCTCGGCGGCGGCATCATCCGTGACGTGCTGCTTGGTGCATTGCCACCTGTCGGTGTTTCCGACAGGGGACTGGTCATCACCTCATTGATTACCGGCGTCGCCGTCGCTGTCATCTATCCCGAGGTGGACAGGCTCAAATGGCCGATGGTGGCGCTTGACGCCTTGGCGTTGGGGCTGTATGCGGTCAATGGGACGCAAAAGGCGCTGATCTATCACACCTCCGGCATGACCGCCGTCTTCATGGGGTTGATTACGGCCATCGGGGGAGGGCTGATTCGCGACATGCTCTTGAACGATGTGCCTGCGGTCATCCGCGACAGTCATTGGTACACCGTTCCGGCGTTGATCGGCAGCGTCCTGACGGTGTTCGTCACCCGTGCCTATCAGGGTGGGCATATCCCGTTCACATTCGAAGTCATCGGCGATATTGCCGTTGTGGCTTTCGTTGTCGTCCTGCGTGTATTGTCCGTCCGTTTCGATTGGAAGGTGCCGGGGGCGATCAAACGCCATCATGCGTTGCTGCCGTTGCCGGTCAAGGGCGACGACGAAAAAGCTGACGGTAATCGTTGACAGATGTGACCAATTCTGACTGCGAACGATAATGCCTTTAGAATTGCGACAAGTTCAAATGACACATTGATGCTATCTTGGCTAGAGCGGGCGAAAAACCGAGAATCGACCAAGATTTTCTGCTGAAGGAACCCTTCCCGGGTTCGAGAGCAGATAAGATCTCTTTTATCCGTTCTCGACAAGAGGATTTGTTTCATATGCACGTCAATGATATATATGGGTCAGGTGGACTATTAGAAAAAGATGGTTATTGGCTGATTCGTAGCATTGGCCATATCGCATCTATGGAATCGACTTGAAGGGGAGCGGCATGGAAGCTGGTGATAGTACGAGGAATGATAAGCCTGCGGCAAAGGGGCGTTCTCGCATCCCGTCTCTGACGACATTGCGAAAGTCATTACGGCTATTGACGGCAGTAGCACCGATATCCGTCATTGTCCTCCTTGTTCTTACTGTGGTGCGGGCCCTGCTGTCGCCCCTACAGATTTTGGCCACAACGCAGATCGTGAATTCCGTGGCTACGGGTGTGCTTGCGAAGGTTGTCGATTCGGCGATATTTTTTGCTCTGGTCTTAGTGTCAATGTTCGTGGCCGAGAACGTCATTAAATATCTCTCCGACTCAATTCGAGAAAAACTATCCTACCACGCTAATTGCAGTATCGTCGATAAGCTCACTACGCTCGAAACGCAGCAGTTCGAGGATGCACAGACCAACGATTGCATACAGCGGGCCGGAGGGGATACCGGCGGACATATCTTCGCTATATTTGATAGCGCACGTGATTTTCTACAGTCGCTGCTCACTATCGTATCCGTATTCTCCTTACTGGTTTCATGGAACAAATGGGTGGCCTTTTTCCTTCTGCTGGCGCCTATTCCAGGTACCATCGGCACATTGATGGCCAGTTCCAAACAGTACAATATCGATTACCAGCGGGCAGGCGAACAACGCTTGTCGGACTATTATCGTTCGATTCTGACATCGGATAATGCAGCCAAGGAAGTCCATCTGTTTGGTCTGGGTGGTTTGTTGTCAGGACGTTACAAGACGCTTATCGCAGGTTTTCTCAAACAGGATCTCGCTATGTCGCGTACCTATCTGTGGATTGCGCTTGGCTTGGGGATTCTTACGACCCTAGCCAATATCGGGGCGGTCTCCGTAGGTGCGATTCAGGCCATGCATACAGGCAACGTCGGGCAGCTGGCCGGTTATATCAGCGCGACAGGTTCATTCGGACAATCGGTACTGCTCATTTTGGTTTCGGTCTCCAGCGTCTATCAGAGTCTGCTGTACGCCGGCAATTGGGTTCATCTCATGGACATTGAGCCGGCTGTGATCCGCTCCGGCGACGAGAAACTCGATGATGGAACGCCCGTGACCGTTTCCTTCCGAAACGTACGATTTGCCTATCCTGGTTCCATCGATGGCAAAGAGATTCTCCATGGTGTCTCCTTTGATCTTCCCGCCGGTCAATGTTCGGCTCTGGTTGGACTCAATGGTGCGGGTAAATCGACGATCGCAAAACTGATTTTACGTGTCTATGAGCCCACTGAAGGGTCGATTTTCATTAACGGCAGAGATATCAGTGAATATTCCCGTACGTCATTGTACGAGCGGTGTTCCGCGATTTTCCAGGATTATATACGATATGAGCGGCCCTTGCGTGAGAATGTGGGATTTGGCGATCCGGATCGCATCGACGATGATGATGCCATTGAACATGCGCTTGATCTGGTAGGGATGAAGAGGCTCGGGCAGTCGCTGCCCGAGGGGCTGGATACTGTATTGGGAAGGCACTTCGAGGGTGGCTACCAACTTTCCATTGGGCAATGGCAGCGAGTCGCCCTGGCCCGCGCTTTGTTCAGGCGGCCGTCATTGCTGATCATGGATGAGCCGACCGCATCCGTGGACGCCCTTTCCGAGAAGCATTTCTTCAACTCACTGGATCGGGCGGATAATACGGAAGAGGGGGGCGCGGCGCACCACCATCCTCATCGCCCATCGTTTCACCACCATCACCCACGCCAGTCATATCGTCGTCCTGCGTGACGGCGATATCGTCGGAGAGGGTGATCACGAGACATTGCTGTCCGATTGCCCGTATTACCGCGGTTTATATGAGGCCCAAGTGGTCAGTCAGCGGCACGAGGATCCCGCATCGATGCTGCGTCCGGAGAATATCGAAGGTACTTCCCGTTGTAATCATTGATTGCCTGCGGATTCTGTCATCGCGTTCGCCTGGAAGTCCAGATATTCGAATTCGAGGCGAACGACGAAAGTCACGAAAACGGACCAGGAACGTGCTTTTCGTCGTTTGGACGGGCGTTTATCGCATCGATTGTTTTGTCTCGTACTTGAGGATGTCGCCGGGCTGGCAGTCCAAAGCTTCACAGATGCCGGCCAGTGTCGTGAAGCGGATGGCTGCCACGCGGTTGTTCTTGATTTTCGAAAGATTGACGTTGGAGATGCCCACCTCGTCCGCCAGCTCCTTGAGCGACATATGCCGGTCGACCATCACCTTGTCGAGTTCCAGCACGATGGTTCCTTTTGGCTGGTGAGGTTCATCGGCTGCTGGAACGGATGGAGTGATGGCGTCGGTCGTGGTGTGCTGTTGTTGGGCAAGGCGGACTTTCTCCTCATACGTCAATGGTAAAGAATCCCGATTTTCTGATAGGGTATCGGCGGTGTCGTTTTGGTCCGCTACATTTGCGGTATTCGCGGATTGGTTCTCATCGTTCGGTGATGACGTGGTATCTCGAGTTGCTGAACGTGCCGAGTGTTGCTTGAAAATCATGATTTACCTCTCTAAATCAACTCGTCATATTCTTGCTGCAGTTTTTCGCCATAGCGCAGAATGCGAGTGATGCAGAGAATGAAGATACCGATGATGAGCCAAGGCAGCCAAGCGTTGGAAATATCCGCACTATCTAAATGTTCAGTGTGTGACAGGAAGTAATCAGAAGCTCCGTCAATGGCTCCCATTACAAACGAAACGATCATATCCAATACTGCAACAACGATGAAGCATATTCCGGAGACGTGAATGTTTTTCGTGATTGAGCTTTGAAACGGGGTCGGGTTCTGACCATCAACTGGCTGGTGCAAGGTTTTGAAGGCCGCGCTCAGATTGTGGAATGCATACGCCAGAATCAAGAGAATGGCAATGCCTTCCATAGCGTACCAGCCCAAAGCAACCAAATGATGGGATATGACTGAGAATGTCATACCGAAAGTAAAACCGTAAATACTTGGAATGGTGGCCTCTTTGATCCAGCTTGGGCAAGGTTGCCCGACACCGAGATAAATCGTGCCGGCCAGCAGAACCACCGATGCCACGATGTTGAACCATTCGAGGATTTTCGCGGCCCACATGATGAAGGCGTCGACTTTGTTTGTTTCATACATGGCGTTGCTCCTTTGTCGATTGTAAACTGACTGATAGCAAGAGCATATCACTAATCAACAAAGAATTAATGATAAACGTTAAAAAAATTATGAATTTCGATACGATTATGGTATTTTGAATATATTCCAACAAAATCGAGACGCGGAGGAGAAGATGGTCGAGACAGGGGAGAAGGCGACAGGTGACATGGGGAGCTTGAACGGGTTGAACGTCACGGACGTTCCGCGAGACCCGAATAACTCCTACATTTCGAATGGCATGGATAACGTTGGCAATATAGACCGAAATAATGGCGTAGATGATTCTGGTTATCAAGGAGATGACGGTTTAAGCGGCTCTGGTTGTCAAGGAGACGGTGACCGTTTGAGCGGTTCTGACCATGTTAATGGCGTTGATGGCGTTGACGTTGTTGACGGTGAGAATGGTGAGAACGCCGTTGCTGCAGAAGGAGAAGTTGATGAAAGAGCTGCGACGGCATTGAATGTTCAAGGTGGATTTTCCAACCTGCCTGCGCCATTCCAACAACCGCAAGCTGAAGCTAAACCGTTGAGCCCAGACGGGCAGCGACGGCACGATGTGGGGCACCAGGCCGCAATCATCTGGGGCTTTATAGTGCTGTGGCTTGTATTGCAGGTGATTGGTGTTGTTTTCGCCATGCTTGGCCATATGCCGGAGAAGAAGACAGACGCCGTGGTCGGCACCGTCAGCGAGCCGATCGCCATCCTTGTCGTGCTGCTGGCGTGTCGGAAGCTCTATATCGACAAATCGCAAGGCTCAAGATCAATCCGCTTCACGATACGTCTCTCATCCCGAAAACCGATGAACTGGCGGATGTGGCTCTGCTTGCTTGTCGCGATGCTGGCTTTCTCGGCGGTCGGCGACCTGTTCGCCCAAGGTTTCCAAGGCGCGCTGGATCTGTTGGGATGGTCGCAACATAGCAATGGCGACGAGATCGACCAGATGGTGAGCAGCTCGATCTTCGGTCTGCTTTCGTTGGGTTTCGTCGGGCCTGTGACCGAGGAGCTGCTGATGCGTGGCATCGTGATGCCGAATCTGGAACGCTATGGCAGGATTTTCGCCATCGTAACGTCAGCGTTGCTGTTCGGTTTCATCCATGGCGACATCAGCCAAGGCTTCAATGCCGTGCTGCTGGGCTTGGTGCTCGGTTGGATGGCCAGCGAGTATTCTGTGGCATGGTCGATGAGCATGCACATCTTTTATAATCTCGTGATATGCGAAGGAGTCGGCAGGCTGTTCGGCATGCTTGCCGAGCCCATGCAGACCGTGGCGCAGTGGACATTCGATGGTGTCTTCTTCGTCGTCGCCATCGTGTTGGTGGTGGTGAACAAGGACAAGATCATGGCTTGGTACCGCCGCAACCGTAGCCCCAAGCACGCCTACCGTGGCTGGCGCTCACCGCTGTTCATCTTCACCTTGGCGGCGTTCCTCTTCTTCGCGCTGACCAGGATTTCGTTCTGAGCCACAGGTTCGACGCGGTGGAGCCGACGGCACAATAACAAAACTCCTCCGGTTTCCAAAGGATATTGAAATCCTGGAAACCGAAGGAGTTTTTACTGACCCTAAGGTCGATGCCTAAAGCGAAAAGCTCACATCTTGTTGATGGCAACCGCGAGATTAGACTTGCGGTTGGCGGCCTGGTTCTTGTGAACCACGCCCGCGCTGGCGGCCTTGTCGAGCTTCTGGCCGGCGATCTGGTAAGCAGCCTGGGCTGCCGCCTTGTCTCCGGACTCGATGGCTTCACGGGTCTTGCGAATCGCAGTCTTCAGGCTGGACTTCACGGACACGTTGCGCTTGTGCGCCTTTTCATTGGTCAGCACGCGCTTCTTCTGCGACTTAATGTTTGCCACAATTTCTCCAAACAACGTTTTCTATAAGGACATACAAGACTTTAGAATAACACTGTATGCCGATATTTCGTGCGTATTTGAAGGAAATGACGTTGCGTGTTTCACCATTGCATGATTTCTTATACTTTTTATAAGGTTCCTCGGCAATAATCTCCGGCAATCCTTTGCCCACCTCGGCCGATAGAATAAGACATAGCAATAGGAAAAAGCGGAGTCGGAGAGACCCCGTTACGAAACGTTTGGGTATGAAGGAGTGACATCAGTGACTGAGGCGAAGAACAAACCGGGATTCACCGATCAATCGCTGATTCGTAATTTCTGCATCATCGCGCATATCGACCATGGCAAGTCGACGGTGGCCGACCGCATCCTCCAGCTCTCCGGCATCGTGCCGCAACGCGAGATGCACGACCGGTTCCTCGACCGCATGGACATCGAGCAGGAGCGCGGTATCACCATCAAATCGCAGGCCGTGCGCGTGCCATGGACCTTCGACGGACAGGAATATACGCTGGGTATGATCGACACCCCCGGCCACGTCGATTTCACCTACGAGGTCTCGCGTGCGCTGGCCGCATGCGAGGGCGCGGTGCTGCTGGTCGATGCCACGCAGGGTATCGAGGCTCAGACACTCTCCAACCTCTATATGGCCATCGAGGACGACCTGACTATCATTCCGGTCCTGAACAAGATCGACCTGCCCAGTGCCGAACCCGACAAGCACGCCGAGGAGATCGCGAACCTGTTGGGTTGCAAGCCAAGCGACGTGCTGCGCGTCTCCGGCAAAACCGGTGAGGGCATCAAGGATCTGCTCGACCAGATCGTGCTGGAAATTCCTGCGCCGCACGGCGACCCGAAGGCTCCCGCCCGTGCGCTGATATTCGATTCCGTTTATGACACCTACCGCGGCATCGTCACCTACATCCGTATGGTCGACGGCGAGCTGAAAAGCCGCGAAAAGGTGCACATGATGGGCATCGGCATGACGCACGAACCCATCGAGATCGGTGTGATCAGCCCGGATATGGCTCCCACCAAGGCGCTTGGCGCCGGTGAGGTCGGCTACATCATCACCGGAGCAAAGGACGTCAGCCAATCCAAGGTCGGCGACACCGTCACCTCGGCCGTTCGTCCGGCAACCGAGCCGCTGCCCGGCTACCGCGACCCGCATCCCATGGTCTATGCTGGCATCTTCCCGATCGACAACGCCCAGTTCCCGGAACTGCGCGACGCACTCGACAAGCTCAAGCTGAACGATGCGGCCCTGACTTACGAGCCGGAAACGTCGGTGGCGCTGGGATTCGGTTTCCGCTGCGGCTTCCTCGGATTGCTGCACATGGAGATCGTGGTCGAACGTCTGAGCCGCGAATTCGGGCTCGACCTGATCTCGACCGCCCCGAACGTGACCTACAAGGTCACCGCCGAAGACGGTACGCTGCACGAGGTCAAGAACCCGAGCGAATTCCCGGATGGCAAGATCAAGCAGATCGTCGAGCCGATGGTCGCCGCCGACATCATCACGCCAAAGGAGTTCATCGGTTCGGTGATGGACCTGTGCCAGGACCATCGCGGCGAGATGGGCACGATGGAATACCTGAGCCCCGAGCGCGTCGAGATGCATTACCGCATCCCGTTGGCCGAGATCGTCTTCGACTTCTTCGATCAGCTCAAAAGCCGCACCAAAGGCTACGCCTCGCTCGACTATCACGAGGACGGTGAGCAGGCCGCGGACCTCGTCAAGGTCGATATCCTCATCCAAGGGGAGAAGGTCGACGCGTTCAGCGCCATCGTTCACCGCGACAAGTCCTACAGCTACGGCGTGATGATGACCAAGAAGCTGCAGAAGCTCATCCCGCGCCAGCAGTTCGAGATTCCCATCCAGGCCGCCATCGGTTCCCGTGTCATCGCACGCGAGACCATCCGCGCCCTGCGCAAGGACGTGCTCGCCAAGTGCTACGGCGGCGACATTACCCGTAAGCGCAAGCTCTTGGAGAAACAGAAGGCCGGCAAGAAGCGCATGAAGATGCTCGGCCATGTCGAGGTGCCGCAGGAGGCGTTCGTCGCCGCCCTCTCGACCGGTGAGGCCGGAGCCAACAAGTCCATGGACATCGACACCAAGAACAAGATTCGCGCCGCCGAAAAGGCCGTGAAATAAGGTTCATGATGGAACTGAGCGAAGCGATTCGGGTGCGTCATGCCGTTCGGCATTATACCGACAAGCCGATTCCGCAGGATATTGTCGATGAGCTTCAAAGGACCATCGACCAATATAACCGCAAAGGCAACCTGAGCATGCAGTTGAAGCTCAACGATCCTGCCGCATTCGAGGGTTTCCTCACCGACTACGGCATCTACAAAGGCGCCCGCAACCTCGTCGCCATCGTCTCGGATCGTACGTCGGACTGGGAGGAACGTTGCGGCTATTACGGCGCACACGTGCTGTTGCGCGCCACGCAGCTCGGTCTCGATACTGGTTGGGTGCGTCAGTTCGGACGTCACCTTTCCAAGCATGTCGCGCTGGAACGCGGTGAGCGGCCAAGGTTCGCCATCGTCATGGGCTATGGCACCAATCACGGCCAACAGCATCGTTGCAAGCAATACGATCAAGTTGCTCAGGTTCCACAAAACGTGGCGACGCCGCAATGGTTCCGAGCCGGCGTCGAGGCCGCATTGCTTGCCCCCACGTCGTTGAACCAGCAGAAATTCACGTTCACTTTGCAACCCGATGGCCGCACGGTCGAAGCCAAAGCCGGCCTAGGCCTCTGCACCCGCACCGACCTTGGCATCGCAAAATATCATTTCGAAATAGGCGCCGGTCCCGATGCCGATTTTGTGTGGGCCTAAATACGATATCGGTTTTTTTACCCAACTGTTTATGCTCTGAATTATTTATCGAAGTGTATGTTACTACCGAAAAGGCGACGCCAATCATCAACGATTTCGTCAAAGTTTTGTCTGATGGCAATTTCGATCAGCTTGATATGTTTTGACGGAATGTGACCATGGTTATGAGCGAAAACTACTGTGCCGTCACTTTGTAAAACAAAGCGCGCAAGATCTCTTTTCGATCCGCGCGCTACGTGCACATGGATACCATGTTCTTTGTCCAGAGTACTGAAGTAACGCTGTAACCGGCGAGGAAGAATACCTCAGGCATGGGCGTATTCCCGGTCGATGGCGCGGAACTCGTCGATCATCGGCTTGACACGGGCGAACCAATGATTCAGGAATGGAATGCCTTCTTTACCGAATGTGGAGGAAAGGATGTTGCCGCGGTTGTCCATAAGCGCGGTGCGGTCGAAACCTTGCTCGGAGATGCGCAGTGAGTCGTCGTCCCATTGCGTTTTGATGCCGTCGATGATGAACACGTTCTCGTCGCTCATGATGTCTCCTTCGGCTGTTTCCAGTTGTCGGTTTCTCTTTAGCCTAACGTATAGCAGAGCGGATTGTCTATTGTGCTGATTCTGCTCTCTGTTGATGAGCGTAACCGGTTTTTCTTCGAAAAATTGGATGAATACACCGAATTTTGTATCGAAATCGGTATGAATACAACTAGATTCTGTATTGGAGCTAAGCTATCTCTCTTTTAAGGTTCAACGTGATACTATTGTACGTACAATAGACATATAAGGAGCAATTATGAGTTTGTCTGCAAGTGCGCCGAAGGTCACGAGAATCAACTTCAGGACCGATACCGAAACCAAGGAGAAGGCGAGCTCAGTCTTTGCCAAGCTGGGACTGGATATGTCAACCGCGCTCAACATGTTTCTGCATCAGACGGTGGTCGACCAGGCGTTGCCTTTCCGACCTGAACTATCCGGCTTCGAGGAAAGAGTGCTCAAGGCCGCGAGCGAGCCTACGCGTTCGTTCGACAGCGTGGACGACCTGATGGAGGAGATTCGTGGCACTTCAACGCATTGAGCGCTCGCCGACATTTCTGCGTCAGGCAAAGGCGCTTGGCAGAAAACACTACGATCTCGACAAACTCGAGCGGGTGGTGCGTGTGCTGGTCAACGAGGACAAGGAGACCTTGCGTCGTCGATACCATGACCATGCGCTGAAAGGGAATCTGAGCGTTTTCCGCGAGTTGCATATCGAGTCAGACTGGCTGTTGATTTATCGTGTCAAACATGAGACATTGACTCTGCTGCTGGTGGAGACGGGTAGTCACCGCCAGTTGCTTGGGAAGTAATCGTTCTTGACAAGAAACGCAAAGGGCGGCTTATCCGGTCAATATCGTCCTCACGCTAGACTGAAACGTTATGTTCGAAGTGTATATTCATGTGCCGTTTTGCTACCGGCGGTGCGGGTACTGCGATTTCAACACGTATACGGCCGTCGATATGGGTTCTGGCGCGTCGCGTGGCAATTACGCGAACCTCGCCATCGGCGAGATGAAGCTCGTGCGGGCGTGGCAGGAGCGGCACGGCATCGACGAACCGGGCGCGGCGACGGTGTTCTTCGGGGGAGGGACGCCGACATTGTTGCCTGCGGAGGACCTTGGGCGGATGCTAGGCGCGGTCAACGATATCTGGGGTATCGAGGACGGTGCGGAAATCACCACCGAAGCCAACCCCGACACGGTGGACGAACGGTATTTGGAAACGTTGGCAGCCGCAGGATTCACGCGTATCTCATTCGGTATGCAATCGGCGGTGCCGCATGTGCTCAAAACGCTTGACCGCACGCATACGCCGGCCAATGTCGTCGCCGGAGTCAAGGCGGCGAACAAGGTCGGGCTGCGTTCCAGCGTCGACCTTATCTATGGGGCGCCCGGCGAGAGCATGGATGATTGGCGTGTGTCCGTCGAAACGGCCATCGAGCTGGGAGTCAACCATATATCGGCGTACGCGCTGACCGTCGAACCGACCACCAAGATGGGCCGGCAGATCAAGGCCGGGCAGATCGCCAAGCCCGATGACGACGATGAGGCGGCGAAATACGAGCTCGCCGACGACCTCTTTGCGCAGGCCGGCCTCAAATGGTACGAGATCTCGAACTGGGCGCGGCCGGGTTATGAAAGCCGGCACAACCTGGGCTATTGGCGCAACGTCGACTGGGCTGGCATCGGCCCGGGCGCCCACTCGCACTACCGCACGTCGAGCGTCGGCGCGTGGCGTGAGCATGCGGACGGTGGCGCACGCGATGTGGATGAAGGCGGGTTTCGAAAAACCGTTGTTGCCTCTACCGGCAACGATGAGGCCCATACCAAAATGGATTTTACTGGTCTCTCGCAAGTCGAACAAGGTGATGAAGGCAGCACATCAGGAGTCGGTAATGGCGGGCAATCGGACGACAACCAGTTTGGCATCCGCGCTTGGGACATCGCACATCCGCGCAAGTGGGCTGAGGCGATGCACGCCGGCTGTGTGCCGTGGGCCGGCAGCGAGGCCATCACCCACGAGGAGAACCTAGAGGAGACGGTGATGCTCGGGTTGCGTCTGCACGAGGGGCTTGATATTTCGCGCGTCGATCAGGCCTCGGGGCATACGGTCGACCGGAGCCGGCTTGAAGGCATCGAACGTGCCGGACTGATCGAGATCCTTGATGGCAATCGCATCGTCCCTACCCGTAAAGGGCGGTTGCTCAACGACACGGTCATCGCCGAGGTGCTCGACATCTGCGGTTGGTGAAGGTTTGGGTGCAGCGGTGCCGCCGACAGTAGCAGCATGAACGGCCGCATTTATGTGATTGGCGTACATACAACTACCCAATATGCAGAGATAATCACAGAATTTGCCGTGGAAATGTGATTTTCTCTGCAATACTGTTGGAGATACAGAGATAATCACAAAAATTGGCACGGAAACGTGATTATCTTTGTTGATGGGCGTGGCATACAGAGATAATCACTGTAAATGGCACACGTTACTGGAAGAATGTCCATAATATGGAAGAATTCGTCTGAAATTGGACAACGACACATTTCTGACATGACATGCCGCTAGTCTGTGAAAGCACTTGCAACGAAGTTGCGGTTCCACAGAAGTTAGGGGTGATTGTGGTGACTGATAAAACTCCACTTGATTTGACGATTCATCATGCGCAAGGTATGTATGACCCTGCGGCAGAGCATGATGCGTGCGGCGTCGGCATGGTCACCACCCTCAACAGAAAACCGGAGCGCAAGATCGTCGACGACGCCATCGAGGTGCTCGTCAATCTCAACCATCGCGGGGCCGTGGGCGCCGAGGAGAACACCGGTGACGGAGCCGGGATCCTCATGGCCATGCCCGATGAATTCATCCGCTCGGCAGTGGCGGACGCTGAGCTGCCGGAAGCCGGCCATTACTCGGCCGGTATCGCTTTCCTCGACCGTGACCTTGCCAAGGCCAGCGGCCAGAAACGTCAGATTGCAGGCATCGTGGCCGATGAGGGACTGCAGGTTCTCGCTTGGCGCACGGTGCCGACCAATCCGGATGGATTGGGGCTGCAGGCGCTCGCATCCATGCCGTCCTTCGAGATGCTGGTGATGGCCTCGGCTCCGCAGGATGGTCTGGACGGCCGGAATATTCAGAATGACCAAGCAGGACAGGTCGGAAGCCTGGGCGGTATCGACCTCGAACGCAAGGCTTTCCGCGTGCGCAAGCGCGTCGAACACGAGGCCGGTGTCTATTTCGCCTCGCTTTCCGCCCGGACGATCACCTACAAGGGCATGCTCACCACGATGCAGCTGACGAGCTTCTTCCCGGATCTCCTTTCGTCGACGATGAAAACAACTATCGCCATCGTCCACTCGCGCTTCTCCACCAACACTTTCCCGAGCTGGCCGTTGGCACAGCCGTTCCGCATGATCGCTCACAACGGCGAGATCAACACTATCCAAGGCAACCGCAATTGGCTCTCCGCGCGCGAGGGACGGTTCAGCAGCAGACTGCTGGGCGATTTCAAGCCGTTACTGCCCGTCGCCACGCCGGGCTACTCCGATTCCGGAACCTTCGATGAATGTCTTGAACTGCTGCACCTGGCCGGACGCAGCCTGCCGCACGCCGTGCTGATGCTGTTGCCGCCCGCCTGGGAGAAGGACCAGACGCTCGACCCCGACATCCGGGCGTTCTACGAATACAACAACAGTCTTATCGAGCCGTGGGATGGTCCGGCCGACATCGTTTTCACCGACGGCACGTTGGTGGGCGCACAGCTCGACCGCAACGGGTTCCGCCCGGGGCGTTGGCAGATGACCGATGACGGCTATGTCGTACTGGCCAGCGAAGCCGGGGTGCTTCCCGAAACGCCCTTGGACCATATCGTCGCCAAAGGCCGGCTCGAACCCGGCAAGATGTTCCTGATCGACACGGGCGAAGGGCGCGTCGTTCCCGATACGGAAATCAAACACCAACTCGCGACCCAGCATCCGTATCGCGAATGGATCGAAGGCAATGCCGTGCGCTTGAGCGACCTGCCCGCGCGCGAGCATGTCCGCCATTCCAACGTTTCGGTTGTTCGCCGTCAACGCGCATTCGGCTATACGCAGGAAGACCTGAAGATTCTGCTGGCGCCGATGGCCAACACCGGCAAGGAACCGATCGGCGCGATGGGCAACGACACCCCGCAGCCTGTGCTTTCCAACCATAGCCGCATGCTCTTCGACTATTTCACTCAGAAGTTCGCGCAGGTCACCAACCCGCCGCTGGACTGGGAACGTGAGGAAATCGTCACGTCGCTGGCCTCGGCGATCGGCCCGGAACCCAATTTGCTCGATGATCTGGAGCTTTCCGCGAAGAAGATCGTGATTCCCGATCCGGTCGTCGATTCCGACGAGATGGCGCAGCTCAAGCGTCTCGATCGCGCCAAAGTGCTCGGCGGCTACTACAAGCCGTTCGTCGTTCACGGCCTCTATCAGGTCGCCGGTGGCGGCAAGGCGCTTGAGGCGCGGCTGGGTGAGATCTTCAAGGAGGTCGACCAGGCCATCGCCGAAGGCAAGAACTTCATTGTGCTCTCCGACCGTGATTCCAACCATACGTGGGCTCCGATTCCTTCGCTGCTGCTGACCAGCGCCGTACAGCATCATCTGCTGCGCATGCACACCCGCACCCAGATCTCGATGGCCGTCGAAGCCGGCGACGTACGCGAGATTCACCACGTCGCCCTGCTGATCGCCTACGGCGCCGCCTGCGTCAACCCCTATCTTGCCTTCGAATCCGTCGAGGATCTGGCACGTGGTGGTTTCCTCGATGTCGACGCCAAAACCGGAGTGGAGAACCTGCGCAAGGCGCTATCCACTGGCGTGTTGAAGATCATGAGCAAGATGGGCGTATCCACCATCATGAGCTATCGCGGCGCCCAGCTTTTCGAGGCTGTGGGCCTTAACCAGGACGTCATCGACGAATATTTCACCGGCACCACTTCGCGTGTCGGCGGCATCGGCCTCGACGAGATCGCCGAGGAAGTCGCCACCCGCCACCGCGTCGCGTATCCGAACCAGTGGACGGCGACCCCGCACCGCAGGCTTCGTGTCGGCGGCCAATACAAATGGCGTCGCACCGGTGAGGACCATCTGAACGATCCGGAATCCGTGTTCCTGCTGCAACAGGCCACCCAGCGTGGCGACTACGACCTGTTCAAGCGCTATTCCAAGCATGTCAACGACACCTCCAACCGGCTGATGACCCTGCGAGGGCTCATGAAATTCGCCGGCGGCCGCAAGCCCATCCCGATCGAGGAGGTCGAGCCGGAAAGCGAGATCGTCAAGCGGTTCTCGACCGGCGCGATGAGCTATGGGTCCATCTCGCAGGAGGCCCACGAGACGCTGGCCATCGCGATGAACTCCATCGGGGCGCGCTCCAACTCCGGCGAGGGCGGCGAGTCCGACGACCGTATCGAGGACCCGATGCGATCCAGCCGTATCAAGCAGATTGCCTCGGCGCGTTTCGGGGTGACCAGCGACTATCTCGTGCACGCCACCGACCTGCAGATCAAGCTCGCCCAAGGCGCCAAGCCCGGCGAGGGCGGCCATCTGCCCGGCGCGAAGGTGCCGCCGTGGATTGCCAAGGTGCGCCATGCCACGCCCGGCGTCGAGCTCATCAGCCCGCCGCCCCATCACGACATCTATTCCATCGAGGACCTGAAACAGCTGATCTACGATGCGAAGATGGCCAATCCCAAGGCCCGCATCCATGTCAAGCTCGTCTCCGAATTCGGGGTCGGCACCGTGGCGGCCGGCGTGGCCAAATGCCATGCCGACGTCGTGCTCATCTCCGGCTCCGATGGCGGCACGGGTGCAGCGCCCTTGAATGCGATTAAGCACGCCGGCACGCCTTGGGAGATAGGCCTTTCCGAAACCCAGCAGACGCTGGTCTTGAACGGCCTGCGTTCCCGCATCGTCGTACAGTGCGACGGCGAGCTCAAAACCGGCCGCGACGTAGTCATCGCTGCGCTGCTGGGCGCTGAGGAGTTCGGTTTCGCCACCACGGCGCTCATGGCCGAAGGATGCGTCATGATGCGCGCCTGCAACTTGAACACTTGCCCGCAGGGCATCGCCACCCAGGACCCGGAGCTCAGAGCACGGTTCACCGGTAAGCCCGAATATGTGGTCAATTTCTTCATGTTCATCGCCCGCGAGGTGCGAGAACTGTTGGCGCAGCTCGGTTTCCGCAGTCTTGAGGAGGCGGTGGGCCACGTCGAATGCCTCGACCAGGATGAAGCAGTGGAACGCTGGAAATCCAACGGCGTCGACCTGTCCAACGTCCTTGCTCAGTCCGGACCGACGCCTGGCACGATCCTGCACCAGACCATCGCACAAAACCATGAGCTCGACAAGGCGATGGACAACCAGCTTATCGATTTGGTCAAACCCGCGCTCGAACATCGCGAGCCGGTGCGTCTCGACCTGCCGATTCGCAACGTCAACCGCACCGTCGGCACGATGGTCGGCTACGAGATTACCAAACGCTACGGCGCCAAAGGCCTGCCCGACGACACCATCGACATGACCCTGCGCGGTTCCGGCGGCCAGTCCATAGGCGCGTTCATTCCGCGCGGCGAGACGCTGCGCATCTACGGCGAGGTCAACGATTACGCGGCCAAGGGGCTTTCCGGCGGACGCATCATCGTCCGCCCTCAAGACGGAACGCTGCACTTCGACCCACACACCAACGTCATCGCCGGCAACGTCACCGGTTTCGGTGCGACCAGCGGCGAGATGTACGTCGCCGGACGCGCGGGGGAGCGCTTCGCCGTGCGCAACGGCGGCGCCACGTTCGTCGTCGAAGGCGTGGGCGACCACGGCTGTGAATACATGACCGGCGGCACCGTGGTGGTGCTCGGCCCCACCGGACGCAACTTCGGCGCCGGTTTCTCCGGAGGCCACGCCTATGTACTCGATCTGGATATGAACAAGGTCAATCCGGCAGCGGTCAAGTCCGGTTCATTGCTCTTCGAGGCGTTGGACGATGTCGAATCCCAGCAGGTTCGAGCGTTGGTCAAGAAGCATGCGGAGGAAACCGGTTCCGCCTTCGCGAGCGGCCTGCTCGACGATTGGGAAGGGACGCGTTCGCGGTTCACCCACATCGTGCCCAAACAGTTCGTCGCGATGAGCGCGGCCATGGAGGCGGCGCAGGCCGACAATGTCGATTTCAACGCCCCCGGAGCCTGGGATAGTGTCTATGAGCATGTGATGGAGGGAGTGGACTGATGAGCGACCCCAAAGGATTTCTGAAAGTACGTACCCGCCACGAGGCACAGGACCGCCCAGTCGCCGAGCGCATCCATGATTGGAAGGACGTGCACGCCCAGTCCGGCTTCCAGCCGTGGACCAAGGAGCAGGCCTCGCGCTGCATGGACTGCGGCACGCCGTTCTGCATGACAGGTTGCCCGCTGGGCAACATCATCCCCGACTTCAACGATTTGGTGCGGCAAGGTCAGTGGGAAGAGGCCTATCAGCGGCTTTCGGCCACCAACAATTTCCCCGAAGTTACCGGGCTGATCTGCCCGGCGCCGTGCGAACAGGCGTGCGTGCTGGGCATCCACCAGCCGCCGACCATGATCAAGGCCGATGAGCAGACCATCATCGACCAGGCCTGGAAGCTCGGTTACGTCAAGCCGATGCCGCCGCAGCGACTGACCGACATGACCATCGCCATCGTCGGTTCCGGCCCCGCCGGCCTCGCATGCGCCCAGCAGCTGACCCGCGCCGGCCATACCGTCGTCGTCTACGAGCGCGACGACGAGATCGGTGGCTTGATGCGTTACGGCATCCCGTCCTTCAAGCTCGACAAGCACCTGATCGACCGTCGTATCGAGCAGATGGAGGCCGAAGGCACCGTCTTCCGCACCAATATTGAGATCGGCAAGGACGTGAGCTGGGACGAGCTACGGTCGCGCTACGACGCGGTGGTCGTCGCCATCGGTTCGGGTGTCCCGCGCGATGTGAACGTGCCGGGCCGCGAGCTCGACGGCATCCATTTCGCGATGGACTTCCTGCCCGATGCCAACAGGCGCGTCGAAGGCAAGGAGCCGGTCAAC
The DNA here is from genome assembly GCF_029395355.1 of Bifidobacterium sp. ESL0800. Lineage (NCBI taxonomy): Bacteria > Bacillati > Actinomycetota > Actinomycetes > Bifidobacteriales > Bifidobacteriaceae > Bifidobacterium > Bifidobacterium sp. ESL0800. The sequence goes on from NZ_CP113913.1 coordinate 610,985, forward strand.
AACATCGATGCCAACGGCAAGAACGTCCTCATCATCGGCGGCGGAGACACCGGTTCGGACTGCCTGGGCACGGCCATCCGCCAAGGTGCCGCCAGCGTCACCGTCTTGCAGATCAACCCCAAAGAACCCACGGTTCGCCCGGACAGCCAGCCGTGGCCCACGTACGCGCGTCTCTACCAGCCCACTACTTCGATGCAGGAGGGCGGCACCTATGAATACAGCACCGATACCGTCAGTTTCGCTGGCATCGAGGAAGCGCAACGCGTCGAACGGGTCACACTTGATGAAACAGGCCTCGCCAGCAGGTTCCTCGCTGATGAGTCCGGCCATGTCACCGGCGTCAAGGTCGTTGACGTCAGACGCGATGAAGACGGCAAACGAGAGCACGTCGCAGGAACGGAGCGGATCATCGACGCCGATCTGGTACTGATTTCCACCGGTTTCCAGCATCCGGATACGTCGACGCTTCTGGACCAGTTGCCGGTCGAACTCGACGGTCGTGGAAACGTGTCCCGCAACAAGCAATTCGAGACCAGCCAGGAGGGTGTCTTCGTGTGCGGCGACGCCGGCCGTGGCCAAAGCCTTGTCGTCTGGGCGATTGCGGAGGGTCGAAGTTGTGCTTCGGCGGTTGATCGTTTCCTCAATGGCGCCACCGAACTTCCGGATCCGATTGTTTCGACTCAGAAGCCGATGACACTGTAGAGGCTTGCATTTTTAGCGTGGCCGAAAAATGTGAGCCGTCGGTTTGACAGGCCTAGGACTAAAATCCATATTTAGGACGAAATTCAAAAGCCGAAAGGAACAGAGATGCCGAATCGCGCCGAACGTCGGGCCCAAGCCAAGCAGAGCCGCAGGGGGGTGCCACAGCCCAATCAGCCGCAAAATCGTGGCCGAGGAGGGCTCATTGACGAGTACTCACTGCAAGAGCGCAGCCGTCGCCTCGAGGAAAACGGCGATACCGAGTGGAAACCCAAGGCCGAGACGCTTTCGGCGCCGGCGCAGAATCTCGATCCGAATTACAGCGATCCGAAGGTCATGCGCGCCCCGCATTCGTTGCATCAGTGGTTCAGGATCATCAGCTGGACCCTGATTGTTCTTTCCGGCATCGCCTTCGCGGTTCTGATGTGGGTGCCCAAGCATCCGTTGTGGCTGATCGTCACTGTTTCCGTGATCTTCGTCGTCGGCGTGCTGAGCCTGTTCTTCACCGCCGGCAATTACCGCCACAACCCGAACCTTGACTCCAACGGCACCGCGATTTGACGGGAATCGTTGGGCTTGCAGGCAGTTGTTCAATATTGATGGGCGAATAAGGTTGATTGACTCGTATGAAGATTGATTTGCTGACCCGCGAGTACCCGCCGCATGTGTATGGCGGTGCTGGCGTGCACGTCGAGGAGTTGTCGAAAGTGCTCGCGAAACGCGCCGAAGTCACGGTCCGTGCGTTCGACGGGGCAAGAAAACCCGATGAGGTTCCTCAGGTTTCTGGCGGCAGTCTGCGCGTGGTCGGCTATGATGTGCCTCGCGAATTGTCGCAAGCCAACATGGCCTTGCAGACGTTCGGGGTCGATCTTCAAATGGCGGGTGACGCCGACGGAGATATCGTTCATGCGCATACGTGGTACGCGTGTCTCGCCGGAAGACTGGCGGCTCAGCTGCACGAGATCCCGCTTGTCGTCACCGCGCACAGCCTCGAACCGTTCCGTCCGTGGAAACGTGACCAGCTTGGCGGCGGCTATAACCTCAGCTCGTGGGCCGAACGCGACGCCTTCACCCACGCCGACCGTGTTATCGCGGTATCGCTTGGTATGAAGCAGGATATTCTGACGGCTTATCCCGCCATCGATCCGGCGAAAATCTCCGTGGTCCATAACGGCATCACGATCGCCGACTTCACCACGCCCGAGTCCGATGATCCGGCCTGGAAGGTGTTCGAACGTTACCATATCAATCGAAGCCTGCCCACGCTGCTCTTCGTCGGTCGCGTCACACGGCAGAAGGGCCTGCCTTATCTTCTGCGCGCCCTCCACTTGGTCGACAAGGGCATTCAGGTCGTGCTGTGTGCCGGAGCGCCGGATACCGAGGAACTCGGCGCCGAAGTGCGCGCTTCGTTCGCCAAGCTCAAAGCCGCGCGCGGCAACGTCATTTGGATCGAGGAGATGCTGCCACGCCCCGAACTCAACGCGTTGGAACACGGATGTGACGCCTTCGTCTGCCCGAGTATCTACGAACCGTTGGGCATCGTCAACCTCGAGGCGATGGCCTGCGGCCTGCCGGTGGTGGCCAGCGCCACGGGTGGGATTCCCGAAGTCGTGGTCGACGGGGTCACCGGCTACCTGGTGCCGATCGAGCAGAAGCACGATGGCAGCGGCACGCCGACGCATCCCGACGATTTCGTATACGATATGGCTGCGGCCATCAACCGTCTCATGGCCGACCCGCAGCGTGCCAGGGAAATGGGTGAGGCCGGTTTCAGGCGTGCCCGCGACGAGTTCAGCTGGGAACGTATCGCCGACGAGACGATGGACGTGTATCGTCAGGTTTTGCGGTGACGGCACGATTTTGGTCATTGATTCAAAGAATGTTAGATTTGGATTGCGAAATATGAATGATTCAGAATCATCGCCGTTGCCAATAGTCATGAATCGGTAAGCGGGAAAGGTACGACATGTTCCAGTATGTGCTGTACGTGGTATTAGCCATTGTCGTCGTTCTGGCCACCGCGCTTTGCCTTTCCGCCGCGCTCGGCAAGAAACGGGCGTTGCGTACTCTTAAAATCGTGGTGGGCTGCTGCCTTTATTTCTTTGCCGTCATTATTATGGTGGCGAGTTTTCTCACTTAAGTGTTTCTTCTAGACGTTTCTCTCTTCAACGGTTTCTGTTTTCGTCACAATATGGAATCAAGACATTTTGGGCGACTTTTCGGGATTAGTCTAATGAGCACGGATGCGATCCGCGCAATCAAAGGCAAATTCACGGTGAAGGGATGACAATGGGCGAGGCTGTTTCGGCGCTGAAACTGAGCAATGTGGAATTTCGTAGGAACCGTCGCGTCATTTTGACCGACGTGAACCTCGACCTCAAACGTGGCGAGAAATGGGTGCTGTTCGGTCCCAACGGCATCGGCAAATCCAGTCTCGTGGCGATGATGGCGACCCGCGGGTTCCCCTCAGTAGGAACCGTTGATATTCTGGGCAACCGACTTGGCAAGGTCAATGTCTTTTCCTACCGCAATCGGATCGGGCTGAGCTCCGCAGAACTGTCGCGTTCGTTCCCTAACGGCGAGGACCCGCTTGACGTCATTTTGACGGCGTTGACCGCGACCACCGGCCGTTGGCGCGAACAGTTCACGCAGGCCGATTACGACAAGGCCCGCGGGTTCATGACCATGTTCGGCATTGAATACCTCGAAGGCAAGCAGATGTTCAAACTTTCGGAAGGCGAGCGCACCCGTGTGCTCATCTGCCGGGCGTTGATGGGCAATCCCGATCTGCTGATTTTGGACGAGCCGACCACCGGGCTCGACCTCGGCGGCCGGGAGCTCGCGTTGCGTGCGCTGAGCGACATCGGCCGGCACGACACCGAGCGTACCGTGCTGCTGGTGACGCACAGGCTCGAGGAGATTCCGCAGGGTTTCGACCATGTCGCCATCATGGGACGCATGGCCGGCAACGAGACCGACGCGCATGCGGACAACGTCGCCGGGGCCGACCCGCAGCCCGGAACCATTATTTACACCGGTGACCTTGAGCACGGTTTCACCGCCGAACGCCTGAGCCATATCTTCGGCCTGCCGCTCAAGGTGACACACGACGAAGGCCGTTGGTCGGCCTACGCCATCGAAGAGTAGACGGGCCTGAATTCCGGCTGACAGGCGGTTGCCGCCGGCAACGTCGCTATCGCGTTTGCGTCGTCGGTAATCGCTTGGATATCGCTTGACGTAATTCGCCAATCCGCATGGTATGAGAATATATACGTTGGTTGATTGTTCAAGTAACGAAGGATGGCGTGGGTATGCCGAGACGTGGGGCGCTGCAGGCGGGGGAGAAGGTTCAGTTCACGGACCGCAAGGGCAAGAAGATCACCGACCAGCTGGTGCCTGGCGGCTCCACCCAGACCGACCACGGCATCATCCTGCACGACGACGTGATCGGCGGCACGGAAGGTGTCGTCGTCACTACCGTCACTTCGAAGCGTGAGGCGCAGACGACGGGTGGCACGCCCGGGCACAACAAGCCGAAGCCGTGGAAGGCGGCCCGTGCCATAGGCGGCTGGGACTACGCCGTCATGCGTCCGCGGCTTGCTGATTACGTGCTTTCCATGCCCCGCGGCCCGCAGATCATGTATCCGAAGGATATCGCCCAGGTCATTCAGCTCGGCGACATCCGCACGGGGCTGAGCGTACTGGAATCCGGCGCGGGCAGTGGCGCGATGAGCCTCAACCTGCTTGACGCCGTAGGGGAGTCCGGCCACCTGACCACCATCGAGATGCGTCCCGAATTCGCCAAGGTCGCCGCGGCGAACGCGACGCTCTATTACGGCGAACGTCCGGAATGGTGGGATTTGCTCACCGGCGATTTTGACTCGGTGGCCGCCACGCTACCCGAACATTCCTTCGACCGGATCATGCTCGACATGCTAGACCCGTGGAATCGGCTGGAACAGGCCTATCGGGTCATCGCTCCCGGCGGGGTGCTTGTCGCCTACGTCACCACGACCACGCAGATGTCGCGGTTCTGCGAGGCGTTGCGCGAAGCCGGCTGCTGGACGGAACCGGAAGTCCAGGAGACCTTCGAACGCACATGGAAGGCACAGGGTCTCGCCGTGCGCCCCGACCACCAGATGATCGGCCATACCGGTTTCCTGGTCGTCACCCGCGCCATGGCCGACGGGTTCAAGGCGCTGCGCAAACGCGAGCGCGCCACCAAGGACACGGTCACCGACATCGATTCGCTGACCGAAGAGCAGCAGGCCGAACGTCTCGCCGACCTCGAGCTGCGCGATATCAGCGACCGCAAGCTGCGCAAGGTTCTTCGCGACCTCGGCGACCAGTTGCGTGTAATCGGCGAGGATACTCGATCGGAAGCTTGACAGGATGTTGGCAATGACGGTTGAGCATATATAATCTCAATCTATAACGACACCTTAAGTGGACTGATGAGCTTAGAACGCCGATGTTTGATAAGATTTCGATAGTCATTGGTCGATTTTTGGAGGAAATATGTCTGCTCTCACATCGGTTTCCGGCTTCCCGCGCATCGGGCGCGACCGAGAATTGAAGAAGGTCATCGAAGGCTATTGGAAGGGCAAGTCCAGCCTCGACGACGTGCGCGCGACGGCCAGGCAGCTGCGCGCCGAGCATTGGAAGCTGCAGGCCGACGCCGGTGTCGACTTGATCCCCAGCAACGATTTCAGCTATTACGATCAGATGCTCGATACCGCCATTCTGCTCAATGCGATCCCCGAACGCTATCGTCGCCTCTCCTTCGAAAATCCCGAAGACACCCTCTTCGCGATGGGCCGTGGCTATCAGGGTCCGGAAGGCGACGTCACCGCGCTGCCGATGAAGAAGTGGTTCACCACCAACTACCATTACCTGGTTCCAGAAATCGATGCGTCCACGCAGATCAAGCTCAATTCCACCAAACCGTTCGACGAATTCAACGAAGCCAAAGCGCAAGGCATACTGACCAAGCCGGTGCTGATCGGCCCCTACACCTTCCTCAAGCTGGCCCGCAACCCGCAGGCCGAAGAGCTGGAACTCGACCGCGGCCTGGTCGACGCGGTCTCGGGTGTCTATGCGCAGATCATCCGCAAATTCGCCGAACTCGGCGCACTGTGGGTGCAGCTCGACGAGCCGTATCTCGTGCTCGACAAGGAGGACGGTGACACCGAACTCTTCAAGGCGCTCTATTCCGCCATTCTGCCGGCGCGTTCCGCCGTTGCAGGCAAGAACGTCAAGGTGCTGCTCAACACCTACTTCGGCAATATCGCCGACATCTATGAGACGGTGAATCTCTTTGGCTTCGACGGCGTCGGTCTCGATCTCATCGAAGGCCGCGACGAGAATCTCGCCGCTATCGAGCAATACGGTGTGGCCGAAAACACCACGATTTTCGCCGGCGTCATCAATGGACGCAACATCTGGCGCAACAACTACGCGCAGAGCCTGGGGCTCCTTGACGCATTGAAGACCAAGACCGGTAACGTCGCGGTTTCCACCGCCTCCTCGCTCTTGCACGTCCCGTTCAGCACGCAAGGCGAGACCGGATTGAAGCCGGAGGTCCTGAAGCACTTCGCCTTCGCCGTCGAGAAACTCGACGAGCTGGTCGACGTGGCCAAGCTGGCCGATGCCGACGATACGTTGCGCAAGGAATCGCAGGCTCTTGCCGACAACCAGGCCCTGTTCGACGGTAGCCGTGTGGCGCCAGATCAGGCTGTGGCCAAGCGTCTTGCAACGCTTACCGACAAGGACTTCGTGCGCCAGCCGGCCCGTGCCGAGCGTCGCAAGCTCCAGCATGAGGAGCTCGGCCTGCCGCAACTGCCGACCACCACCATCGGTTCCTTCCCGCAAACCCGTGAGATCCGCTCCATGCGCGCCAAGGCCCGTAAAGGCGAGATCGCGCAGGAGACCTATGACGCGTTCATCGCCAGCCAGATCGACCAGGTCATCGCCCGTCAGGAGCAGATCGGCCTCGACGTGTTGGTGCATGGCGAGTTCGAGCGTAACGATATGGTCGAGTACTTCGGCCAGCACCTGAACGGTTATCTCTTTACCAAGAACGCCTGGGTGCAGTCCTACGGCACCCGCTGCGTCAAGCCTCCGATCGTCTGGGGCGACGTAAGCCGCGCCGAGCCGATCACCGTGCGCTGGAGCAAGTACGCCCAGAGCCGCACCAAGCACGTGGTCAAGGGTATGCTCACCGGCCCGGTCACCATTTTGAACTGGTCGTGGCCGCGCGAGGACATCAGCAACGAGCTGCAGACCCAGCAGCTGGCGCTGGCCATCCGAGACGAGGTGCTCGACCTCGAGGCCGCGGGCATCAAGGTCATCCAGATCGACGAGGCCGCGCTGCGCGAGAAGCTGCCGCTGCGCCGCTCCGACTGGCACAAGAAGTACCTTGACTGGGCGATTCCGGCCTTCCGTCTGGTGCATTCCGCTGTTAAGCCGACCACGCAGATTCACACCCATATGTGCTATTCGGAGTTCAACGACATCATCAAGGATATCGACAACATGGATGCCGACGTGATCTCCTTCGAAGCCTCCCGAGGCGATTTGGTCGTCCTCGACGCCATTCATGACGCGCATTTCGAAACCGAGGTTGGCCCCGGTGTCTACGACATCCATTCGCCGCGCATCCCGTCCACGAAGGAACTGGTCGAGCGTATCCACGCGATCTTGAAGAAGGCCGACGCCGGCCGCGTGTGGATCAACCCCGACTGCGGCTTGAAGACCCGCGGCAACGAGGAGACCTGGCCGAGCCTGACACACATGGTCGAGGCCGCCAAGACGGTTCGCGCCGAATTGGCGAACGATTCGCAGGCCTCGCGTAACTAAGCCGATATTGAAGTAGTTCAACGTGTGGCCGACATCAAGCAGAATCAAAATGATGCCGGCCACACGATTTGTCACAGGAGACAAGACATGCATTCGCCGATTTTTTCGCTGGAAGTATTTCCGCCCAAGCCGCACGCCCCGGTAGGCACCATCTATGATGCGCTCGACGGGTTTCAAGGATTGGACCCTGACTTCATTTCGGTCACTTATCGTCACGGCAGCCATGCCAACCGGCTCAACACCGCCAGAATAGCCCACACCATCAATGCCGACTATCACATCCCGGTCGTGGCCCACTTGACCGCCTTATACAGCGACAAAGCATCGGTTGATGAGGCTTTGGACCTCTTCCGAAAGGCGGGGGTTTTCGGCGTGCTGGCGTTGAGAGGCGATTACGTCGAAGGCAACGAGCCTTGCGGGGATTTCGAACATGCCAGCGACCTGGCCGCCTACATCCGCCGGCACGACCCCGACATGCAGATCATGGGCGCCTGCTACCCGGAATGCCACCTCGAAGCCTCGTGCCTCGAAGTGGACGTCGATAACCTCAAAAAGAAGGTGGACGCCGGGGTGACCCACCTGATCACCCAGCTGTTCTACGACAATGAGGACTTCTACCGCTTCCTCGATCTGGCGCGAGCCAAGGGCATCGACGTGCCGATCGAGGCGGGCATCATGCCGATACGCAGCGTCAGATCGATCAACAACATGACCAAACGCAACGGTTCCAAGATTCCGGCGGGCGTGCAACGCATCGTTGACAAGTGGGGTGAGAATCTGCCCTGCCTGCAGCAGGCCGGCATCGTCTACGCCTCCGAGCAGATTGCGGACCTTGTGGCGCATGGCGTCGACGGCATTCATCTCTACACGATGAACCGCCCCGCACTGGCCCGGCATATCTGGGCCAACGTCGAGCCGCTGTTCAAGGTCGTCGAATAACGACTTCTGCGATCCCAATTCAGGATTGCGCAGGATGAATATCGCAATCCGGTGAATGTCGATCAGTGGACGTGACGATGCTTTTTGCGATTGTTCTTCTTTGACTTTGGATGGTTTGCAGCGCTCGCCTGGTTGTTGTTTCGTGCCTTGCGTGGCTTAAAAAACTTGAATTTCGCGAGAAGCCGGCGGTTGATCGCCGGAATTTTGGCGATGGCCATGCCGACGATGGCCGCGAGAATGATCGCCCACGAGGCTGCGTCCTGTTTGAAATACATCAGCAGGATAATGACGAGGATAAAGGCGATGGCCAGCCATTGCTGCAAGCGGTTCTGTTTGTCCGTCATTTTGTAGGTGCGCATCGGCATCAAGCCGAAAAAGAAGCCGAGAGCAAGCCCTACGATACCCATGGCTATTGCAATCGCGAGATTGACGGGATTCATGTTGTTCATATTGGATTTCTTTCGGTTGTTCATTCAACAATGGATTGGTTCGCTGCCTGTCTGATCAATTTGAGGAACCTGGCACACACAGCTGTCTCCTGACTTGAGAACAGATGATGACGGGCTCGCGCCATGGCCGTTTTATGAAGAATGCCGTTCATCGGCCTGTTTGACGCTGTTCAGGTTGTGTTGTTCGAGATTCTGCATCTCTTTGGTTCTGTCTATGAGCCTGTTGTTTTGGACTACGCTTTTATACTGCTTCAATCCGACGTTGGATTCATGAGCTCCTATTTTGTCATCGACCCCTGCGATTTCGGCGATGATCTCCTCATAGCTCGTTTCATTGGTCTCATGAATGCCTTTGATGCGTCCGTGTCTTAAAACAATGATTCGGTCGCTGACCGCGAAGACATCGGGAAGATCGTGGCCGACCAGTACCACGGAACGGGTTTGGGAGCGCAATCGTTTGATGTAATTGAGCACTTCGGCGGTCTGTATCATCGAAAGCGATGATGTCGGCTCATCCAGAAGAATCAGTTTTGGGTCGTTGAGCATGGTTCTTGCCAGAGCCACGGTCTGCTGTTGCCCGGCAGAGAGGGAGGAAATCGGTTGCCCTACACGGATCGGTGAGTTGAATTCCTGCAGGATTCTGCGGGCCTCGTTGTTCATGGCGGCATCATCCCTCATGCCCGTCGAATCGCGAAGTTCCCGTCCCAGGAACAGATTTGAGGATACGTCAAGGTTGTCGCAGAACTCCTGGCCTTGGAATACGGAAACAATGCCAAGGCCATTGGCCTCATGAATGTTGTGGATGGTTATGGGGTCGCCCTGAAACTCGATTTCCCCACTGGTCGGTTGCAACAATCCTGCCAGCAATTTGATGATTGTCGATTTGCCTGCCCCGTTGTCGCCCACGATGGCGATGATCTCCTTGGGCCTGATATCGAAATTGACGGACTTGAGTGCCTCTACGAAACCAAAGCGCACTGTGACATTGCGCATGGTGATCAACGGCACCTCGTTGCGAACAGACATCATCGCCTCTTTCGTACAGATACTTTTAATTGTGGTCTATGTTATCGACGTTTTTCAGCATTTTCCAACGCCAGAATGGCCGCCCCCAACGAAGCCGCGTTCACCGGATGCTGCGCAGGTATGACTTCGATCGGTTTCAGGACATAGGGAAACAGCAGTCTTTGCAGGGACTCGGAGAACGGGTCGATGAAATCTGCGCCAGCCAAGGAAAGCCTGCCTCCCAATACGACCACTTCGGGGTCGACGGAAATACAGAGGTCCGCGCAGACGTTGCCGATTCGTACTGCGGCATCCGAAATGACCTTGCGGCACCCCGGGTCTCCTTTGTGCGCCAAAGACACCAGATCCGAAAGGGTCATATTGCCGTGGGTCACGCTCAGCAACGAAATCAGACGGTCTTCGCCGACAACGGTATCAAGGCATCCCCGGTTTCCGCAAGTGCAGATGCTGCCGAGGGGATCGACCTGGATATGTCCGATTTCGCCGGCCAATCCTGTCACGCCGTGCCATAGCTTTCCGTCGATGATGATGCCGGCGCCGGTACCTTCGCCGGCCTGGATAAAGACGTAATCCGGTTTTCCCTGCACGCAGCCGATCGAGCCCTCGCACACCGCCGAGGCGTTGGCATCGTTTTCGATGATCACCGGTACGTGGAAGGTGTTGGACAGGGGAGAGGTGATGTCGACCCCGTCCCATCCCGGGAGGATGCCGGGCAGGGAGATGGTATGCGTCTTGTTATCTACGGGCGCGGAGACCGCCATGCCGATGCCAAGGATTTCGCTGGCCTCGGCACCGATGTTTTCCAAGGTTTCGTTGATCAGCACGATGGCGCGTTCGAGCGTGGTGTCGGTTTTATGGTCCTTTGCCAGAGGAAGATCATGTTCCGCGACGATGTCCTTCGAAGCGTCGATGATCGTCAACAGCAAATCGTGACGGCTGATGTGAAGGCCTATGCCGAGACCGTGTTGTCTCACCAGCGTAACCAGCGTGGCCCGACGTCCGTTTCTCACCGTGTTCTGCGTGGTGAGCTTGTTCTCTTCGACAAGCTGACGTACCAAAGTGGAAATGGTGGCGGTGGAAAGACCGGTTGATTCGGCGAGTTCGATTTGGGTCATGGCTCCCAGATGCTGGATATGCTCAAGTATCGTCTCACGATTCGCTTTGCGAAGGGAAGTCTGAGAACCGAATAATCGTGCCATAGATTCAGCATAGCCGATGTTATGGCCTTTTGATGTCGTTTATCGGGGTAAGTTTGGCGGTTTTTCTATATATTAAATTCGAGAATCGAAAATAAAATTCAGGAAAAGCTATTTTTGAATTTGACAACTTAACATAAAAGGTGCAAAATATTTTTGGGTTTCAGAATGATCTGATTCCGTTCTTTCGAAGTTGAAGGAGAGAGTAATGAAACTACCAAAGAAGATGCTTGCGCTCGCGTTGGGTGCGATTATGTGCGTTGGAGTCGGAGCTTGCGGTTCGTCGCGAAGCGGCGGCGCGGCCAGTGAGGAAGGCAAGATCAAGAAGGGCGACACCATCGGTATCTCCATGCCGACCAAGTCCGAGGAACGCTGGAACAAGGATGGCAACAATCTGAAGAAGAAGCTCGAGGCAGCCGGCTACAAGGTCCTGCTCTCGTTCGCCGACGACAAGCCGCCGCAACAGAACGCGGATATCGAGAACATGGTCAACAACAACGCCAAGATCGTCGTGGTCGCTTCCAAGGATGGCACTGCGGTGGGGCCGGCCGTTGAGAAGGCCAAGGACGCGGGTGCCAAGGTCATCGCCTACGATCGTCTGATCATGAACACGAAGGCCGTCGACTACTACGCCACCTTCCAGCTGGAGCAGACCGGCGTGCTCGAAGCCAACTACCTGATCGACAAGCTCGGCCTGAAGAAGGGCGCCAAGGGCCCGTTCAACATCGAACTGTTCTCCGGCTCTCCTGACGACAACAATGCGAAGTACTTCTTCAAGGGCGCCTGGCAGCTGCTGCAGCCGTACTTCAAGTCCGGCGTGCTCGTCAGCCCTTCGAACCACGGTGGCGGTGTCAAGGCGGACTTCAAGATGTCCGACTGGCAGAAGATCTCCGTGCAGTCCTGGAAGGCCGAGCAGGCGCAGAAGGACATGGAATCCATCATCGACTCCACCTATGCGCACGGCGAGAAGCTTGACGCGGTCCTCAGCCCGTATGACGGCATTTCCCAGGGCGTGATCAACGCCATCCAGGAGAAGCGCCCCGACATGCAGCCCGGCACCGATTCATGGCCGTACATCACCGGTCAGGATGCCATGGAGATCGCCGTGGCCAACATCGCCAAGGGCACTCAGGGCCAGACGGTGTTCAAGAACGTCAACAAGCTGGCCGACGCCGTCTACGATATGATCATCGAGATCGCGGAGAACAAGAAGGTCACCGGCATCAACGGCAAGTTCAACAACAACAACATTGACGTGCCTTCCAAGCTCCTTGATCCTCAGAACATCACGCAAGACAACTTGACCGACCTGGTCAAGGCGAAGTATGTGACGCAGCAGCGTTTCGACGCGTTGACCAAGGGCACCGATGTCAAGTAGTTTGACATCCATCAGGCATGCGGGGCGCGGATTTGCCCAATGGGCGGTCCGCAACCCCGCTTGCAGCGAGAAGGAGGTATGAGTCATGCCAGATGACAACGTCATACTGACCATGAAAAACATCACCAAGAAGTTCGGACCCGTCAAGGCGCTGGACAACGTGAACCTCACGGTCAAGCGAGGAGAAATCCACGCGATCTGCGGAGAAAACGGCGCAGGCAAATCAACGTTGATGAATGTGCTTTCGGGAGTCTACCCGTTCGGCAGCTATAGCGGCACCATCACGTTCGAAGGCAAGGTATGCAAGTACAAGACCATCAATGATTCCGAGGCCGACGGCATCGTCATCATTCATCAGGAGCTTGCACTGAGCCCATATCTGCCCATCGACGAGAACATCTTCATCGGCAATGAACAGCAGAAAAGCGGCATCGTCAACTGGGACGAGACACGCGCGAAGGCCGTCGCGCTGATGAAACGTGTGGGGCTTGAGGAGTCTCCTGACACCAAGATCATGGATCTGGGCGTCGGCAAACAGCAGCTCGTCGAAATCGCCAAGGCGCTTTCGAAGAACGTCAAGCTGCTGATTCTGGACGAGCCCACAGCCGCATTGAACGACGAGGATTCGGCGAATCTGCTCAATCTCGTGCGTGAACTGCGAGACAAGCAGGGCGTGACCAGTATCATCATCAGCCATAAGCTGAACGAAGTGGCCGATATCGCCGACAACGTCACCATCATCCGTGATGGTTCGACGGTGGGTACGATGCATGTCGACGAGGATGAACCGCTCGACCAGAACGAGCTGATCCATCTGATGGTCGGCCGTGAGCTGACCAACCTCTATCCGGAACATCCTTCGAACAAGCCGGGGCCGGAGTTCCTGCGCGTCAAGGATTGGACCGTGCACCATCCTCAGGATGTCACCCGCGTCATCGTCGACCACGCGAACTTCAACGTTCACGCCGGTGAGATCGTCGGTTTGGCAGGACTCATGGGTGCCGGTCGTACCGAGATGGCCAGAAGCGTCTTCGGGCATTCCTATGGTTCCCACATTTCGGGAGAAGTGTATGTCAAAGGCAAGCAGGTGAATCTGCCCAATGTGCAGTCCGCCATCGATGCCGGCTTGGCCTACGCCACCGAGGATCGTAAGATGTACGGGCTCAACCTGTTGCAGAATATTCGTGAAAACGCTTCGATGGCAAGCCTGAAACGTATGAGCAAGTTCGGTGTCATGGACGACAACATCGAACGCAAGAGGGTCGGGGAATATCGCGAGCGGTTCAACATCAAATGCACCAGCATCGACGAGCCGGTCAGTTCTCTTTCCGGAGGCAACCAGCAGAAAGTCGTTTTGGCGAAGTGGGTGCTTTCGAATCCGGATGTGCTCATTTTGGACGAGCCGACCAGAGGCATCGACGTCGGTGCGAAATACGAAATCTATGAGATCATCGACAGGCTCGCCGATGCGGGCAGAGCGGTCGTCTTCATCTCCTCGGAGCTTCCCGAGCTTATCGGGGTGTGCGACCGTATTTACACGGTCAGCCAAGGCGTGATCACCGATGAAGTGCATAGGGACAAATTCAGTCAGGAATACCTGATGAAGGGTATGACAAAAGAAAAGGAAGTGGCAGCACGATGAGTTCCACAGTCGTATCGCCTACCAAGAAAACAGACAAGGAAAGCAAGGGCACGATTGTGTCCGCCATCGCCAACAACGCGCGTCAGTACGGCATCGTCGCGGCTTTGGTGGTCATCATCGTCGTCTTCGAGATACTCACCAAGGGTGTGTTGCTCAAGCCGAACAGCTTCGTCTCCCTGATCCAGCAGAACGCTTATGTGATCATTCTGGCCATAGGTATGGTGATGGTCATCATCGCCACCCACATCGATCTGTCGGTTGGCTCGTTGGTCGCGTTCATCGGCGGCATCTGTGCGCTGCTGATGGAACGGCAGGGAATGAACTGGATGCTGGCCATCGTCGTCTCGCTGATCGTCGGCCTGATCGTCGGCTGCTGGCAGGGCTTCTGGGTCGCAATCGTCGGCATCCCCGGCTTCATCACCACATTGGCAGGTATGCTGATGTTCCGAGGACTCGCAACGGTGATCGTCGGCGAATCCGTGCCTATCACCTCTGATGCCTTCCGCGGTATCGCCCGTAACTATCTGCCGAATATCCTAGGATTCTGGGGGCCGTTCGACGGACTCAGCATCGTGGTCGGAGTGATTTGCATCGTGGCTTATGTCTACAGCCAGCTGGCGAAGCGCAAGCGCACCGAAAAGGTCGGCCTGGTGCCGGAGCCGATGATCATGACCGTCATCAAGTGCGTACTTATCAGCGCGGTCATCGCTTTCGTCACCTACCTCATCGCCTCTTCCGGCAATGAGAATCAAGGCGGTATCCCCATCATGCTGGTTATCGTCGGCGTGCTGGTGCTGGTATACAACTTCATCCTTACACGCACCGTCTTCGGACGTCACGTCTATGCGGTCGGCGGCAACCGTAAGGCCGCTATCCTCTCCGGCATCAATACCAAGCGTGTTGATTTCATCCTCTTCGTCCATATGGGCTTCCTGTCTGCGGTCGCGGCGATCTGCATGCTCTCGCGTCTGGCTTCCGCAACTGCCCAGACCGGTATGGAGTTTGAGATGGACGCCATCGCGGCCTGCTTCATCGGCGGCACCGCAGTGGCCGGCGGCGTCGGCACCATTCCGGGCGCTGTGGTCGGCGCATTCGTGATGGGCGTCATCAACCAGGGTCTGTCGATCATGGGCGTTGACACCGCAGTCGTCAAGACCATCAAGGGCCTGGTGCTTCTGCTCGCAGTCGCGGTGGACATCATGTCCAAGCGCAAGAAGAGCTGATTGATTGATATAAACGGGAAGTGCATGCAGGATTCGTTTGATACGATCTGCATGCACTTTCTTTATGGTCATTATCAACAATGGTATTTATTTTTCAATATGATGACTATGGTTGGTCATGGGGTATATGAAAGGTCATGGTGATGAAACTTTCCGAACATAGCAGGGCCATCCTGTATTTGTTGATGTCCGTCGCCTGTCTCATCTGGCTTGTCCAGTCCGGCAGTGAGGCGGCCAAAGCCGGCACGTTCTTTACCTGGCCGAACCTCGTTTTTGTTCTTTGCCTTCTCATCGTGACCGGATATGGCATTTTTGCCGGGGTCCAAAGCTGGAGAAACGCTGATGAGGGGAATGGCGATGACGATGAACAATCCAGGGAAGACAGGGATGAACAATAATCCTATGGATTTTCATTCGTCTAATAGAGTGCCCCGGTTGTAGATTGGAATCATGAAAGCTTCCGACAAATTCGAAATCACCACACACGACCTGATTCATGCGGGAGTGAAGGATCTCGGTGAAGCGCGCAAGCGATTCGCTTGCTTGGAAAACTCGGGGCTCGACAGTCAAAACCTGCAGGTTGTTCTGACATCCTTGCAGCGTGCGTGTGATCCTGATATCGCGTTGAAGCATCTTGCGGCAATATTCACGGTTTCCAGAAAATCGACATACGACCTTGTTGCCAATGAAAGCGCTGGCTCCGCCTCGAAAGTCCCTGAGGGAGAGGCAGTTGCCATACAGGCTGAAACCGACGAGCGGTCTTGCGCTTCCGACTCGCGTCGAAGTGACGTCGACCAACTTCTTCACGAACCCGAAGCGCTTTCGCGATTGATTTGGGTGTTGGGTGCTTCCGATTCCATGGGCGCCTTGATGCATGCGCACCCGCAGCTCGTGTCCGCTGCGGCCTGTGATCCGTGCGGAAGTCTTGCTTTTACACGAGCCGAACGTATCGTCCATATGCGCGAAGCGGTCAAGGCAGTCGCTTCGCAATCCGCGGATGTGCCGACAGCCAATGCTATGTCTGCCGCCGTTGAAGCTTTGCGCGAGCATTACTATCTGCAACTTGCCGCCATCATGGCCGAGGACACCGCGGCGGAGGATCCCGTAGCCATCCAGCCGCAGATCAGCGCCCGGCTTTCCGACCTCGCGGACGCCGCCATCACCGCCGCACTTGATATCGCCAGAACACAGGTCGAAGGCAGCGAACGTTGCGGTTTCACGGTTATCGGCATGGGCAAGCTCGGCGCCCAGGAGCTCAATTACGTCTCCGATTGCGACCTGGTCTATGTGGTGGAACCGCTTGCTGCACAAGGCGAAGAGCCCATCGACGGCGTCGCCCTGACCCGTATCGGCACGAAAATAGCGATGACGCTGCAACGGATCTGCCAATCGGTGATGCCCGGCGTTGATATGCCACCGCTTTGGAAGATCGACACCGCCTTGCGTCCGGAAGGCAAAGATGGCCCGCTGGTGCGCACGGTCGATTCCTACCGTGTCTACTACGAGAAGTGGGCCAGCAACTGGGAGTTTCAGGCGTTGCTCAAGGCGCGGATGGTCGCCGGCGATGAAGAGCTCGGCAAGGTCTATCTCGATCTGACGCGTCCGTTGGTCTGGTCCGCGTCAAAACGCGATAATTTCGTCTATGACTGCCAGAAGATGCGTAAACGCGTCGAAGACAATATTGCTCCCGACCTGCGCGACCGTGAGATCAAACTCGGCAAAGGCGGGCTGCGCGACGTCGAATTCACTGTGCAGATGCTGCAGCTGGTCCACGGCCGGTCCGACGAATCGTTGCATGGCCGTTCCACGCTCGGCGCGTTGCAGGCGCTTGCCGCCGGCGGCTACGTCGCGCGCCCGCAGGCCGCAAGGCTTGACGAGGATTACCGTTTCGAACGGGTGCTTGAGCATCGGGCGCAGATGTGGGAACTGAAACGTACGCATCTGTTCCCGGATCTGGGCAAGGCCAACCAAGGCGGCCTCGATATCGTGCGCAACGCCGATTCCAAGGCAATCGACGGCAACACCGATCTGCGCCGTATGGGCCGGGCCTTCGGTCTGCTGCCCGACCAGCTGGTGGAACGATACGACAAAGTCCGCCGTGAGGTGCGACGCCTGCACACCGATATCTATTACCGTCCGATGCTGCCCATCGCGGCGCAGCTGGACGACGATCAGGTGACGCTGAGCGACAAGGCGAGCCGCGAACGCTTTGAATCCATCGGTTTTGCCGACCCCGATGCCGCCATGCGCCACGTCCGCGCGCTGACCGAAGGCGTCTCCCGTGCGGCCAAGATCAACCGCATCCTGCTTCCCTCGATTCTGCAATGGCTGGCGCAAGGCCAGAACCCCGATATGGGGCTGCTGCAATGGCGCAAGCTTGAGGAACGCTTCGGCGGCGGCAGCCAGTATCTCGGTTTCCTGCGTGATTCGCCGCAGGCGCTGATCAGGCTCTGCCATATCCTCTCCAACTCGAGGCTGCTGGGCGACGCGCTCAACCAGTCCATCGAATCGGTGACTTGGCTCGGCGACGAAGCGATGCTCGTGCCGCGAACCCGCGAAAGCCTTGACGTGCGGGCACAGGCAGCGGTCTCACGTTATGCCGACAATATGAACGATTTCGCCACTTCCATCCGCGCGATGCGACGCCATGAAATCGAGCGCATCGGACTGGGCTGGACCTCCGGTGTCGTCGACGACGGGCACGGATTGTCGGGTATGACCGACGTCTACGATGCCGCGATCGAAGCGGCCCTGCAATGGTCCATCCGCCATCAGTGCGCAGCAATGAAACTGGAATCCGCGCCGGTAGCCATCAGCGTCATCGCCATGGGACGTTACGGTGGGCGCGAAGTCAACTTCTGCTCCGACGCCGATATCATCATGATGTATCGGCCGATGTCGGGCGAAGAGCATGAAAACGGCGACGATCCAAGGAAAACCGCTGCCGATTTCGCCCGTAACGTGGTCAACGACCTGCGTAACATCCTGCAAGGGCCGGCCAGTCTGGAACCGAAAATCGACCTCGATTTCGGGCTGCGGCCGGAAGGTAAGAACGGCCCGCTGATCCGTTCCTACGAATCATGCCGTGACTACTATACGAAGTGGTACAGCACGTGGGAACGGCAGGCGTTGCTGCGGGCACGGTACGCCGCCGGCGATGTCCAGCTCGCCAGGGATTTCCTCACCCAGCTCGCCGACCCCCTGCGTTATATGGACCGTCCGTTGACTGACGAGGAGATCGGTGAGATCCGCAAACTCAAGGCGCGGATGGAGGCGGAACGGCTGCCGCACGGTGTGAAACGCAACCAGCACCTGAAGCTCGGTGCGGGCGGGCTCTCTGACGTCGAGTGGACGGTGCAGTTGCTGCAGCTCGAACATGCGGGTGAGCAGGAAAGCCTGCGGGTCAATTCGACGCTGGCGGCGCTGGACGAACTTGAGCGTCTGGAATATATCGACGCCGCCGACGCCGAGGCGCTGCGCAAAGCGTGGAAGATGCTCACCGCGGCCCGCAACGGCAACTATCTGTGGGGAGCGAGACTGCAACAGGCCGACGTGCTGCCCTCCGATTTCTACGGGCTCGGGGGAGTCGCGACCTTCCTTGGCTACGACGCGAACCGCGGCCAATACTTCGGCAACGACCTGCAGGCCGTCATGCGCCGGTGCCGTGAGGTGATGGAACGGCTGTTCTACGGGCTGTGAGGATGGAAATCGGTGGAAATGTCGCGATCGTTCCAAAACGATGCTTTTCTGCCGCAAAATCACAACCCAATGAACAACGGTGAAACCGCCCGAAAAGCCGCCGTTCTCGCTGTTTGCCGGTTTCGGGTATGGCTGTCTAACACGCTTGGCACTGTGAGATTGCCGACAGGTGTCGCCGCGTGCGAGTATCTTGTCAATGGTCACATGAAGTGGCCACCTTCTTCCAAGAGAAAGGTGAGCCGTTGTCAGATTCGACGGGCGTGAAAGTCTCCTTGAGGAATTCCGGTGATGGAATTCCCAAACATTCATTGGTCGGTTCCAGCGTGGTGACGTTGGATGATATACCGATTTCCGAGATTCAGGTATTGCTTGACAAAGCGCAATACATTGATTCCCACAGAAAAGAAGTGGCGAACACCTGCACAGGCCGGGTGTTGGC
Source organism: Bifidobacterium sp. ESL0800 (assembly GCF_029395355.1). Classification (NCBI taxonomy): domain Bacteria; kingdom Bacillati; phylum Actinomycetota; class Actinomycetes; order Bifidobacteriales; family Bifidobacteriaceae; genus Bifidobacterium; species Bifidobacterium sp. ESL0800. The sequence goes on from NZ_CP113913.1 coordinate 630,533, forward strand.
CACTTTGTTTTATGAGCCGAGTACGCGCACGCGCCTGAGCTTCGAGACCGCGATGCTCCGGCTCGGCGGCAAGGTGATCGGCTTCGCCGGCGCCCAGCTCTCCTCGGCCACCAAAGGCGAGACCATCCACGACACGGTGAAGGTCGTCTCGCAGTACGCCGACCTGATCGCCATGCGCCACCCCAAGGAAGGCGCCGCTCTCGTGGCCGCGCAATCCTCGGACGTGCCGGTCATCAACGCCGGTGACGGCGGACATATGCACCCTACGCAGACCCTGGCCGATCTCTCGACCATCCAGGCGAGGTTCGGGCGGGTCACCGACCTGACCGTGGGGCTGTGCGGCGACCTGACCTTCGGACGCACCGTCCACTCGCTGATCGAGACGCTCTGCCGCTTCGGCAACGTGCGTTTCGTGCTCATCAGCCCCGACGAGCTGAAAACCCCGCAATATGTGCTCGATCGCATCGACCAAAGCCCGACCTGCTCCTACGTCGAGGTCAAGGATCTTTCGGCGGCCATCGGCGACCTTGACGTGCTCTACATGACCCGCGTGCAGCAGGAACGTTTCTTCAACGAGGACGATTACCTGCGTCTGCGCGACACCTACATCCTGGATGGGGCCAAGATGAAGCTCGCCAAGCCGAAGATGGCCGTGCTGCACCCACTGCCGCGCGTCAACGAGATCGCCAAGGAAGTCGACGACGACCCGCGCGCCGCCTACTTCGAGCAGGTGCGCCGCGGCATGCTGATGCGCATGGCGCTGGAAAGCTCGGTTTTGGGCGATAAACTGCCCGGTTACGAGACAAGCAAGGAGGTGTTGGCCTGATGGAAGTCACAAGCATCACCAACGGCATCATCATCGACCATGTGGATGCGGGCACGGCGCTCACCGTCCTGCACTATCTCAAGGTCGACCCGACCACCACCAAGCTCGCGCTCATCATGAACGCCAGCAGCCATGCACTGGGAGCCAAGGACATCATCAAGCTCGAGGATGTCGAAGACCTCAATCTCGACGCGCTCGGCTTCATCGCCCCGCGTGCCACGGTCAATATCGTGCGCGGCGGCGAAATCGTCGACAAGGCGAAGCCGGAACTGCCTGAGCATCTGGTCGGCGTTATCTCCTGCAAGAACCCGCGCTGCGTAACCACCACCGAAACGGGATTGGAACAGCGGTTCCATTTGGCCAACGCCGAACGACGCGAATACCGTTGCGATTACTGCGACGAGGAAGCGGAACGATAGCGATGCTGTCTTAAGACCGGGATTCGTCGGTTTGGTTGGGTTCCGGGCCTAAAGACAAGAGAAAAGCCTCGTCGATGAATGAACGACACCGATCGGGGTGCAATGCAAACAAATAAGCAGAGTACGGATAGAACGGAATGCATATGCTCACCATTCATGACATCGCGGTGTGGGACACCGGCGAACGTATCGATCTTATCGTGCCGGAAACCGACACCAAGCGGTTGCTTGCCGAAGCGGACGCCGTCGTATCCGGAGATATCGACGGTTCGTCGCTGATTGTCGCGCCGGGGCTTGCCGACCCGCATGTGCATTTCCGCGATCCGGGTCAGCGAGCCAAGGAGACGATGGTCTCCGGCTGTGAGGCTGCAGCGGCCGGCGGCTACACGCGCGTGCTGATCATGCCGAACACGTTGCCCGCGGCCGACGGACGTGACATCGAGGTTCAGGACGTTGTTGACGGCGGCGAGGAGCTCAAGGAAGTCGGCGTTGACAATACGCTTGACTACCTGCAACGATACGAGCAATTGCACCATATACAGCTGCCGGTTCGCTACGACCTCTCCGTCTGTGCCTCGCTGGGGCGTGCCGGGAAACGACCGACGAGGCCGGCGGATTATGCCAGGTTCATGGACCACACCGGGCAATCGTCGGTCGATAATCATGCCATAGCTAAGACGGCCGCGAACGTAGCCGGCGCCGTTTCGCAGCATCCGCTGCGTGGAATCACCGACGACGGGTCGGCCATCACCGACACGATTCTCGACGAGGTGCTCGCCGATGCGAAAGCGACCGGGTTGCCGGTGCTGGAACATTGCGAACATCACGACTCCGGAGCCATCAACGACGGTGCGGTCAGCAGAAAACTTGGCATCGCAGGAATTCCTGCCGAAACCGAACTGACGATCGTCAACCGCGATATCGCAGCTTCACGACGAACCGGTGCCCATATCCATTTCCAGCATGTCTCTACGGCCGGTGCATTCGACGCCGTTCGCCGAGCCAAAGCCGAAGGGCTGCCGATTACCTGCGAGACTGCTCCGCACTATCTGGCGCTTTGTGATGAGGATATCCTCAAGTACGGCGCGATGGCCAAGATGAATCCGCCGTTGAGAAGTGAAGCGGACCGTCGCGCTACGGTTGCCGCGATTGCGGACGGCACCGTCGATATGATCGCCACCGACCACGCCCCGCACACGGCAGAGGAAAAGGCGTCTGGCCTGGCGGATGCGCCCAACGGTATCATCGGTTTGGAATGCGCGTACGGAGTCTGTCATAAGGTACTGGTCGAAAGCGGTGCCATCAGCGACGAACGGTTGATCGAACTCATGGCCTTGGCACCGGAACGGCTGTTGGGCCACACGCCGACGGACGTGGCAATGCTGCTCAACACCTCGTCGAAGTGCGCGACGAAACGGACGTTGGATTTGAACAAAGTCGAACATCCCGAAACCGTCGATCTGACTTTGATTGACACCCGTCATCAATGGACGGTCGATTCCTCCCGATTCCATTCCAAGGGACGCAACACCCCGTTCGACGGATGGAAGCTCACCGGCAGGCCCATGGCGACCATCATCGGCTCAAAGCTGGTGTTCAGCAGGCTGGGAGCGCAGTGATATAGGCAAAGTCAAGCGGCAAGCGGGGAACCAAGCACTGATATATAGACGAGCATAACAGTGAAATCAACTGTTATGTCCAATAACATAACATCTGATACAACGCGGAAAGAAAGGAACCAAGGCCATGGACCGACTGATTGAGGCCATCGAGCAGAAAGACAATCCCAGCGTGGTCGGACTCGACCCGACTCCGGCGCTGGTGCCACCGCAGGTCATCCTCGCACAGGACGGATTCGCAGAACCGAAGGAAGAGCAGAACGGCACGCATGGCATGGATTGGTCGGGCGAGACGCCGGCCGCGCAGATCGTCACCGGCTTCTACGGTTTCAACCGCGCGATCATCGACGCGGTGAAAGACCTCGTACCGGCTGTCAAGCCCCAGATTGCGATGTACGAGGCCTACGGCTCGGTGGGCTTCGACGTCTACTGTCTGACCTGCCAGTACGCGCAATCACAAGGCCTGTATGTCCTCGGTGACATTAAGCGCGGCGACATCGGCTCCACGGCCGCCGCCTACGCCAAGCACCTGACAGGCGTCAATTCTCTGGACGGCGACATCAACGGCCATCCTTGGCATGAGGACGCCATCACCGTCAACCCGTACTTCGGCACCGACGGCATGACCCCGTTTCTTGACGCGGCCAAACAGTCGGACGGCGACATCTTCGCGCTGGTGCGCACCTCGAACCCTTCGAGCGCGGAGATTCAGGAGCTCGAACTTGCCGGCGGCGAGCGGGTGTACGAACACGTAGCCGACCTGGTGGAAGGCTGGGGTGCCGATTCCATCGGCAAGTACGGCTACTCGCGGCTCGGCGCGGTGGTCGGTGCCACCCATCCCGAACAGGGACGGGAGCTGCGCGCGCGTATGCCGCATACCTTCTTCCTGGTGCCCGGCTACGGCGCACAGGGTGGCACAGCGGCGGATGTTGCCGGCATGTTTGATTCCAGCGGACGAGGTGCCATCGTCAACTCGTCGCGCGGCATCATCGGCGCATGGAAGAGGTCGGGGGAGTACAGCGAAAGCATGACCTCGCAAGAGGCGCTCGATCTGGTCGCTCGAAGCGCCCGGGCTGCTGCGGTTGCGATGCGCGACGACTTGAGAAAAGCCCTGCAATCTTAATTACCCAATCCGCTTACGAAAAGAATTTCAAAAGGAGAAACATGAGCGCAACTACTTTCATGCCCACGGTCACCACGCAAACCGTCGAGCGGCAGGCGGCCGAAGCCGGAAGAAAGCCCGGCAGACGCACCGACGAGGTGATCGCCGCGTCGATGCTCTCGGAAGGCATCTACGAGCTGGTCATCCGCGACTCCTACGTCGCCGCAACCGTGCAGCCGGCCCAGTTTGTGAACCTGTATCCCGCCGATGCCACGATGGCGTTGCCCCGTCCATTCGGCGTGGCCAAGGTCGAGGGCGACGATGTCACGCTGATCTACCAGATTGTAGGCGCTGGAACGCAAGAGTTTTCAGGGCTTACGGCCGGCGACACCGTCGATGTCCTCGGCCCGCTTGGCAACCCGTTCGATACTGGAAAGACTGCGAACTACGTGCTTGTCGGCGGAGGTCTGGGAGTGCCGCCGTTGCTCTACGCTGCGCAACGGCTCAGCGAACGTGACGACGGCACACAGGTCACCTCGGTTTTCGGCTATCGAGACGCGCGTTTCGCCGACGGCCTGGTCAGGCCGTATGCCGATGCGACGCATAGCATCACCAACGCCGATGGCAACGTCGTCGATTTACTGAATGATATCGAAGACGAATTGGGCCACGGCAGCCAAAAACCGATCATCCTTTCCTGCGGGCCGACACCCATGATGAAGGCTGTCGCGGCTTGGGCCAGCAAGCGCAGCATTCCAGCTCAGTTCAGCCTGGAAGCCCGCATGGGCTGCGGTTATGGCGCGTGTGTGGCCTGCGTGGTCGATACACCGCAAGGAAGGCTTAAGGTCTGCAAGGACGGGCCCGTCTTTACTACCAAACAATTGGGCTGGGAGGCGTGAGTGCAATGACGAATACGATGAATGAAGGAAACGCTGCGATGAACGAGCAAACGCAACAGGCCGAGCAGATGAACGTCTTGGAACCCCACGAATGGCGGCACAAGACCATCGTCGCGGGCACGGAATGGAAGAACCCGGTCGGCACGGCCTCGGGCACGTTCCAACTCGACGCCTGCGGCGACTACTACGATGTGAGCCAGATGGGCGCCATCTGCACCAAGGGCGTCTCGCCGGTGCCGTGGGAGGGCAATCCCGGACCGCGTACCGCCGAAGGCCCGTCCAGCATGGTCAACTCGGTCGGCCTGCAGAATCCCGGTGTTGACCATTATCTGACCGACGAACTGCCACGGCTCAAGAAACTCGGTGCCATGGTCATCACCAATGTCGCCGGACACAGCGATGAGGACTACGCACAGGTGGTTGCCAAACTCGCCGACTCCCAGGCCGACATGCTCGAAATCAACGTCAGCTGCCCGAACGTGAGCCACGGTGGCATGAGCGTCGGCACTGATCCGGTTGCGCTGAGCCGCCTTATCAAGCATTTGCGGGCGTTGACCAGCAAGCCGATGATCGTGAAGCTTTCTCCGAACGTCACCGACATCGTTCAGGTCGCGCACGCCGCGGTGGATGCCGGGGCCGACGCGCTGAGCCTCATCAACACACTGGTCGGCATGCGTATCGGCATCAACACAGGCAAGCCGATTCTTGCCAACCGTACCGGCGGTGTCTCCGGCCCCGCCATCTTCCCGATTGCCCTGAGTTTCGTCTGGCGCGTGCGTCAGGCCATCCCCGGCATTCCGATCATCGGCATCGGCGGCATCGATTCGGGGGAGAAGGCGTTGGAATACCTCTACGCCGGTGCGAACGCCGTCGAGGTCGGAGCCGCTGCGTTGGTCGACCCGACCGCCCCGATGCGCGTGGCTCGTGAGCTCGACGATCTGCTCGACTCCCGTCCGGAACTGGCCGCGAAACTGGCCAAAGGCCAGACTTGGTGATGTCATCCAGACAGTAGATATTTTTAAGATTTTTATTGGTATGAAAGGTTAGGAACATGGCCGACAGCAATAACAAGCAACAAAAACAGAATCCGACAAACCGCGCGATGACTCCGATAGACGAACGTTTCACCGAGTTCCTCTTGCAATCGGGAGCGTTGAAATTCGGCGACTTCACGCTGAAATCCGGCAGACAGTCACCGTACTTCATCAACGCCGGTGCCTTCAACAACGGCCGCAAGATCGCCACGTTGGGTGCGTTCTACGCCGAAAAGATCACCTCGGCCATCGCCGACGGCACCTTGCCGAGCGATATCGCCACGATTTTCGGCCCAGCCTACAAGGGCATCCCGCTGGCGGTCTCCACATCCATCGCGCTGACCAGCATGCACGGCATGGAGGTCGGCTACACCTTCGACCGCAAGGAAAAGAAGGACCACGGCGACGGCGGCATCCTCGTCGGCACGCCGCTTGAGGACGGCATGAAGGTCCTGCTGGTCGACGATGTGATGACCGCCGGCACCGCGGTTCGCGAGGTCGTTCCGAAACTCAAGTCCGCGGCCGATGTTGACATCGTGGGCTTGGTGCTTTCCGTCGACCGTATGGAAAAGACCAAGGACTCCGACATGTCCGCCGTCAAGTCGGTCGAGCAGGAGTTCGGCTTCCCGGTCCTCTCCATCGCCAACGTGCGCGAGATCTTCGCCGCCGCCTCGCGCATGGTCACCACCGACGGCAACCCGCTGCTCGATACCGATATCAAGGAGCGTGCAGATGCATATTTGGCCAAATATGGTGCATGACATCAAACGTTAACTTATTTGGTCAAATGTGGTTCTTGACGCTGATTTCTTGAGCTGGGGGTAAAGTTTTAACTAGTATTACGTCAATAAGGGAGCCGTATGCAGCAGGAATATACACAGCCGTTGGTCCGTCCGATCGAAAGCGACCGGAACATCTTCACGCTGCTTGACGACCGTGCCAAGCGCACGCCGGATGAGTCACTGGTCGAGTACGTAGGCGGTGACGGCAAGTGGAAGTCCTTCACGGCGACGCAATTTCGGGATAAGGTCATCGCGCTTGCCAAAGGACTGATCGCGCGCGGCGTCAAGCCGGGGGATTGTGTGGCTATCATCGCCCACACTTCCTGGCAGTGGACGGCGCTTGACATGGCCATCATGTCCATCGGCGCGCTCACGGTTCCCGTCTACGAGACCAATTCGCCCGCCCAGGTGCAGATGATCTTCAACGATTCCAACGTCAGGATGGCCTTCGCCGAAGACGACGGGCAGCGCGACAAGATCGATGCCGTGCGCGATTCCTGCGCCGACCTCAAAGACGTCTATGTCATCGCCGCCGGTGCCATCGAAACCATCGAGAAGTTCGGTCAGAACGTCACCGACGAAGAGTTCTGGCAACGTGAACAGGCGGTCAAAGGCGGCGATCTGGCCACTATCGTCTATACGTCCGGCTCCACCGGCACGCCCAAGGGCATCGAACTGACCCATTCGAATTTCGTGTTCATCACCATCTCCGGCGTGCAGTCCATGGGCGACATCCTGAACAAACCCGGCCGCAGGCTGCTGCTCTTCCTGCCGTTGGCGCACGTCTTCGCCCGGTTCATGCAGCTGGTCTGCTTTGCAGGAACGGTCACTCTGGGGCTTTCCAGCAATTTCAAGACTATCTTGGCGGATTTCCGCACGTTCAAGCCGACGTTCATCCTCGCGGTCCCGCGTATCTTCGAAAAGATCTACAACGCCGCCTCGCAGAAGGCCGGCTCCGGTGCCGCCGGCCGCATCTTCTCCCACGCCACCGAAACGGCCATCGCCTGGTCGAAGGCCCAGCAGTCCGGACAGCCGATTCCGCGTGCCTTGCGTATACGCCACGCCCTTTACAACAAGCTGGTCTATTCCACTATCATGCAGATTTTCGGTGGAAGGGTTGAATATGCGGTCTCCGGCGGCGCCCCGCTCAACGCGACCATCGCCCACTTCTTCAACGGCGTCGGCCTGCCCCTGCTCGAAGGCTACGGCATGACCGAAACCTGTGCGCCGGCGATGGTCAACCCCACCAAAGGCTACAAGATCGGCACCGTGGGCATCCCGCTGCAAGGCGTCACCGTCGGTGTGAGCGATACGGGGGAGCTGTGCATCAAGAGCCGTGCGGTATGCGTCGGCTACCACAACCATCCTGAGATCACCGCCGAACAGATCGTCGACGGATGGCTTCATACCGGCGATCTCGGCTCGCTTGATTCCGATGGATTCGTCACGCTGACCGGCCGTAAGAAAGACATCATCATCACCGCCGGCGGCAAGAACGTCTCGCCCGCCGAGGTGGAGGCTTCCGTCATGACCTCGCCGGTGGTCAGCCAATGCGTCATGGTCGGCGACCGCAAGCCGTTCATCGCCGCGATCATCTCGATCGACCTGCAGGACGCGAATGCCTGGCTCGTCTCCGAGGGCGCCGAACCGGTCAAGGACCTGAAGGAAGCCAGTGAGAACCCGATCGTGCGCGCCGAGGTCGAGCGTGCCGTCAACAAGGCCAACGAGCTGGTCTCGCGCGCCGAATCCATCCGCAAGTTCGAGATCGTCCCCGACGAGTTCACCGAGGCCAACGGCATGCTCACCCCGAGCCTCAAGGCCAAGCGCCAGGTCATCACCGACCACTACAAGAACCTGATCGACAACGTCATCTACGCGCCAAAGAAGAGTTGAAAGCCAAACGAACTGACGACAACACAAAGTCGGAGACGAAGGAGTCGTGATGGGGTGGCTGGTTATCGTCGTGCTAGTCGGTGCAGCCGCGTTATGCGCGGTGTTCGGGGTGAAGCATAGTCTCGAGCACAAAGTAAACAGCATGACCGGGACCAGTGAAGAAGACAGGCGCAGAGCTGCGGATTTAAGGGAGATAGAAGCCAAAATCGATCATGCCAAAAACATGTGGGGTGGTATGCTGTAAATCGGCAGATTTGGACGACGGATTTACAGTAGTCTCATTCTTCGTCGACTTTTTCGTCCGGATCAAAGATGTCCTCGATGGTGCAGCCGAAGATCGAGGCGAGATGGAACGCCAGTGGCAGAGACGGGTCAAAGCGGCCCTTTTCGATGGAGATGATGGTCTGACGGCTTACGCTGGCAAGTTCGGCGAGCGCCGCCTGCGACAGACCTTTTTCGGTTCGCAGTTGTGTAAGACGATTTCTCATCGAGTGCCCTTGATGTAGAGTACCAGATAGCCGATGCCCCAAGAAAGTATTCCGATCAGCACACATCCGCCGAGGCAGTATTGAGCCACCGTGCTGCCGATTGGTTTGTCGCGGAAAGTGAGTACCACGCTCAACACGGCATTGGCGAGTAAGATGCCGTCGAATCCGTAAACTGCAGACCGCTGAATCCAGGAGTTCTCGACGCTTTCTTCCTGGTGCTGGTCGTAGCCTTTCAACGTTCTCTTGTCCACCAGAATAATCCACGTTAGACCAGCGGCTACCAAGAACGAGCAGATTCCTTCAGCGATGGCCAGTTCCGTCCGGTCGTGAACCGAGCCGCCGGCCAATAGCTCGATGGCTGCGGCCACAGCGATGCCGATGATGCATCCCATGCCAATGCTCATACTCCAAAGCGCAACTTTGCCGCCGCCGAAAATGGTTTTCGCTCCGAAGGCACTGGTTGCGGAAACGTTGGTTTGCTGGGCTCGTTGATCGATCGTTTCCGGTTCGCCGGCAGTGTCTTCAAATGGACCGCTTACCCGCGGATGTGTCTCGGATTGCCTGTTCATGTGTTCCTCCATTACCGCTTTGATGGATAGATGCATTATCAAGAAAAGTAAAGCAAACTTTACTATGTAAAAGAAACTGTACATCAGTGATGAAGGGTTGTCCACTTCTGAGAGCTTGAAGTCCGCGGGGCTGTTCCGAAATTTACGAATGTTTATTTCAATATAATTTGAAATAAATCGAGAAGCGCGGTACGATAATCGTATATTTCAATATTATTTGAAATATAACGATGTTCGATGTATAAGAAGGAGGCACCATGGGTGTGCAGACCACGTTGTCGGCGCTCGCGGACCCGGCGCGGCGCGAGATTCTGCAGTTGCTGCGGCGCAGAGTGATGAACGCCGGAGAACTCGCGCAGGCCACGGGATTGTCGGCGTCAAGGCTTTCGTACCATCTCAAGAAGCTGCGCGAGGCCGAGCTGGTGACGGACAGCCGCGAGGGCACGACGATCTGGTACGAGCCAAATCTGACCGTGCTCGACGACACCATCGTCTGGTTGAAGGAGTTGCAACGCAACGAGGCGATTTCCAAAGCTTCGGATTATAGCGCGAAATTCGCCGAAACGAGGAAGCCATCATCCGCAACCAGTGGGGTAGTGGTCGAAACGGCGGACTGCGGCAAAGAAAAGAAACAAGGAGAATAATCATGAGTGGTCATGATGAGGAACGGAAATCGGCAGCAGAATCAGAGCATGGCGATGACCCCGAAATCAAAGGCCGTCGGCCTGTCGCGTCTCAAGGGTCCGGAAACCGAAACTGGAAATCCGCGATTGCCGGTGCGAAGGGCTGGAACCTGGCGATGGTGCTTTTAGGGCTGCTGCCGCTGATTGTCTACCTGCTGGCATTGCCGTATATGCCCGATCGCGTGCCCATGCACTACAATGCGCACGGTGAGCTCGACAGCTGGGGCGGCAAGGGCGACTGGCTCTTCTTCCCGTTGTTCACGTTGCTGGTCTGCTTGGTCTGGCTGGTCTGCGAGATTCCTGTCGAACGTTCCGCTCGCAAGCAGTCGAATGCCGGCATGAGCGCTAAGACGACGGTGCGCGTGTGGATTATCGGAGGATGCTGCATGTTCGTGGTACTCAACGTTCTCAATGTGTGGTTCATCGCCGACGCGTTCGGCAAAGGGCGCGGTGGATCGGTCATACCTCTGGAGGCGATCCTGAACGTCGTCACCGGTTTGGTGTTCATCGTCGTCGGCAACGTCATGCCGAACACCAGGATGAATCGATGGAGCGGTGTCCGTGTGCCGGGAGCCTTCAAAAGCCGTGAATCGTGGCGTCGTTGCCAGCGTTTCGGCGGGTTCATGTTCATCCTCGGCGGCGTGATCTTGGTGGTCTTCGGGCTGGCCCTGCACACCTACGACGTGGTGAACCTCTACGCCATTCTTGCCATCGTGCTGGTCATCCTTGTCGCGGTCTCAATCTACGGCGTTTACGCAGGCAGGAAATACGGAAACGTCGGCGGTCCAGTGCGCGATCGGGAATAATTTCTGCGTTTCCATGGAAGGGATATGTGGATAGTCATCGATGCATCCACATATCCACAATTTCAACCGGCAAAGTTGCGCTATGGATGGTGTGCCCCTATCCTTTCACATCAATGACCCATGTCAATCATGGTATGATACAGAAAGGATATACAGATGTGTACACGTGTTTTGGAAAGAGGTGCTCCTATGCCGAAGGTGACGGTGGCGAAATGGGGCAACAGCGAAGGCATTCGCATCCCCAAGGAGATCAGGGACGAAGCCAACATAGGGGACGGCACCGAGCTCAATGTGGAATACAAGGATGGTTCCATCATTCTGACGCCAAGTGGCGTGCGGACGGTGAAAGTCGGTAGATATGACGTGCCTGTGCTCGCGGATCTCTTCCGTGGCTACAACGGCCCATATTGGGGTGAGGAATGGGACACCGGCGCGCCAGTAGGTGCGGAGGATATCTGATGAGATTTTTCAAAGGGGATGTCATATGCACCGATTTCGATCCCTCACGTGGCCACGAACAAACCAAACGTAGATACGCTGTTGTAGTGAGCAACAACCAATACAACACTCGTTGTGCATTGACGATGATTTGCCCTATTACCAGTAACGACAACGGCTATCCATTGCATTTCAGCATGGACGAACTGGATGCTCGAACCGTCAACGGTCAGCGCGCGGTATCGGGGTTCGTTGAAGTGGAACAGCTCAAGGCACTCGATTTGAATGCACGCAATACTGCATATATCGGCAAGATACCGGACCGAAATGTCGATACATTGACGCAGGCTGCCTTGTCCTGCCTGTTGTGAGCGAGAACGGACAGGACAAGGCGACCGCACAAAAGATTAGGCTATTCGATGAGCGTGTAGCCGTGGCTGGCGATGACGGACTTGAGTTTGGCGAGGTAGCTTTCGGCGGCTTTGGAGAGGTTGGCGCGCTCGTTGGTGATCCAGCCGACCAGCATGGTCTCGTCGGTGTCGAGTGGGACGGTGACGATCTTCTCGTTGTTGAGGTCGCCGTTGTCGATGCCGGTGCAGATGGTGTAGCCGTTGAGCCCGATGATGAAGTTGAGGATCGTGGCGCGGTCGGTGACGGTGATGAGTTTGGGGGAGTCCTTGGGCCAGACCGCCTCCTCGGCGAAGTAGAAGCTGCCTTCCTCGCCCTGCTCGTACTGGATGAACGGGTACGGTTTGAGGTCGTCCATCGTCACTTTTTCCTTGGACGCGAGAGGATTGTCGCGTGAGATGAAGACGTGCAGGCCGGCGCGGAAGAGCGGATGGAACTCGAGGTGCTTGCCGCGCAGCAGCTTGCCGATGACGTCCTTGTTGAAGTCGGAGAGGTAGAGGATGCCGATTTCAGAAAGCATGTTGGCGACGGAATCGATGATGT